>NZ_JBFUIW010000021.1:0-64847 GCF_056401675.1 Phenylobacterium sp. P4_E10 | reverse complement strand
CACCCGCACCGCGGCCCAGAACGCCGGGGCCGCCGCCGAGCGGACCGCGCAGGCCGCCCAGGAGAGCGCCGCCGCGGCAAGCGACGCCGCCTCCGAGGCCAGCGACACCACCGCAGCGCCGCCGGTCAACTAGCGGCCTCAAGGACGGGCCGCCCACTCCTGCGCCAGCACGGCGTAGAGGTGGGTGTCCCGCCAGCCTCCCTCGCGGATCGGCTGGTTCTGGCGGAGGGTTCCCTCTCGCCGCATGCCCAGCTTCTCCATGATCGCGTAGGAACCGTGGTTGCGAATATCGCAGGTGGCCCAGAGCCGGTGGACGTCCATCTGTTCAAAGGCGTAGGCGGCCAGAGCGTGAGCGGCCTCGTAGCCATGGCCCCGCCGCCACCAGCGGCTGCCGTAGCTGTAGCCGAAGTCGGCGTTGCGGTGATCCCAGAGCCCCAGGCGGATCGAGCCGATCACGCGGCGCTCCTCAACCAGTTCGACTGCTAGGCCGAAATGGCGGCGCGGTTCGCCGGTCTGGGCGGCGATCTCGAGCCCTAGGAAGTGCTTTGTCTGCTCCAGGGTGTTGGGACCCCAGTCCATGTAGCGGACGGTCTCTTCGTCCGTCGCGTAGGCATGGACGTCCTCGAAATCGTCAGGTGTGAACTCGCGCAGCAGTAGCCGTTTGGTGTGCAGCGGTGTCCAGGTCTGTGGCGGTGTCATTGAGCTCTCTCCGAGGTCTGGGCCGTCGGCTGGGGGCTCTTTGCGTCACGTCAGACCCCAACCGATGCGGCGGGGCGTCGTGAATCTGCGGCAGGCGATCAGCCCAAACGAAGACACACGGCCCCGGAGGGACCGCAGGAATTCGACCGGGCGGGTGCGTGACGCATAGCGGCGTTATGGCGAAGCGCGGGCGCGGCGTCCACCCCGCCCTGGTCTCAGATCGCCGACTGGGCTTCGAGGGCGGCGCGCCAGTGACGCTCGCGCTCCTTCAGCCACGTGTCGCGGCCGATCGGGCCGAGTTCCTCGTCCTCGAGCAACTCCACCACCGCAAACTCGAAGCCGGCTTCTCCACCAGCGGCGTTGTAGGCGGCCTGCATCGCCTTGTTGCGATGGCTGCCCAGTCGCAGGGAGAACAGCGACGAATTGCGCTGGCCGTCCAGATTGCGCGAGGCCCCAACCCAGGTCGCGCCGGTCGCCGTGCAACGCAGGCTGAAGATGCCGATCGGAGACTTGCGCTCCTTGTATTGGCGGATGGCTTCGCGGCGGTCGGTCCTGTCCATGCCGCAGAGATGGCCCGGCTGCGGCGGGATGTCAATTATATCCGGGTATAATACACAACGCAGGCTCGTCGCAGAGCCCGGCCCCGGGGTGGCGCGGAACGTCGGCCGCGACTAAGTTCCTGGGTATGCGCCAGACCTTTGACGAAACCACCGATCCCTCCTTCGGCCCCAAGCACGTTCCCCTAATCCGCGCCGCCATGAAGGCGCAGGGTCTGGACGGCTTCCTGGTCCCGCACGAGGACGAGCATCAAAACGAGTACCTGCCAGAGGCCAATGACCGGCTTGGCTGGGCCAGCGGCTTCACCGGCTCGGCCGGGGCCGCTGTGATCATGGCCGACAAGGCCGCGATCTTCGTCGACGGCCGCTACACCCTGCAGGTCCGCGACCAGGTAGACGGCGGCGTGTTCGAGATCCGCGACCTGGTCGAGGGCGGCGTGCCAGCCTATCTGGAAAGCGCAACGGCCAAGGGCCAGACCATTGGCTATGATCCGCGCCTCCATTCGCCGGACGCGCTGGAGCGCCTTAAGTCCGCGGCCGCCAAGGCTGGTGTGGAACTGAAGCCGGTCGCCACCAACCCGCTGGACGAGGCCTGGGGCGCCGCGCGCCCGGCCCAGCCGACCGCTCCTGTCGTTCCGCACCCGTTGCAGTTCGCCGGCGAGGACTCCGCCGCCAAACGCGCCCGGATCGCCGAGGCCCTGGCCGGCAAGAAGGCCGACGCCACGGTGCTGACCGCCCCCTCCTCCATCGCGTGGCTGTTCAATGTGCGCGGCGGCGACGTCATCCGCTCACCGCTGCCGCTGGGCCAGGCGATCCTCAATAGCGACGGCTCGGCGCGGCTGTTCCTCGACCCGGTGAAGGTCTCGCCCGAGCTGCGCGCCTGGCTGGGCAACGAGGTGCGGCTGGAGACCCCGGATGATCTGCCGGGCGCCTTGGCCGAACTGAAGGGCAAGCGGGTCTTGGTCGATCCGGGCCAGTCGTCGGCCTGGTACTTCGACACCCTCTACAAGGGCGGCGCCGAGGTGCTGCGCAGCGAAGATCCCTGCGCCCTGCCCCGCGCCGCCAAGAACACCGTCGAGATCGACGGAACCCGCGAGGCCCACGCCCGCGACGGGGTGGCTGTGACCCGCTTTCTCCACTGGATCGCCACCGAGGCCCAGGGCCGGACGGTCGACGAGGTCGAGGTGGTCACCCGCCTGGAAGGCTTCCGCCAGGAAACCGGGGCGCTGAAGGACCTCAGCTTCGACACTATCGCCGGCGCCGCCTCGAACGGCGCCATCGTCCACTACAGGCCGACCACCCGGCTCAACAAGCCGACGGAGACCGGATCGCTGCTGCTGGTCGACAGCGGCGCGCAGTACCTGGACGGCACCACCGACATCACCCGCACGGTCGCCATCGGCGAGCCCAGCCAGGAGATGCGCGAGCGCTTCACCCTGGTGCTGAAGGGCCACCTGGCGCTGGCGGCGATCCGCTTCCCGGCGGGCACCACGGGCTCGGCGCTGGATGCCCTCGCGCGCGCGCCGCTGTGGATGGTCGGCCTCGACTACGACCACGGCACCGGCCATGGCGTCGGGTCGTATCTGGGCGTGCACGAAGGGCCGCAGCGGATTTCCAAGCTGCCGAACTTCGTGGCCCTGCGGCCCGGCATGATCCTCTCGAACGAGCCGGGCTACTACAAAGAAGGCGCTTACGGCATCCGCATCGAGAACCTGCAGTTCGTCACCGAGCCGGCTTTGATCCCGGGCGGCGAGCGCGAAATGCTGGGCTTCGAGACCCTGACCCTGGCTCCGATGGACCGCCGCCTGATCGTGGTGGAGATGCTGACCCCACAGGAACGCGCCCAGATGGACGCCTATCACGCACGGGTGCTGGAGGTCGTCGGACCGCGTCTGGAACAGGCCGAGGTCCGCGAATGGCTCAAGGCCGCCTGCGCGCCGCTGTAGGCTAGCCGCCCACCAGGGCCAGCCACTCGTCCTCGGTCATCACCTGGATGCCGAGGTCGGTGGCGGTCTTGAGCTTGGAGCCGGCGCCTGGGCCGGCGACGACCAGGTCGGTTTTCTTCGACACCGAGCCGGAGACCTTAGCGCCTAAGGTCTCTGCCTGGGCCTTGGCTTCGTCGCGGGTCATCTTCTCGAGGCTACCGGTGAAGACGATGGTCTTGCCGGCCACGGCGGTGTCGGTCTTCGGACGCTCGGCCGGAATGACGGTCTTGAGCTCGGCCAGCAGGGCGTCGACCTTGGCGCGGTTGTGCGGCTCGGCAAAGAATTGGGCGATCATGCGGGCGGCCACAGGGCCGACGGCGTCGACGCCCGAGAGTTCGCGGAACTCCTCGCCGGGCGCCTCATGGGCCGCGGCGCCGGCGACCTTGGCGATGGCGTCCCAATCGCCGAAGCGTTCGATTAGAGCCGCACGCGCCCGCGAGTTCAGCTTCGGGATAGCCAGCTGCAGCCGCTTGTCCAGCGACACATCGTCCGGGATCAGGCCCGGGCCGGCGCCGCCACCGAAGTCGAGGACGGCGCGAACACCCGTCGGACCCAGGCCTTCCAGCTCTATCAGCGCCGTATAGTTCGGGCCCCCGATCTGCTCCGCCGCCGCCGCCGAGACGGCCACGAAGTGCTCTACGGTCTCGAAATGCCGGGCCAGCGCCATCGACGTGGTCTCGCCGACGTGGCGGATGCCGAGGCCGAAGATGAACCGATCCAGCGGGATGGCGCGCTTGGCGTCGATCGCCGCGACCAGATTGTTGATCGAGGTCTCGCCGTAGCCGTCGGTGGCGCGCAGCTCAGTCAGCTTCTCCTCGTCGCCGGCCAGCCGGAAGATGTCGGCCGGCTCCTTCACCCACCCCCTCTCAAAGAAGAAGGTGAGTTGCTTCTCGCCCAGGCCCTCGATGTCGTAGGCCCGGCGGGAGACGAAGTGGCGGAGATGCTCGATGCGCTGGAACGGACAGGCGAACTCGCCGGTGCAGCGGCGCACCACCGACTCCGCGCCCGAGGCGGTGGTCTCCTTGGTCAGCGGCGTCTTCAGATCGCAGGGACAATGGGTCGGGAACTCGTAGGGGACGGCGTCGACCGGCCGCTCCTCGGGCACATAGCCGAGGATTTGGGGGATCACGTCGCCGGCCCGCTGCAGGATCACCGTGTCGCCGATGCGCACGTCCTTGCGGGCGATCTCGTCGGCGTTGTGCAGGGTGGCATTGACCACCACCACGCCGCCGACCGTCACCGGCCGCAGGCGCGCCACTGGTGTGATCGCGCCGGTGCGGCCAACCTGGATGTCGATGGCCTCGAGGATCGTCCTGGCCTGCTGGGCCGGAAACTTGCGGGCGATGGCCCAGCGCGGCGTGCGGGTGATGAAGCCCAGCCGTTGCTGCCAGTCCAGGCGGTCAACCTTGTAGACGACGCCGTCGATGTCGTAGCCGAGCTTGGGGCGCACGGACTCCATGTCGGCATAGGCCTCGAGCAGGCCCTGGCCGCTGATGACGCGCTGGCTTTGCGGCGTGGTCTGGAAGCCCCAGGAATTCAGCTTGGCCAGCGCCTCCGATTGGCTCTGCGCGAACGGCGCGCTCAGCAGGCCCCAGGCGTAGGCGAAGAACTTCAGCGGCCGGGTGGCGGTGATCTTGGGGTCGATCTGGCGCAGCGAACCCGCGGCCGAGTTGCGCGGATTGGCGTAGGTCTTCAGGCCCGCGGCCTCGTTGGCGGCGTTGAGCGCTGCGAACTCTTCGTGCCCGAGATAGACCTCGCCGCGGATCTCGATGACGTCGGGCCAACCCTCGCCCGCGAGGCGCTTGGGAATGTCGGCGATGGTGCGCAGGTTCTCGGTGACGTCCTCACCCACCCGGCCGTCGCCGCGGGTCGCGCCCTGAACAAGGACGCCCTTCTCGTAACGCAGCGAGGCCGAGAGCCCGTCGATCTTCGGCTCGGCGGTGTAGGCCACCTCCTCCGATCCCGAGAGCCGCAGGAAGCGGCGGATGCGGGCGTCGAACTCTAGCGCGTCTTCGTTGGAGAAGGCGTTGTCGAGGCTGAGCATCGGCACGCCGTGCTCGACCGGCGAGAACTGCTCGGCCCGGGCGGCGCCTACCCGCATCGACGGAGAATTGTCGCGGATCAGGTGCGGAAAGGCCGCCTCGATCGCCGCGTTGCGCTGCTTGAGCGCATCGTAGTCGGCGTCCGAGATCGTGGGCGCGTCCTGCTGGTGATAGGCGATGTCGTGGCGCGCGATCTCGTCGGCGAGCTGGGTAAGCTCGTCGAGCGCTTCGGCTTCGGTGAGGTCGGAGACGGTCTTAAGCATCCATCAGCGCCCTGGCCGCGGCGCGGGCCGCGTCAGTGATCTGGGCGCCGGCCAGCATCCGGGCGATCTCTTCCTCGCGGTCAGCGAGCGACAGCGTTTCTACGGCGGTGCGAATCCGCTCGGCGTCGCCGGCCTTGGAGATGCGCCAGTGGGCCTCGGCGCGAGCCGCGACCTGCGGGCTGTGGGTCACCACCAGCACCTGGGCGTCGGCGGCCAGGCGTTTTAGGCGGAGTCCGACCGCGTCGGCGACCGCACCGCCGACCCCCTGGTCCACTTCGTCGAAGATCATCAGCGGCTGGGGCCCGTGCGCGCGCCCCGCAAGGGAGGCCTTCAGCGCCAGAGCGAAACGAGCGAGCTCGCCGCCGGAAGCGATCGCGCCCAGGTCGCCGAACGGCGCCCCGGGATTGGTGGCGACCTCGAAGGCGACGCGGTCGAGGCCGGTCGGGCCAGCCCGGTCCTCGCCGATCGGGTCCACGGCGACGCGGAAGCGGGCCTTGTCGAGCTTCAGCGGGCCGAGCTCAGCCATGACCGAGACGGCCAGGCGATCGCCGGTCGCGCGGCGCGCCTCGGTAAGCTTGTGGGCTGCGTCCAGATAGGCGGCGCGGGCGGCGGCGACCGCGGCCTCGGCGGCCTTCAGATCGTCCTCGGAAGACTCCATGGCGCGCAGCTTCTCGGCAAAGCGGACGCGCAGGATTGGCAGCTCCTCGACACTGACCTGCAGCTTGCGGGCCATGCCACGCAGTTCGAACAGCCGCTCCTCGGTCTTCTCCAATTGGTCCGGCCGGAAGTCGAAGGCCTCGGCGGCGGCGTCAACCGCAGCCTCGGCTTCCTGGGCCTCGCTGAACACCCGGTCGATGGCGGCGCTGGCGGCCGCCAGGCGGGCGACCGCGGGCGACTCCTCGCCTGCCCCGGCCGCGATGGCGCGGGTGCGGGCGTGCTCGACAGCGCGGACCGCCTGGGCCAGGCGGCCGGTCAGGCCCTCAAAGGCCTGGCTGGCTTCGGCAATGTCCGAAAGCGCCTTCTCAGCGGCGCCGAGGATGGCGCGCTGCTCGGCCAAAGCCGGCTCCTCGCCCTCCTGCGGGTCGAGACGATCCAGCTCGGAAAGTCGAAGGGTCAGTTCTTCGGACTCGGCCGCTGAACGGGCCACGGCTTCCCGCAGCGCTTCTACACGTGTGCGGGCGCTGCGCCAGGCGCTCCAGCCCTCGTTGACGCTCGCCGCCAGACCGCCCAGCCCACCATACGAATCCAGCAGCGGGCGATGGGTGCGCGCGTCGAGCAGGCCGACGGTTTCGTGCTGGCCATGAACCTCAAGCAGGATCTCGCCGAGCTCGCGCAAGGTTCCGGCGCTGGTCGACTGGTCGTTGACGAAGGCGCGGCTGCGGCCGTCGGCGCTTAGCGTGCGGCGCAGGACCAGGTCCTCACTGCGATCGTAGGAGATGCCCTTCTCCTCCAGCACCTCCCAGACCGGATGGTCAGGGGACGGCGCGAAGACAGCGGACACGACGGCCTGGGCCGAACCCTGACGCACAAGCCCGGCTTCGGCGCGCGCGCCGACCGCCAGGCCGAGGCTGTCGAGGATGATCGACTTGCCCGCGCCCGTTTCGCCCGTCAGCGCCGTGAGGCCCGGACCAATGGACAGGTCCAAGGCCTCGATCAGCACCACGTCGCGGATCCAAAGTCCGATCAGCATGTCAGCAAGATCGCCCGGAATCAGGCGGTTCGGAAGACGCTTAAGTTCGCTTTAGGTTCTATTTGTCGCCACCGAAGCCGGGAATGCGCGACAGCAGGCCGCTGTGCTTCTCGGACTTGGGCGTGCTCGGCGTCGGCTCGGCGGCGGGGGCCGGCTCAGCCGAGGTTGCGGGCGGAAATTCGACCGTCGAAGACGGCGACGTTTCACCGACCGGAGGCGGCGGCGCCTCAGACGCCGGCGGCTTGATCGTCGCGTCCTTGTCCTTGGTGAAGGGCAGGCGCGAGACCAGCGTGCCGTGATCGGCCTGCTTGGGCTCGACGGCCGGGCGCAAGCCCTTGTCGGTCAGCAGGCGGTAGGCGTCGCGGTACCAGACGTCGCCCGGATAGTTGTACCCGAGCACCGCGCCGTTGCGCTGGGCCTCCTCGAGCAGACCGAGGGTCAGATAGGCCTCGACCAGGCGATAGAGCGCCTCGGGCGTGTGGCTCGTGGTCTGGAAGCGATCGATGACCGTCTTGAAGCGACCAATGGCGGCCAGGGTGTCGCCCTGACGCAGGTACCAGCGGCCGATGGTCATTTCCTTGCCGGCCAGCTGGTCATTGACCATGTCGATCTTCAGGCGGGCGTCGGCGGCGTATTCCGTGCGCGGATAACGCTGTACGACCTCGGTCAGGTTGGCCAGCGCCTGGCCTGTCGCGGCCTGGTCGCGGCCCACGTCGACGATCTGCTCGAAGTAGCAGATGGCCTTGAGGTAGTGCGCGTAGGCAGCGGCCTGGTTGCCGGGATAGAGCGAGATGAACCGGTCGGCGTCGGCAATGGCCTCGGCGTAGTCATTGCCCTGGTAGTGCGCGTAGGCGGTCATCAGGATCGCGCGGCGCGACCACTCCGAATAGGGATGCTGACGCTCGACTTCGCCGAAGTACTGGACGGCCTGATTCCATAGCCCACGGTCCAGCCGGTCGGCGCCGGTGGCGTAGAGCAGCTCAACCGGCCGCTCTTCATAGGCCAGCTTCGGCTTCTTTTCCTTGCCCGCACAGGAGGCCAAGGCGAGAGCAGCGACGCCGACGACGAGGGCCGTGCGAGTCCGGGAATTGCGAAGCAAGGACACCTTCACCTCTAAAGGATCGACGCGCGCCCCCCGGGGCCGCGTGTCCCGCTTCTACAGCATGCGATGCAGGGCGCAAATGCGGCGGAGTTCTTGTGGCGGAAAACTCGCCGCACCCTAGACCGCTTGGGCCAGCTCCGGCGCGAGCGTGCGATAGCGCCAGGACTTCGGCGCAGCCATCAGGGCGCGGACGAGCTGGTTGTTCAGGCCATGGCCGGCCAGCACGCCCTCGAAGCGACCGAGGATCGGCGCGCCGAGCACGTAGAGGTCGCCAATGGCGTCCAGCGCCTTGTGGCGCACGAATTCGTCCGGACGACGCAGGCCTTCCGGATTGAGGATGCGGTCGCCCTCGATGACGACGGCGTTCTCCATGGAGCCGCCGCGAGCCAGGCCGATGGAGCGCAGGTACTCGACCTCGTGCAGGAAACCGAAGGTGCGGCAGTCGGCCAGTTCGTCGCGGAACGCCTGCTCGTCCATGACCAGGTCGATGGCCTGGCGACCGATGGCCGCGGACGGGAATCGGATTTCGAAAGCAACCTCGAACTCGTCCGACGGCTTGAGCACGGCGCGCTTGTCGCCGTCGACGAACTCGATCGGCTCAAGGATCTCGATGAAGGTGCGAAGCGCATCCTGGCTACGCCGACCCGCGCGGTCGAGGATCTGGACGAACGGCAGCGACGAGCCGTCCATGATCGGCATTTCCGGCCCATCGAGTTCGACCACGGCGTTGTCCACGCCCAGCATGACCAGCGCGGCCATCAGGTGTTCGATGGTCGAGACGCTGACGCCGGCGGCGTTCTCGATGACCGTGCCCAACTGGGTCTTGGTCACCGCCTCGCCCGAGACCTGCACGCGGTTGTCGCGGTCGGTCACATCGGTGCGCACGAAAACGATGCCGGAATTAACCGGAGCAGGACGAACGGCGACGCGGGTGTAGGCGCCCGTGTGGACACCGACGCCAGCGAAGATGGCGGGGCCCTTCAGGGTGTGTTGAAACTCTTGTGCGCGCAAAGCTCGCCGCCTTCCTCGTTCGGACTTTCGGCCAAGCCGGCCGCATAACGCCCCAACTGCCAGGTAAGGGTTATGCTGCGTCGCGGCAAAACACTTCCTGTTTCGCAATGTTTCGATTTGGGACGGTAAAGATTCCCTTAGGATTCAAGGCTCAAGGGCGACAACTTGTCGCGTTTACCACATGGCGAAACGGCCGGGCTGAGCCCGGCCGTTTCTAGGTCGTTTGAGACGTCGAACGCTAGTTGGCCAGACGCCGCAGGAAGGACGGGATTTCCAGATCTTCCTGGCTGTCCATCTGGGTCTCTTCCGCTGGCTGTTCGGCCGGCAGGGCCCCCCCGCGGCTGATCGGCGCCTGACGGGCCGGCTGCGGAGCGGGCTGCTGATCGTAGCGCGGGCGGCTGCCGAACAGGCTGAGGAAGCCGCCGCGCTGCGGGCGACGATCCTCGAAGGACGGTTGGGCGAAGAGCGGTTCTTCTTCCATCTCCTCGACCGCCGGGTCGACGATCTTGGTGAGCGGGCGGCTGATCTGCGGTTCCTGCGCGGACGCCACCGGGGCCGGAGCCGGAGCGGCGAGCGGCGCGGCGTAGAGATCGCCTTGCTCTTCATCCTCGAACACGGCCTTCACAGGCTCGGGCGCAGGCACGGCGGCCACCGGGGCCGGCGCGGGAGGCGGAACATAGGCGGCCGGCTCAGGGTAACGCGGCGCGGGACGCTCGGCGTAGCTCGGCGCCGGGCGCTCGTACACCGGCTGCTGGCGGATCACCGGCTCGGTGACCGGGGCCGGACGGGTATCGGCGCGCAGCGGCGGAGCCGCGAGCGGCTTACGCTCGACCTTCGGCTCGATCGCCGCCATCGAGGCGCCGTCCATGCCGGTGGCGACCACGGAGACGCGGATCATGCCGTCCAAGGTCGGGTCGAAGGCCGCGCCGAAGATGATGTTGGCCTCGGCGTCGACCTGTTCGGAGATGGCGTTGGCCGCCTCGTCGACTTCCAGCAGGGTCATGTCCAGGCCGCCGGTCACGTTGACCAGCACGGCCTTGGCGCCCTTCAGCGAGACTTCGTCCAGCAGCGGATTGGCGATGGCGTTCTGGGCGGCCATCAGGGCGCGATCGTCGCCGGTCGCCTCCCCGGTGCCCATCATCGCCTTGCCCATTTCGGTCATGACCGTGCGGACGTCGGCGAAGTCGAGGTTGATCAGGCCCGGCAGCACCATCAGGTCGGTGATCGAGCGGACGCCCGAGTGCAGGACCTGGTCGGCCATGCCGAACGCTTCGGCGAAGGTGGTGCGCTCGTTGGCGACCCGGAACAGGTTCTGATTCGGAATGACGATCAGGGTGTCGACATAGCGCTGCAGCTCGCCGATGCCGGCGTCGGCCAAGCGCATGCGGTGGCGGCCTTCGAAGTGGAAGGGCTTGGTGACCACGCCGACCGTCAGGATGCCGCGCTCGCGGGCGCATTTGGCGATAATCGGGGCCGCGCCGGTGCCGGTGCCGCCGCCCATGCCGGCGGTGATGAAGATCATGTGAGCGCCGTCGAGATGCTCACCGATCTCGGGGATCGATTCCTCGGCCGCGCTCATCCCGACTTCTGGGTGCGCCCCGGCCCCAAGGCCCTGGGTCACCTTGACGCCGAGCTGGATGCGTCGGTCGGTCTTGGCGAAGGCCAGTTGCTGGGCGTCGGTGTTCGCAACCACGAACTCTACGCCCTCGAGGCCTGCCTCGATCATGTTGTTGACCGCGTTGCCACCGGCGCCGCCGACGCCGAACACAACGATCCGCGGCTTCAGTTCGGTCGCGCGCGGCGCGGAAAGTGCGATAGCCATGGGGACCCTGTGTCCTTCTTACCGTGGTCAAGAGAACCAAGGCGACTCACACGCCCGGCTCCCGCGACGGTTGGCGTTAAGGAAGCGCCCACCATCGTTAATTGGCGGTTAACTGCATAAGGCGAGTCGGAGGCCCGTGAAGGCGCATCCACACAAATTTTCCTGCCGCGTAAGGCTTGGCCGTTAGCCAGAACCGCTTCGCGCACGGCTTCCCGGCCAAGACCGCCGGCCGCTGCGCCTAACACATTCGACGAACAGGGTTTTACTCCTTTGCCGAGCGCGTGGAGCCGCCGATTCAACCCCAGACTTTAGGCCGACGAGCCCTCGGGTCAGAGGTTTTCGCGCAGCCAGGCGGCGGCCTTGGCCACCGGGTTGGCCCCCGGATCCAAGGGTTCGCGGCGCAGTTTGGCGCTGGCCAGGGCCTTGGACGAGACCGCTTCGCGCGGTCCGAAGGCGGCCCGCTGCAGGACGCCGGCGGCGGCGCAGAAGGCAGGTCCCGAAGCGGCGTCGGCCAGGTGCGGCACCCGGCGCGGACGCCCCAGGCGCACCGGGCGGTCGAACACCCGCACGGCGACTTCGCGCACGCCCGCCAGTTGGCTAGCGCCGCCGGTCAGGACCAGGCCAGCGCCAGCCTCCACCGGCGCGCCGGACGCCTTCAGGCGGTCGCGAAGCAGCTCCAGCGTTTCCTCAACGCGCGGCGCGATGATGCCCTTCAGCAGTGAGCGCGGGGCGATGACCGGACCAGCGCCGGGGTCGTCGCCGCGCGGCGGGGCCTCGATCATCTCGCGGTCTTCGTTGGCTGAGGCGATGGCCGAGCCATGCAAGGTCTTGATTCGCTCGGCGCCGGCGACCGAGGTCGACAGGCCGCGGGCGATGTCCGCGGTCACGTGGCTACCGCCGACCGGCAGGGTTTCGACGTGGATCAGGCTGCCGCCGGCGAACACCGCCGCAGAGGTCGAGCCGCCGCCCATGTCGATGCAGACCGCGCCCAGGTCCATCTCGTCCTCTTCCAGCGCAGCCAGCGCCGAGGCGAACGGAGCGGCGACGACGCCTTCGAACTGCAGGTGGGCGCGCTCGACGCAGGCGCCGAGCGTCTGGAACACGGCCTCGCTGACCGTCACAACCAGCAGCTCCACGCCCAGGGCGCGGCCGAACATGGCGCGCGGGTCCCGGATGGCGGCCTGGCCGTCGACGCTCCAGGCGACCGGCAAGATGTGGGCGGCGCGGCGTCCGGGAATCTTGATCTGACCCAGGGCCTGCTGGATGGCGCGGACCAGGTCGCCGTCGGAGATCGGACGCGCCCCCAGCGAGACGCGGCCCGAGATGCGATGGCTGGCCAGCTGGCCGCCGGCGGTGGCGACGGTTACGCCTTGGACCTGGACTCCGGCAACGTTTTCGGCCCGCTCCACCGCCTGGGCGATGGCGTCAGAGGCCTCGTCGAGATTGATGATCGCGCCACCGCGCACGCCGCGCGACTGGACGTAGCCGACCCCGGCCGCAGTTAGGGTGCGATCGCCGCGCCGCACGCCGTCCGGCTTCATGATGAAGCAGGTGACCTTGGACGCGCCCAGGTCCACGGCGGCCACCACCGGCTGGCGGCTTAGCGCGGCCTTCAGGCCCTCGCGGCTTTCCCTGCGTTCCTCAACCCGGGTCGACAAGTCGGTCAGTCCTCTTCAGTCGTTATGCGCCGTTGGCGACCAATTGGCCGGGCAGCACGCCGTCACGGGGACGCACGGCCACCACGGTCGGATCGCGCAGGTCGATCCGCTCGAAACCCAGTTCCAATATCCGAGAGCGCTGATCGAGCTGTTCGAGCTGGATGAGGGCCGCGCCCTCGTCCACCGCGGGCAGCTGCACCAGCGATCCATCCTTCATCCGCAGGTCCCAGCGGCGCCCATCGACGCGCACCAGGGCCTCGGTCCGTTCAGCCAGCCGCGGGCGGGCCGCTATCTCCGGCAGGATCGCCGCGGCGACCTCGTTAGCGCCGGCGCCGACGATCAGCGGCAGGGTCGGGAACCGTGCGGGATCGGCTTCCGGGATCACCCGGCCGGTCTCGTCGATCACCTGGCTGCGCCCGGCGGCCTGCCAGACGGCCAGTTGCTTGCGCTCGACCACCGCCAGCACCAGCGTGTCGGGCAGCAGACGCACGACGCGCGCTTCCTTCACCCAACCGACGGCCTGCACCCGCTGGCGGATCGCCTCGAGGTCCATGCCCAGCACTGGCTCGTCCTGGTAGACGCCGGCGGCGCGCAGGATGTCCGGGGTCGCCATCTCCGACGCGCCCTGGACGTGCACGGCCTTCAGCTTGAAGCCGAACCCGGCGGCCTGACCGCCGATCGCCGCGCCCATCGAAGCGCCGAGCTTTTCGCTGCGGTGGCCGGTTGCCATGGTGACGGTCAGCGCGATCGTGACCACGCCGGCCGCAGCCAGCAAGGCGTGCCAGGGCGAGAGGCCCAAGCCGCGGGCTGCTCCCAACTTGGCGGGCGCGTACGAGCCCCCCTGCTTCCTGGCGCGGGGGCGGGATTTGGAGCTAGCGGGCGTTTTGGCCCGGGGTTTCGCTTCGACTCGCGACTCCCCCCGCACTGCCGCGGGCATACGCATCCTCCGTGATCCAAAGCACTAGACGGTCGAAATCCACCCCCTTGAGCGCGGCCTGCTCGGGAACGAGCGAGGTCGGCGTCATGCCGGGCTGGGTGTTCACCTCCAGAAGGACCAGAATGTCGTTAATGTCGTCATAACGAAGATCGGACCGGGTAACTCCCCGGCAACCAAGCGCAGCATGTGCGCGCTCGGCCAGGTCGAGGGCTTTTTCGTAGGCGTGGGAAGGGATTTTGGCCGGCAGAACGTGCACCGAACCGCCGTCGGCGTACTTGGCTTCGTAGTCGTAAAATTCTGTGCGCGGTTGGATATCGGTAACGGTCAACGCCTTGCCGTCCATCACGGCGACGGCGAGTTCCTTGCCGCGGATATAGGGCTCGATCATCACCTGTTCGCCGAAGGTCCAGGCCGGCGAGGCCAGCTCCTGCGGCGGGCGGTTGGCGCCCTCACGGATGATGAACACGCCGACCGACGAGCCCTCGGCGTTCGGCTTGACCACATAGGGCGGCGCCATGACGTGATTGGCCGCCGCGACATGCCGGTTGAACAAGCCCCCGCCCGGCACGGTCACCCCCGCCGCGGCCATCACCGCCTTGGCCTTCGCCTTGTCCATCGCCAGGGCCGAGGCAAGCACCCCAGAATGGGTATACGGGACCTGCAGCGTCTCGAGGATCCCCTGGACGCAGCCGTCCTCGCCCCACTCGCCGTGCAGGGCGTTGAAGCAGACGTCCGGCTTCAGTGCGGTCAGCACTTGGGCCAGATCCCGACCGGCGTCGACGTAGCTGACCTTGGCGCCCAGTCGCTCCAGGGCCGCGCCGCATTCCTTGCCGGACGACAGACTGACCTCCCGCTCGGAGGACAGCCCGCCCATCAACAGGGCCACATGGCGTCCGGCGAGCGGAAGGTTCATTGATCGGCGCTCGCAGTCTTGCGGAAGTCGATGTCGCTGTCGGCGACGGCGTAGACGAAGGCGGTCCAGACGGCGACGTTCTGGGCCAGTTCCTTCGGGTTGATCTTGTCGAGGGTGTCGTCGGCCGAGTGGTGCAGGTCGAAGTAGCGGCTGGCGTCCTGCTGGAACTCCACGACCGGGGTCCCCAGGCGCTTGAGGCCGGACACGTCGGAGCCGCCGTCCTCGGCGGGTTCGCGCGAGACGATCGCCTTGAGCGGGGTGGCGGCGGCGGCGAAGGCCTTCATGGCCGGATGGTTGAGGCTGCCGGCAGGGAGCTTGGCGTTGAAAATCTCGCCGGCGCCCAGGTCGCTCTCGCCCGCAACGATGATGTTGGAGACTTCGTGCTTGTTGGCCTCGGCATAGGCGGCGCCCGAACCGCCCTGCTCTTCCGCTCCCCACATGACCACGCGGACAGTTCGGCGCGGGCGCTGCGGCAGGTCGGCGATCAGCTTGGCTGCGGCGGTGGTGATGCCGATGCCCGAGGCGTCGTCGATGGCGCCGGTGCCCGCGTCCCAGGAGTCTAGGTGGCCGCCGATGACGATCACCTCTTCCGGCTTCTCCCGGCCCCTGATCTCGCCGACCACGTTGTAGGCCGGGGCCTTCGCCCGATAGGTCGAGGCCATCGAAAGCTTGATGCGGATCGGCTTGCCGCGCGCGGCCATGCGCTCCAGCAATTCGGCGTCGGGAGGCGAGAGCGCGGCCATCGGGATGCCCGACAACGCCGCGCCGCCGCCATGCGGCAGACGGGTGTCGTCGGTGGAAATCGAACGCACCAGATAGGCGACCGCGCCGCGCTTGGCGGCCTCGGCCCCGCCCGAGCGGGCCCGCACCGCGCCGGCATAGCCCTTGATGTCCTGCGTGCGGCGCATGCGCTCGGTGACCACGGCGATCTTTCCCTTCAGGGCGCCAGGCGGCTGGGCGAGCATCTCGTCGAGGGTCTTGAAGAGGACGACCTCGGCCTCGATGCCGCCGGCAGGGGTGGCGGCTGAGCGGCCCAGGCCGAGGATCTGCAGCTTCTGCGGGAAAGGCGCGATGACTTCGGCGGCCTCCGCGCCGCGCAGCCAGGACTCGGTTTCGAAAGTCTCGACGCGGACGTTCTCGAACCCCAGTTCCTTGAGCTTGGCCACGCCCCAGTAGCGGGCGCGGTCCATGCCGGCTGATCCCTGCGGACGCGCGCCGACCTCGGTGGTCAGCGACTCCGTGACGTCCCAGGCGGTGGTGTCGGTCAGCGCCTTGTCGCGAAGCGCCACAGCGGTGGCTGCGAGATCGGAGGCCTCGGCCGGAGCGGAAACGATAAGCGTGGCGGCAGTGGCCGCGAGGAGAGCGATGCGCATGTCCGGCGCGTGCCTTTCGCGCAGAGTCCTGTCAAGCCGCAGCGCTGGCGCACCATGCTGCCACGACGCTGGCGCCAGCGATGGCGCACGTTGGCGAGCAAAGGAGCGCAACATGACCGTCGCCACCGCCCTCGACCGCCTTTCCGCCCCGCCCTGCGCCGAACTGCTCGGCTGGCGGGTGATTGACGCCCGTCCCGCGGACGGCTGGATCCGCATCGGCTTCCAGGCGCAGCCTGAGTTCCGGAACCCGGCCGGTGTGATCCAGGGCGGCTTCCTGGCCGCCATGCTGGACGACACGATGGGACCGGCCGTGTTCGCCCACACCGATGGGGCGCTCTACACCGCCACCATCGACATGAACGTCAGCTTCTTGGCGCCGGCCAAGGTCGGCCCGATCTTTGGCGAGGGTCAGGTCGTTCAGCTCGGCAAAAGCATTGGGTTCGTGGAGGCGCGGCTGCTCGACGAGGCGGGCGTGCTGCTGGCGAAGAGCACGGCGAGCGTCCGGCTGATCGCAGCGGAACGCGCGCTCTAGTCTCCGAGCAGGATCGGCGCTTCATCCGCCACGACCACTGCACTGCCCAGAACGAGCGCGCGCCAGAACGGCAGTGGGTCGATGTCGTACCTGCGGCTGATCCAGAGGCTGATCACCCGCCCGTGGCTGACCGCCACCAGCGCCCCCAGTGGGTGGGCGAGCAACTGCCGCTCGATGGCGGCGCTGAAGCGGTTGTAGGCCTCGTCAGCCGTCTCCTCGCCCATCACAAGGCGGGCGGGTTCGGAGAACATCCGCGCCACCGCCGCCTGGAAGGTCGCCGGATCGGTGAAGGGGCCGGAGTCGTTGAGCTGCTCGCCGATACAGGCGTCACGCCCCGCGACCAACCCGAGTTCCGAGGCAAGGATATCGGCGGTCTGCGCAGCCTTTGGTTCGAGGCTCGAGACGATGGCGGTGGGCGAGAATTCGGCCAGGCGACCGGCCAGCCGCTGAGCCTGCTCGCGGCCCTCCTGCGCCAGTTCCCAGCTCGATGGCGGCGCGCCTGGTTCCAACCGAGGCAGACCGTGCTTGACCAGGATCAGCCTGGACGGCCGATGCGCTTGATCTCCCATTCCAGCTGAATCCCGGTCTTGGCTTTGACGTCGGCGCGCACCGTCTCGCCGAGACCTTCAAGGTCGGCGGCGGTGGCCTCGCCAGTGTTGATCATGAAGTTCGAATGCAGCGGCGAGAACATCGCGCCGCCATGCAGCTTCCCTCGCCAGCCCGCCTCGTCGACCAGCTTCCAGGAGGAATGGCCGTCTGGGTTCTTGAAGGTCGAGCCGCCGGTCTTCTCGCGGATCGGCTGGGTGGTCTCGCGGCGCGAGGTGATCTCGGAGATGCGCGCGGCGACGGCGTCCGGATCGTCGGGCCGACCGCGGAAGACCGCCTCGACCCAGATGATGTCGGCCGGGGCCTGGCTGTGGCGATAGGTGTAGCCGAAGTCGGCCAGGGCGAAGTCGCGGCGACGGCCTTGGCGGTCGTAGCCCCATGCGCTGACGAGAACGTCTTTGGTTTCAGATCCATAGCAACCGGCGTTCATGGTCAGGGCGCCGCCGACTGAGCCGGGAATGCCGGCGTAGAATTCCAGCCCCGCCAGGCCGGCCTTGGCCGCGGCCTTGGCGACAGCAGAATCCAACGCCCCCGCGCCCACGGTGATCAAGTCGCCTTCGGCCCCGATCGCGGCGAACGGTCGGCCGGCCAGGCGGATGACCACGCCCTCCACGCCACCGTCGCGGATGATGACGTTGGAGCCGACGCCGAGCACCGTGACCGGCACGTTTTCGTCCAGACCTTGCAGGAACGCCGCCAGATCCTCGTGGTCGGCCGGCAGGAACAGGACCTCTGCAGCGCCGCCGACCCGGAACCAGGTGAAGGGACCCAGCGGCTCGTCCTTGAGGATGCGGCCGCGAACCGGCGCCAGGCTGTCACGCCAGCTCATTGAGCCAAGGCCTCAAGCTGTCCCGGTAAGGCATGGGCCCAAACGGTGATATCCCCCGCTCCCAGGCAGACCACCAGGTCGCCGGCCTTGGCTTCTTCGCGCACCAGACGCGCGAGGTCGGCGGCGTTCTCCAGCGGCAGGGCGCGGCGGTGGCCGAAGCGGCGCAGGCCGTCGACGAGGCCGTCGCGGTCGGCGCCGGGGATCGGGCTCTCGCCGGCGGTATAGACATCGGCGACGATCACCGTGTCGGCATCGTTGAAGCAGCCGCAGAACTCGTTGAACAGATCGTGCAAGCGCGAGTAGCGGTGTGGCTGGACGACCGCGATCACGCGGCCCTCGGTGACGGCGCGGGCAGCCTTGAGCACCGAGGCGATCTCCACCGGGTGGTGCCCATAGTCGTCGATCACCCGCACGCCGGCGGCGACCCCAGTGGTGGTGAAGCGACGCTTCACCCCGCCGAACCCTGCCAGCCCCTTGCGGATGTCCGCATCGCTGACCCCCAGCTCGCGGGCGACGGCGATGGCGGCGGTGGCGTTGAGCACATTGTGCTGGCCGGCCATTGGCAGGTGCAGGTCATCCAGCCGTGAAACCGGGCCGTCCTGGGGCGAGAAGATCACGTCGAAGCGCGAGCCGTCCGGCCCCATGCTGATCTTGTCCGCGCGGACCTCGGCCTGCGGGTTGGTCCCATAGGCGATGACCCGGCGGTTCTGGACGCGGGCGGCCATGGCCTGGACTTCCGGATGGTCGGTGCAGACCGCCGCGAAGCCGTAGAAAGGCACGTTTTCCACGAAGTCCTGGAACGCCTTCTTCACGGCTTCGAAGTCGCCGTAGTGGTCCAGGTGCTCGGGGTCGATATTGGTGACGATGGCGCAGGTGGACTTCAGCTTCAGGAACGTCCCGTCGCTTTCGTCGGCCTCGACCACCATCCAGTCGCCCTCCCCCACCTTGGCGTTGGTGCCGTAGGCGTTGATGATCCCGCCGTTGATCACCGTCGGGTCCTTGCCGCCGGCGTCCAGCAGCGCCGCGACCATCGAGGTGGTGGTGGTCTTACCGTGGGTGCCGCCGATGGCGACCGTGAACTGCAGGCGGGTCAGCTCGGCCAGCATCTCGCCGCGATGGACCAGCGGCAGGCGCTTCTCGCGCGCCGCGACCATCTCCGGATTGTCGGCCTTGATGGCGGTCGAATAGACGATCGCCGAGGCGCCTTCGACGTTCGCCGCGCCCTGGCCGATGAACACCTTGGCGCCCAGCTTCTCCAGCCGCTCGGTGTTGGCGCTGGCCTTGGCGTCGGAGCCCTGCACCGTATAGCCGATGCGCAGCATGATCTCGGCGATGCCGCTCATGCCGATGCCGCCGATGCCAATGAAGTGCACAGGGCCGAGGGCGAAGGGGACGGGGCGCTTGTTCATCTTTGGACGGCGGTTCTCTCGACCAGGTCGGCCAGGCGTTCGGCCGCATCAGGTTTGGCGATGGAGCGCGCGCCAGCGGCCATGCGCGCGAGACGATCGGGGTTAGTCAGAAGCTTGCTGAGGGCGCCGGCCATGACGTCGACCGTCAGTTGGCTCTCGCGCGCAACCTCGGCGCCGCCTGCGTCGGCCATCACCCGGGCGTTCTGGCCCTGGTCGTCGTCCAGCGCGATGGCCAGGGGGACCAGGATGGCGGGTTTGCCGGCTACCGCAAATTCGCAGACCGTGCCCGCGCCCGAGCGGCCGATCACCAGGTGAGCGTCGCGCAGGCGACTGGCCATGTCGCGGAAGAACGGCGCGATCTCCGCCTTGACCATGGCGTCGGCGTAGGTGCGGCGGGCGCTGTCCATCGACTCCTTGCGGGTCTGCTGTTGGACGCTCAGGCGATGGCGCAGGTCCTCAGGCAGTTTCTTGATCGCCTCGGGCATCAACTCGGACAGTAGGCGAGCCCCCTGGCTGCCGCCGGTGATCAGGATGCGGATCGGGCCGTCGGCGGTCGGCGGCGTATAGGGATGATCGGCCAGGGCGCGGATTTCCGGGCGCACCGGATTGCCGACGACGACGGCGTTCTCCGCCACGCGCCCCGGCGCCTTCTGGAGCACGGGGAAGGCGCAGGCGACGGCATTGACGTGGCTGGCCAGACGGCGATTAGCGCGGCCCATGACCGCGTTCTGCTCGTGCAGCAGGGTCGGCCGCCCTTGGGTGATCCCGGCCAACAGGCCGGGCACCGAGGGATAGCCGCCGAACCCGACCACCACGGCCGGGTCGATGCGGCTGAAGGCGGCGCGCGCCTGCATCACGCCGCGAACGATGGCGATGCCGGCCTGCGCCATGCTGACCGGATCGCCGCGCTTGAATGTGCGGGCCGAGAGGCCGATCCGCTCCTCGGCCGGGAAGCTGTCGGCGAAGGCGGCGGCGCGCTCGTCGGAAGCGAGCACGATGCGCCAGCCTCGAGCAATCAGGGCTTCGGCTAGGGCCTGGGCTGGAAAGAGGTGGCCGCCAGTTCCACCGGCGGCGACGACAGCGATCTTGCGCATCCGAAGGCTTTAGGCGAACGCGCCGGCCTTGGCGAGGCCCTCACCCTGGGAATAGGCGCCCGGGCGACGGCGGGTCAGCGCAAGGGCCATGCCGCAGGTCAGACAGATCGCCCACATCGACGAACCACCATAGGAAATGAACGGAAGGGTCATGCCCTTGGTCGGGATCATATTGAGGTTCACCGCCACATTGATGAAGGCCTGCTGGCCCACCAGGACGAAGAGCCCGGCCGCCGCCACCTGCTCGAAGGGATCGGTCAGTTTCATGGCGCGATAGAGGCCGCGGATGACGATGAAGCCCAAAAGCGCGATCAGGAGCAGCGAGAAGATCAGGCCGTACTCCTCGGCGCCGACCGAGTAGATGAAGTCGGTGTGCAGGTCGGGCACGTGGCGCTTCATGACCCCCTCTCCAGGGCCCCGGCCGAAGAAGCCGCCGGCGGAGATGGCTTCGGCCGCGCGGTCGACTTGGTGGGTGTCGGCGCGGTCGGGGCTGAGGAAACGGTCGACACGGCTGGCCACGTGCGGGAACAGGAAATAGGTCGAGGAGAGCCCGGTCACCGCCACGCCGCCCAGCAGCATGACCCAGGACAGCGGCACTCCGGCCATCCAGAACGCGGCCCCGAAAGCGATGGTGATCAGCACCGTCTGGCCGACGTCCGGCTGGATCAGCAGCAGACCGACCGAGAGGAAATAGAGTCCGAAGGCGATCGAGACGCCAGGGACGCCCTGCCCTTTCTGGCCTTCGGAAAACATCCAGGAGACCAGCACGATCAGGGCCGGCTTCATGAACTCCGAAGGCTGCAGGGTGAAGCCGCCGATCTGCACCCAGCGGGTCGCGCCCTTGGCCGTGTGCCCCATGAACGGCAGCACGATCATGATCGCGATGGCGACCAGATAGATGAAGAAGGCGGCGCGCCGGATACCGCGCCCATCGAGCATCGAGACGCCGACCAGGATCGCCGCGCCGGTCGCGGCGAACACGCACTGACGCACAGCGAAATGGAAGGGGTCGCCGACGTTCATCCGCGCCGCCGCCGCGGGACTGGCGGCGAAGGACATCATCACCCCGATGGCGATCAGGGCGGCCACCGCCCCTAGCATCCAGCGGTCCGTGGTCCACCACCAGATGCCTACCGGCGAGCGGTCGCTGCGGGCGAAGGCATGCGCTTGCTGGTGGCGGTGGGTGTGACTCATGGGCATCTCCGCGGGCGCATGGGCCCGTATCCTTGTGATGCGCGCGCCATGCTTAAGATACCTTAACCAAGCGCGACCCTAGACGCCCTGCAGCTTGAAATCCTGCGCGCTGCCAGGCGAGATCGGACCCACCGCACGAAAGGACCCGTCATGGCCGAACCGCACGCCGCCCCGATGGATCAGGCCGCTCATTGGAACCAGGCCGGCGGCCAAGCCTGGGTCGAGCTCCAGGGCCTGATGGACACGCTGAACAAGCCGATCGAGGACGTGCTGCTCGCGCGCGGAGATCCCGGCGTCGGCGGCAAGGTGCTGGACATCGGCTGCGGCGCGGGCGGCACCACCCTGGCCATGGCGCGACGGGTGGGCCCTCAGGGGCTGAGCCTGGGCGTCGATGTCTCGGCGCCGCTGCTTGGGCTCGCGCGTCGACGGGCCGAGGCCGAGGGGCTGGAGGCCGCCAACTTCCTGGAAGGCGACGCCGAGACCCTGGACATGGGCGCGGGCTTCGACGGCGTGATCTCCCGCTTCGGGGTGATGTTCTTTTCCGACTTCGACGCGGCGTTCGCCAACATCCGCTCCAGCCTGCGGCCCGGAGGGTCGATGGTGTTCGCATGCTGGCGCAGCCCGCAGGACAATCCGCTGGCCAGCCTGCCGATGGACGCCGTCTCTCACCTGCTGCCGCCGACGCCGAAGGGCGACCCGCTGGCGCCGGGTCGCTTCGCCTTCGCAGACCCTCTGCGGATACGCGGGATCCTTGAGCGCTCCGGCTGGCGAGACATCGTCATTGAGGCGCTGGACGCGCCTACGCCAATCGCGTTGGCCGACCTGGCGACCTTGAGCCTGAAGATGGGGCCTGTCGCAGCTGCGCTTCGGCAGCAGGACCAGGCGACGTCGGCCAGGGTGCAGGAGACGGTTCACGCCGCCCTCGCGCCGCATGCCGAAAATGGGATCGTGCCGATGACCGCCGCCTGCTGGCTGGTGACGGCGCTGGCTTGAGCGGGGCCTAAGCCCGCGCGCCCTTGGCGGCTGGGCGCGCGAGAGCCATGACCGCTTCGCGGAACGCCTCGCCGCGGGCCTCGAAGTCGGCGAACTGGTCGAACGACGCGCAAGCCGGCGAGAGCAGCACCACAGCGTCCTGGCCGGTGGCGGCGGCGTCGGCATAGGCGGCGGCCACCGCCGCATCCAGGGTCCCGCACTGGGCGAGCTTGGCCTTGTCCTTGAGGACCGCGGCGAACTCCTGCTGGGCCTCGCCGATCAGATAGGCCTTCTCGATCCGGCCGAAGAGGTCGGTCAGGCTGTCGATGCCACCGGCCTTCGGCTGGCCGCCGGCGATCCAGTAGAACTTCGGATAGCTGGACATCGCCTGGCGCGCGGCGTCGGCGTTGGTCGCCTTGCTGTCGTTGACGAAGCGGACCTTGCCGACCGCGCCGACGGTTTCCATCCGGTGCGCCAGGCCCGGGAAGCTCATCAGGCCGTCGGCCGCCTCCTGCGAGGTCAGGCCAAGGCCGCGCACGGCCGAATAGCCGGCGGCTGCGTTCTGCCAATTGTGACGCCCGGGCAGCGAGCGAGCGCGGAGCAGATCAACGACCTCCACCGCGCGCTCGCCGGTGGCGTCGTAGAGCAGGCCCTGCAGGGCATAGACCCCACGGCCCATCGCCTTCGACGCCGAGATCGGCACGATGGTCCGGCGGTTGGCGGCGGTGATCTCCGTACAGATGCGTTGACCCCAGGGATCGTCGACGCCGATTACGGCGGTGTCTCCCTTGCCCTGGTTGAGCAGGATCCGGCGCTTGGCGGCGACATAGCCCTCCATGCCGCCGTGGCGATCCAGGTGATCGGGCGAGATGTTCAGCAGCACCGAGACGTCGGGCTTGAGGCTGGAGGTCAGGTCCAACTGGTAGGACGACAGCTCCAGCACGTAGACCGCGCCGCCGTGCATGTCCTCCAGCCCCAGTACGCCCTGGCCGATATTGCCGCCGACGCGGGTGTCGCGGCCGGCGGCGGCGCAGATGTGGCCGATCAGGGCGGTGGTGGTCGACTTGCCGTTGGTGCCGGTGATGGCGACGATCTTCGGGCGCTTGTGCTCGGGCGCAGCATTGACCGTGCGGGCAAAGAGCTCGATGTCGCCGAGAATCTCGACGCCGGCCGCATGCGCCATCTCCACCGTCCAGTGCGGCCTGGGATGGGTCAGCGGCACGCCCGGCGAGAGCATCAGGGCGGAGAACTGCGACCAGTCTGCGGTGGAGAGGTCCAACAGCTCGAGGCCCTCGGCCTGCGCAATCGCGCGGCTCTCGGCCTTCTCGTCCCAGACCACGACCTTGGCCCCGCCGAGCACGAGGGCGCGCGCGGCCGTCAGCCCTGTGCGGGCCAGGCCAAACACGGCGACCGTCCTGCCTTCGAAGCCGCGGACCGGGATCATGAGACCTGCCCTGCCCTCCCTATCGCAGCTTCAAGGTCGCGAGGCCCAGCAGGGCCAGCATGACCGCGATGATCCAGAAGCGGATCACCACCGTGCTCTCGGACCAGCCGAGTTTCTCGAAGTGATGGTGGATCGGGGCCATGCGGAACACCCGCTTGCCGGTCAGCTTGAACGAAGCGACCTGGATCATCACCGAGAGCGTCTCCATGACGAAGAGGCCGCCGATGATGCCGAGCACGATCTCATGCTTGGTGGCCACGGCCACCGCGCCAATGCCGCCGCCGAGCGCCAGCGAACCGGTATCGCCCATGAAGATCTTGGCCGGCGGAGCGTTGTACCAGAGGAAGCCGAGGCCCGCGCCGATCATGGCCCCGCAATAGATGGCCACCTCGCCCACGCCGGGCACGAAGTGCAGCTGCAGGTACTGGGCGAAGACGTAGTTGCCGACCAGGTATGCGATGAAGCCGAAGGCGGCCGCGGCGATCATCACCGGCACGGTGGCCAGGCCGTCGAGGCCGTCGGTGAAGTTCACGGCGTTGGCCGCGCCGACGATAATGAAGGCGCCGAACGCCAGGTAGAACCAGCCGAGGGGCAGCAAGGCCTGCTTGAAGATCGGGAAGGCCACCGAGGTCGCCAGTTCCGGCGCCTCCGGCGGACTGGTCCCGAAGACGACGATCAGGGCGACCGCGGCCAAGGCGATGGCGAACTCCATCGCCAGGCGGATCTTGCCCGAGACCCCGGCCGTCGATTGCTTGGTGACCTTGGCGTAGTCGTCGGTGAAGCCGAGCACGCCGTAGCCGGCGGTGACCAGCACAACGGCCCAGACGTAGACGTTGCTCAAATCGGACCACAGCAGCGTGCCGATCAGCAGGCCCGCCAGGATCATCACTCCGCCCATGGTCGGCGTGCCAGCCTTCTCGACCACGTGACGCTCGATGCCATCGGCGCGGATCGGCTGGCCCTTGCCCTGCTTGGCCTGCATCCAGCGGATGAAGCGCGAGCCCATGGCGACCACGACCAGCTGCGCCGTGAAGAGCGCCAAGCCGGTGCGGAATGTCTGGTATTTCAACAGGTTCAGGAACGGCACGTAGCCGTCCGCGGCAAGCTGTTGATACAGCCAGTAGAGCATCAGCCCATCTCCCCCGAACGCACATCGAGGGCGCTCAGCGCAGCAGCCACCGCGCCGGCTCTCGAGCCGTTCGACCCTTTCACCATCACCAGATCGCCCGGCTCTACGGCCGCGCTGATCAGCGGCGCGAGCTCGGTCGCACTAACCGCGTAGCCGCCCCGTCGAGTCGGCGGAAGGGCGTCCCAGAGGGATTTCATCAGAGGGCCGGCGCAGAACACCAGGTCGACTCCGGCCGCTTCCAGCGGCGGGGCCAGGCCCGCATGGAAGTCCGGCCCCTCGGCGCCCAGTTCCAACATATCGGTTAGCGCGACAATCCGCCGCCCACTCGCCTTGCGTGCACCCAGGGTGGCGAAGGCCGCGCCCATAGAGATCGGATTGGCGTTGTAGCTCTCGTCGATCAGGGTGAAGACGCCGCCGGCCAGCGTGACGACCTTCTCGGCGCCGCGGCCCGCCAGCGGCTGGAAAGCGCCCAGGGCCGCAATGCTGTCCTCAAGGCTGACGTCCAGCGCCTCCAGCATCAGCAGGACGGCCATGCTGTTGGGGCCCCAGTGGAAGCCGGTCTGCAGGATGGGGAAGTCCAGCGCCTTGCCGTGCATGCGCGCCTTGATGATGGCGCGGCCAGGTTCCGGCGCGAAGTCTACCAGCTGAGCGTCGCAGGCCTGGCCCGCGCCGAAGCTGCGCACCGTGGCGCCGGCCTTGTGGGCCTCCTCGCTCAGCAGGGCGAACCACTTGTTGTCGGCGTTCAGCACCGCCACGCCGCCCGACTCTATTCCAGCGAATATCTCAGCCTTGGCGCGGGCGACGCCCTCCTCCCCGTCCGGGAAATTCTCGACGTGGACTGGACCGACCGTAGTGATCGCCACCGCGTGAGGGCGCACGAAACGCGACAGCGGGACGATCTCATCAGCGTGGTTCATGCCGATCTCGAAGATCGCGCGCTCGGTGTCGCGCGGCATCCGCGCCAGGGTGAGCGGCACGCCGATGTGGTTGTTGTAGCTTTTGATCGAGGAGTGGGCCTTGCCGGCCCGCTCCAGCCCTGAGCGGATCGCCTGGGTGACGCTGGTCTTGCCCACCGAGCCGGTGACCGCGCCGCGGCGGGTTTGGGGCGCGCGCTCGCGCGCCGCTTCCCCAAGCATCTCCAAAGCGCTGAGCGTGTCGGCGACCTGGATGCTCGAGCCGTCCACGGGCTTGGAGCTGAGCGAGCCGGCCGCCCCGGCGGCCAGGGCCTGAGGCACGAACTCATGCCCGTCGCGGACGCCGGCCAGGGCGACGAACAGATCGGCGGGCTCGATGCTGCGGGTGTCGATGGAGACGCCGTTCACTCCGAACGGGGCGCCGGACAGCGCGCCGCCAGTCGCCGCGGCGATCTCGTCAGAAGTCCACAGCGGCTTAGACATGAGCGCCCTCCAGCGCCGCGGCCACTTCGGCCACGTCGTCGAAGGGATGAACGGTTGAACCGACGATTTGGCCCTGCTCGTGCCCCTTGCCGGCCACGACCAGCACGTCGCCTTCGCCAAGCAGGCCGACGCCGGTCACGATCGCGGCCCGGCGATCGCCGATCTCGCGCGCGCCGGGCACGGCGGCGAGGATTTGGGCGCGGATCGAGCTGGGGTCTTCGCTGCGCGGGTTGTCGTCGGTGACGATGGCGATGTCGGCGAACTGCGCCGCCGCCTGGCCCATCAGCGGCCGCTTGGTGTTGTCGCGGTCGCCGCCGGCGCCGAACACGACGATCAGCTTGCCGGTCACGTGCGGGCGCAGCGACTTCAGCACCGTCTCCAGGCCGTCAGGGGTATGGGCGTAGTCGACATAGGCCTCGCCGCCCTTGCGGCCGGTCCCGATGCGCTGCAGGCGGCCGGGCGCGCCCTCCAGGGTCTCCAGTGCGGCCATCACGTCGGCGGGCCGCTCGCCCGCGGCGATGCACAGGCCCGCGGCGACCAGAACGTTGGAAGCCTGGAACGCGCCGGCCAGCGGCAGGCGCACGTCATAGGTCACCCCGTCCGCCTCGACCGTCAGACGCTGGCCTTCCGGGGTTGGGGTCCGCTCGACCAGGCGGAGGCCCTGGCCCGCCTCGCCGACCGACAGGATGCTCTGGCCGGAAGCGACGGCGGCGGCGGCGAAGGCGCCATAGGCGTCGGAGTCGGCGTTCAGCACCGCGATCTTGTCGCGCGGCAGCAGCTCTTCGAACAGCCGCAGCTTGGCCTCGCGGTAGGCCTCCATGGTGTGGTGGTAGTCCAGGTGGTCCTGGGTCAGGTTCAGGAAGCCGGCGGCGGTGAGCGCCGCGCCGTCGAGCCGGCGCTGGTCGATGCCGTGCGAGGAGGCCTCCATCGCCAGGTGGGTCACGCCCAGGGCGGCCAGCTCGGACATCAGCCGCGCGACGTCGGCGGCGTCCGGCGTGGTCAGGCCCGGCGGGGTCAGCTGTTCGTCGAGCCCAGGGCCGGTGGCGCGAACGCCCAGCGTACCCATGCTGGCGGCCTTGCGGCCCGCGCGGTTGAAGATCTGGCGGCAAAAGGCTGCGACCGAGGTCTTTCCGTTGGTGCCTGTGACGGCGACGACGACCGGCGGCTGCGCGCCCCAGAAGGCCTTGGCGGCCAGGGCGTAGACGCGACGCGGATCGGGGGTGACGATCACCGGGACGCCGAGCCCCGGCATGTCCTCGGCGGCGATCACCGCAACGGCGCCGGCCGCCACGGCCTTGGCGGCGAACTCCTTGCCGTCGACCTTGGAGCCGGGAAGCGCGGCGAACAGGAAACCCGGGCCGACCTTGCGGCTGTCGGCGGTGACGCCCTCGACGACCGGGTCGGTCGCGAAGCTGCGGTGAACCAGGCTGGAAAGCGGCGCGGCCATCAGTGACCGTCCGCGAGCGGCGGGGCCGGCGTATCGCCGATCACCTGGATCATCTCCGGCCGGCGCTGGACGTTCAGGAACGGGGCGATGCGATCGATCACGCGGCCTGCGGCAGGCGCAGCCACCCAGCCGCCAGTCGAGAAGCCGTAGGTCTTGGCCGTGCCATGCGGCTCGTCCATCAGGATCAGCACGAAGTAGCGCGGCTCCTCGACGGGGCCCGAGGTCGGGAATACCGCGGCGAAGGACGAGACCTGCTTCTCAGTGGAGTAGCCGCGGACGGCGGGGTCGTACTTCTCGCCGGTGCCGGTCTTGCCGCCGACGCTGAGGCCCGGCGCATTGGCCGACTTGCCGCTGCCGCCGATGACGTTGGCACGCATGATCTGCAGCATCTGCAGCGAGGTCTGCTCGGACACCACGCGCTCGCCTTGCGGCTTGTGGCCGGGCTCCAGCTTCTTGATGGTCAGCGGCACCAGATAGCCGCCGTTCAGCAGCGCGCCCATCGCGCTGGTCACGGCCAGCGGGCTGACGTTCATGCCGTGGCCGAACGAGGTGGAAGCCACGGCGTCCATGTCCCACTTGCGCGGGGTCAGCGGGCGGGCCGATTCCATCAGTTCGACGCGGGCCGGCTTGGTCAGGCCGAGCGCGGCGAAGTACTTGCTCAGCCGCTCGCCGCCGATGCTCTCGGCCAGCCGGGCGGTGCCGATGTTCGAGGAGTGCTGGAAGACCTCGACAAGGGTCAGGATCTTCTTGGCCGCGTGGTAGTCCTTGATGGTCCGGTAGCCGAGCTGGAAGGGCTCGCGGGCGTCGAAGGTCGAGGACGGATTGGCGACGCCGGTGTCCAGGCCGATGGCCACGGTGAAGGCCTTGAACGTCGAGCCCATCTCGTAGATCGAGGCCGCCGCGCGGTTCAGCTTCTGATCGTCAGTGGCCTTGGCGACCTGGTTCGGGTCGAAGGTCGGATAGCTGGCCATCCCAATGATTTCGCCAGTGTGGACGTTGGTCACGATGCCCACCGCGCCGCGCGGCTGGAACTCCGCGGCGGCCTTGTAGAGCTCGTCCTCCAGGGCCGCCTGAACGCGCAGGTCGATGGACAACGGCACGGCGACCTTGCCGGCCGCGCCGTTGCGGATGTTGTCGTTCAGGGCGCGCTCGGCCCCGGCCAGGCCGATGCCGCCAGTGTCGGCGTAGCCGATCAGGTGGGCGGCGGTGTGGCCCAGCGGATAGACCCGGCGCTCTTCGGGCTCGAAGGTGACGCCCGGCAGGCCCAGGGCGTGGATGCGGGCTCGCTCCTCAGGGGTCAGGCCGGCGGCCACGAAGCCGCGGCGCTCGCCCGACAGGGCGCGTTCCAGGCGCTGGCGATTAAGGCCCGGAAGCGCCGTGCGCAGCACGCGGCGGGTCTCTTCGGTGTCCCAGATCTCGCGCGGATCGACATAGAGGCCGTAGTGCAGCAGGTCGGCGGCCAGCATGGCGCCGTTGCGGTCGACGAGGTCGGCGCGCGCCGCGCCAACGGGACCGGCGAGCACGCCGCCGCGGCCGGCGTCGGAGAACATCGCCGCGCGGGTCGCGCCGATCGCGAGCACCAGGAAGGCGCTGGCGAACAGGGCCATCACGAAGAAGATGCGGATGCGGGTGTCGTCTTCGGCCTTGCCGGCCGCCTTGGCGCGCTCGAAGGCGTGCTCAAGCCCCCAGACCTTGGCCTTCAGCCAGCGCCAACCCAACTGGTCGAATGACGGATGAGCGAGGCTCACGGCTTCTGGCTCCCGATGGCGATCTCGCCGAGCTTGTCGATCGTGGTCTCGTGCTTGGCTTCGATCGGAGCCATGCCGAGGTGCGCAGTGGAGAGCGCCTCGATGCGGGCCGGCTGCTCGAGATGCGCGACCTCGGCCTGAAGCAGACGAATGCGGGCCTTCTCGGCGTCGATCTGCTTCTCGACCGTGGCGATCTCGGCGCGCTCGCGCCCGGCCATGGTCTTGGCGAGGTAGACGGAGAGGATGACGGCGATCAGGACGCCGAGGGCGACCACGTCGACCAGTCGGAAGCCCCGAATCTTGCGGTTAAGCAGGCTCATGCCGCCTCCTTCCACACCGGCGCGGAGGTGCGAACCCCGACGCGCAGCTTGGCCGACCTCGCGCGCGGATTGGACGCAGTCTCTTCGTCGCTCGGCGCACGCGCGCCGTTGAACAGCAGCTGAAAGCTCGGGGGGGCGCCGGCCTCGACTGGGGGCAGGTGGCGCGAACCGCCGGGGGTCTTGCCCGCCCGCTCGGTGAAGAACGCCTTGGCGATCCGGTCCTCGAGCGAATGGAAGGTCACGACCGCCAGGCGGCCGCCGACGTTCAGTACGCGCTCGGCCGCGCGCAGGCCGGCCTCAAGCTCGCTCAGCTCCTCATTGACCGCGATGCGCAGGCCTTGGAACGAGCGGGTGGCGGGATGCACCTTGGCGCCGCGGCGGCCGCCCAGGGCGCGCTCGATCACCTCGGCGAGGTCGAGGGTGCGGGTGAACGGCTGCTCGGCCCGGCGCCGGACGATGAACGAGGCCACCCGGCGCGACTGCCGCTCCTCGCCATAGACGTAGAAGATGCGCGCCAGCTCGGCCTGCTCGGCGGTGTTGACGATGTCGGCGGCGGTCGGACCATCGGCGCCCATGCGCATGTCCAGCGGCCCGTCGCGCATGAAGGAGAAGCCGCGCTCGGCCTGATCGAGCTGCATGGACGAAACGCCGAGATCCAGGGCCACGCCATCGACGCTCCCTTCGCCCAGTCGCTCCGCCATCTCCGAGAAGCGCGCGTCGATCAGCTGGAAGTTCTCGCCCAGGCCTTCCGCGAAGCGGCGGGCGCTGGGATCGCGGTCGAAGGCCACGACCCGAGCGCCGGTGGCCAGGAAGCCGCGCGAATAGCCGCCAGCGCCGAAGGTGCCGTCGACGATCAGCTTGCCCGGCCCGGGCTCCAGCGCCTCGATCACTTCGCCGAGCAGGACTGACGTGTGCGGCGCGCTCACTGGGCCGCCCCCAGGCGCGCGGCGCGCTGCTGGGCGCGCAGCTCGGCGAGGCCGGCGCGGGCAAGTTCGCGCTGGGCGGCGCGATGGGCCTGGAACGCCTCGCGCTCCCAGATCTGGAAACGGTCGCCCAGGCCGACCAGCACGACCCAGTCGCTGAGGCCGAACTGGTCGCAGAGCTGCTCGGGCAAGGTGATGCGGCCGGCGGTGTCGAAGCTCATCTTGGCCTGACCGCCGAGCACTGAAAGCTCGATGGCCGAGCGGACCGGGTCGCCGAACGGCAGCTCTTCGATCAGCGCCATGTAGCGGTCGAACAGGGCCTTGCCGCCACCCTCGACGCAGTCGGCCTCGATGGAGGGAAAGCAGACGATGCCGTCGAACGGCCCCGCCAGGAGCGCGCGGAATTCCAGCGGCACGACGATGCGCCGCTTGGCGTCCACTTGTTTCTCGAAGGTCGAGAGAAACATACCGCCGCTGCCCCAGCCTCGCGGCCCTTCTAAGCCGCCAATCCAACCCGTTTCCGAACCGGACGAGCGCCCCGATCAGACGCCCCGCCCATGCTCAACGGATGCTGATTGGGTTAACATGGGATCAATTGGGATACAATGACTCCAGAACGCAATTTCCGGGTTTCTCAAAGGTGTTTGGCGGTTGTGCCAGAATGGTCCACAGCTGATCCACAGAACATACCGAGAACTTGTTAAGTATAACTTTTGCGACCGCTGCAGACGGCGCTTTCTCTGTGGGGAACGAGGGACCAGACGGCCTATAAGCCGGGTTCTGTGCCGCCCGCGAACGGGCGCGACGATCATTCCTCTGGACCGCCCATTGCTGGACGGTTCTCGCGACCTACCCGGACGCCTCAGGCCTATGACGGCCCTACCCCCAAGGGGGCGCGGAATCCCTATTCGGTCTTGCTCCTGGCGGGGCTTGCCATGCCGTTCCTGTCGCCAGGCCCGCGGTGGGCTCTTACCCCACCCTTTCACCCTTACCTCGATCGAAACCGAGGCGGTCTGCTCTCTGTGGCGCTATCCCTGGGGTCGCCCCCGGCGGGCGTTACCCGCCGCCATGTCATAGTGGAGCCCGGACTTTCCTCGACTGCCGAAGCAGCCGCGATCGCCCGGCCGTCTGGTCCGCGCGGAACCTGACGTCCCGACCGCCCGCGGTCAAGCGCCCCGCTCGAGCACTTCCATCCCAATTGGTCCCATTGGCCGCAGCCGGCCGGCGTCTTGCAGTCCAGTGCGGCCGGGCCTAGCCTCTACTCAACCGTCCAGAAGAGGATGCTCAAGTGTGTGCTGTGATCGATTGAGGCCGTGAGAACGCCAGGCTGAAGCCTGACCTTCCCGCCGCGCCGTTCAGCGCGGACGTTTCCTGTCGAATGGACACATCATGCCGAAATCAAAAGAACCGCGCGCGTCGGCGCACCACGTAGACTCCACTCACGAGCCGACCGCCGCCGAACGCGCCCGCGCGATCATCGAGCGGCAGCTCGCGCTCAAGCAACATGGGCCGCAGGGCCTGGACGGCGGCAAGCCTGGCGGGGTGCATAAGCCCGGCAAGGGCGGCTGGTCGCCCGCTCCGATCCGCCCCGGCGGACGCGGGCGGCGGGGTTAGTAGGTACGAGGGCAGATCCTCCCCCCCTGAGGGGGAGGTGGATCGCCGCGACCGCGGCGAGACGGAGGGGGACCGCTCTCAAGGCAGAGAGTCAAAGTCCCCCTAAGTCAGCCTGTCGGCTGCCAGCTCCCTCAGTGGAGGAGCAACTCGTGCGTCAGAACTCCGCCGAGCCGCCGTCGCAGGGCACCACCGTGCCGGTGGTGTAGGCGCTGGCGCGGCTGGCCAGGAAGATGGCGACGCCGGCGATGTCCTCGGGCGTGCCGATCCGGCCGCGCGGGTTAGCCTTGGCGATCGCGTCGCCGGCGCGGGCCAGGGTAGCGGCCATCATGTGGCTCTGGAATGGGCCGGGCGCGATGGCGTTGACCAGGATGTGCTCGGGGGCGAGGCGCTTGGCCAGGTGGCGAGTCAGCATGATGCAGCCGGCCTTCGAGGTCGAATAGGCGTAGGTCTCCAGGGCCGGCGGCTCGATGCCGTTGACCGAGGCGATGTTGATCACCCGGCTGGGATTCTCGTGAGTGGCGGCCGCGCGCAGCTGCGGCAGCAGCTTCTGGGTCAGGAAGAAGATCGACTTGACGTTAAGGTCGACAGTCTTGTCCCAGCCGTCTTCCGGATACTCGTCGATCGGCGCGCCCCAGGTGGCGCCGGCGTTGTTGACCAGAATGTCCAGCTTGCTCTCGCGCTCGGCCAGGGCCGCGGCCAGGCCGGTGATGCCGTCCATGTTCGACAGGTCGAAGGGCAGCGAGATGCAGGTCCCGTACTTCGAAAGCTCTTCGGCCAGGCCGTCGCAGACATTGGCCGTGCGCGAGGAGATGTAGACCTTGGCGCCGTTCTCGACATAGCCGCGGGCGATCATCTCGCCGATCCCGCGGCTGCCGCCGGTGACCAGGGCGACCTTGCCTTCAACGCTGAACAGATTGCGCATCAAAAACGTCCTTCATTTTCGAAATATGGGTATGGCGAAAGGCGGAAAAATTCGTGGCCCGCACTGCTGACCGGCGTCGCATCCGCCGTCAAGCCGGCGCCAGCAGCATTCCCATGGCGATATCGTCTTCCAGCCGTCCGTCCGGCATTCGCACCCGCTGGGCGAAGCGCCCCTCGATGACGAAGCCGAGCCGCTCGTAGAGGCGGATGGCGTCGATGTTGCCCTCGCGGGCCATCAGTTCGATGCGCGTGACCTGGGGCGAGAGCTCCCGCGCCGCCTCGAACAGCCCGGCGAACAGGGCGCGGCCGACGCCCCTGCCTTGCTGGGCCGGATCGACCGCGATGGTCAGGTCCGAGAGCACATGGGCGAACTGGTCCGGGCCGATGCGCCCGGCGTGGATTTCGCCCGCCAGCGCGCCGTCAATCCAGGCGCCCAACGAGACGCCGCCCTGACGCGCCTTGGTCAGGAAGCCCTGCGCATAGGCCAGGTCCATTTCGTCCGGGCGCCTGGCTAGGCCGCCAGGACCGGCGGCTGCGACCTGGTAGAGCGCCAGCACCGCTGGCGCGTCCTCTGGCCGCGTGGGGCGGATGACGATGTCGCTCACGTCCCCGACGCCGCCCGCAGCAGGCCGATCAGCCGCGCGCGGGTCATGCCGTCGGCGATCCCGTCGATCTTCTCCTGGCGCCAGTGACGCTGGAAGGCCTGCACGATGGTCGCCGTCTCGGCGTCGAACTTGCCCGAGGGCGCACAGTCGTAGCCGAGACGGGTGAGCCCCGCCTGCAGCGCGAACACGCCCGCGCCCTCCTCACCCTGCTTCAGCGGCAGGCCCGGTGCGGCGTCGGGCTCGACCCATAGGCCGTGGCCAGCCGCCGCCAGTTCCTTCCAGGGAAACAACTCGCCCGGATCGATCTTGCGGTCGGGGGCGATGTCCGAATGGCCGATGATCCTGCCGTCCTCGACCTGCCAACGGCTGCGGATGTCGGTCAAAAGGGCGATCACCGCGTCGACCTGCGCCTTGGGGAAGTGGCGGTATCCGAACTCATGGCCCGGATTGACGATCTCGATGCCGATGGACCGGCCATTGATGTCGGTCTCGCCTTTCCAGAACGACACCCCGGCGTGCCACGCCCGGCGCTCCTCCGGCACCAGACGGAACACGCGGCCATCCTCCTCGACCAGATAGTGCGACGAGACCTTGGCCTCGGCGTCGCACAGGCGGGCCAGCGCCTCCTCGCCGGTCTGCATGCCGGTATAGTGCAGGACGATGATGTCCGGCGGCGACGTACGCTCGTTGAAGTTCGGCGAGACCGCCTCGATGAAATTCATCTGACCCGGCCTCGCAGGTTGAGCAGCAGCAACATGATCTGGTTGGGCCTCATGGCGATGATCAGGACGCCCGCCAGGGCCACCGCTGCGCCAAACGCCATGCGGGGGCCGAAGGGATCGTGGGTGATGAGCACACCCAGGCCGATGGTGGCCAGGGGCGTCATCAGGGTCAAAGGCGAGATCAGGTTGGCCTCATAGCGCTGGATCAGCCAGTAGTAGGCTGTGTGGCCGAACACCGAGACGATCAGGGCCGAGAACAGCACCGCCGCCCAGAACGGCCAACCGATCGCCCATACCGTCTGCGCCGCGCCGGGCTCGAGCACTGCCGATAACACCGTCAGCACCAGGCAGGAGACCAGCCCCACCCAGGCCTGGAACCGCAGCGGCTTGACCCCGCCCATCTGCTTCATCAGCACCGAGCCCAGCGAGCCGAGCACCACCGAGGCCACCACATAGAGCAGGCCCGCGGACACCGACACGCCGTGCGGATCCCACATGACCGCCAACGCCCCGACCAGGGTCAGGCAGATGCCGAACAGCCGCCGTGGGCTCAGCCGCTCGCCCAGCAGCAGGAACGAGAAGAAGGTCGTGGTCGGCACCATCAACTGGCTGACGATGGCCACCGACGAGGGGCTGGCGGTCTGCAAGGCGATGAACACGAAGGCGAATGAGCCGGCCCCCATCGACACCGCCACCAGCAACAGCCGCCAGAGCGGGCGCGGCGCGGGCCGCAGCCATGGGAACACGGCGATGGCCACGATGGCGAAGCGGACAGCCGCATAGAACAGCGGCGGGGCGTGCAGAAAGGCCACCACGTACTTCGAGACGATGTTGTTTGCAGCCCAAAGCAGACAGACCAGGGTCAGCAATGCGAAGTCGCGTAGAGCCATTCTCTGGGTTAGGCTTGGTTCGTCGCGCTTTGGCAAGCCCCCGATCGCCAGGCGCCGTGCAAACGACTCTGACGGATCGACCTGGGGGTGTTCATGCTCACGCTATACGGATCGGCGCGGTCGCGCGCTGCTCGCTCGCTGGTGGCCCTTGAGGAACTGGGCCTCGTCTACCGGCATGAGCCGCTGAACCCGCGGGCAGACCCGGCTGATCGAGAAACCCTGGACGCCCTCAATCCAAACAGCCACGTCCCGGTGCTCGATGACGACGGGCTGATCGTCTGGGAGTCGATGGCGATCAACCTCTACCTCGGCGACAAGTACGGCGGGCAGCTGTGGCCGCAGACGCCGGCCGGCCGTTCGCGCGTCTACCAGTGGAGCCTGTGGTCGCAGACCGAGATCGACCGCCAGGACTGGAACCGCGCACGACGGCTGGGCGAGGAAGAACAGGTCCAGGCCGACCGCCAGAACCTGATCCGCGCGCTCGGCGTCCTCGACCCCGTCCTGGCCAAGCGGCCCTACCTGCTCGGAGAGGCCTTCTCAATGGCCGACGTCAACGTCGCCACCACCTTGAGCCAGCCGAACGAGTTGGGCCTGATCGGCTGGCAGAAGGTCAATGCCGGGGCCGCCGGCCTGCCGCATCTGGCCGACTGGCTGAGGCGATGCACGGCGCGCCCGTCCTATGATGCGATCCGCCGGGCTCCTTAGCGCGCCCAATACCTGGAGTGCTTGCCTGACGCGCCAGACCTACGCCCAGGGCGACTACCGCCTGTGGTCGACGGAGAGCTTCCGGGCCGAGTTGGCGGCCGAGCACGCACGGCTCAGGGCCGTTTTCGCGTAAAGCGCAGGGCGGTCAGGGTCGGCGAGAAGCCGACCACCTTGTTGTCGACCAGGCCGAACGACTTGGCCGCCGCCATCACCTCGACGTCCTTGACGGAGGCGGCCTTGCCCTTGCGCGAGACCACCCACAGCGCGCCCTTCTCGGCCAACGCCGGCACGAGCTCGCCGATCCGGGCCAGTTCGGCGGCGTTGTCGGCGGCGTAGAACAGGATGTCGAGATCGGTGAGATCGCTGACCAGCGCTGCATCGCGCGCCGCCAGTTCGCCGGCCAGGTCCTCGTCGGCGACCTCGAGCACCGCGACCCGCATGCCCGACTTCACGCCCAGCTTGTCGAGCCGTCCCTTCGGATTGAGGATTGCGTCGGCCCAGCTTGCGGCAGCCTTCTCGCCCAGCGCAAAGCGCGAGCCGTCAGCCAGCACCAGATCGCCGCCTTCGACCTGCAGGCCCTTCAGCGCCTCGGCGTCGTAGGCGGCGCGGCGGGCGCCGCGGAACAGCAGCCGCGGCGCCTCGTACTGCAGTCGGCCCTCGTCCGGGCCGTCGGCGAAGCTGGCCGTGACGGTCGCATCCTTGCCCATTGGTCGATCATAGGAACGATGCGGCCGGTCGGGCTAGGCCGTTGCGACGGACGCCTCTGCCTGCGCGGCCATCGCCGCTTCGTCCATGTACATCAGCTCCCAGACGTGACCGTCGATGTCCTGGAAGCTACAGCCGTACATCGGGCCCATGTCCAGGATCGGCTTCCAGGGCTTGCCGCCGGCCGCGAGCGCCTTGGCCAGGGTGTCGTCGACTTCGGCGCGGCTGCCGGCGGAGAGGCAGGTCAGCACCTCGGTGGCCCTGCTGGCGTCGCTGATCTCGCCGTTGATGAAGTCCTTGAAGCGATCATGCTCAAGCAGCATGGCGAAGATGTTCTCCTCGATGACCATGCAGGTGGTGTTCTCGTTCGAGAACTGTTCGTTGAACGTGAAGCCGAGCGCGCCGAAAAACTTGCGCGAGGCTTCCACGCTCTTCACCGGCAGGTTCACAAAGATCATTCGCATAGGGCGTCTCCCTCGGGGGTTGGTGACCTAAGGACGGTCGATCGGACCTCGTTCCGACACCCTATGCGAGTTTTTCGAAGCCCGGAGCTCAAGCGTTTCCCGCAAACGAAAACGGCGCCCCGGAGGCCGGAGCGCCGTTTGCGTTCAGGATTTCGGTCGGACCTACGCCGCCTTGCCGAGGCTCAAGGACTCGTAGCGGGCTAGGTGGTGATCGGTGGAACCGAAGGCGCTCTCGATCATGGTGGCGCGCTTGAAGTAGTGGCCGATGGCCATTTCGTCGGTCATGCCCATGCCGCCGTGCAGCTGGATGGCGTTCTGGCCGATGAATTTGGCGGCCTTGCCGATCTGCACCTTGGCCGCCGAAGCGCCCTTGGCCCGCTCGATGTCGCTGTCCGCCAGCTTGATGTCGGCCATGTAGGTCATCGAGATCGATTGCTCGAGGTTGATGAACATGTCGACCATCCGGTGCTGCAGCACCTGGAACTGGCTGATCGGCTGACCGAACTGCTTGCGCTGCTTGGTATACTCCAGCGTGCCGTCATGCAGCTTGCGGAACACGCCGCAGGCCTCTGCGCAGGTGGCGACGATGGCTTCGTCGATCACCTTCTCGACCAGCGGATGGGCCGCGCCCTCGGCGCCAATCAGCGCGTCGGCGCCCACGGAGACATTCTCGAAGGTGACTTCCGAGGCGCGGAAGCCATCGACGGTCGGGTAGTCGCGCGTCGAGACGCCCTTGGCGTTCTTCGGCACGATGAACACCGAGACGCCGTCAGCGTCGCGTTGGCCCCCGCCTGTGCGGGCGGTGACGATTAGGTGGGTAGCGTAGGGAGCGCCGATCACCACGGCCTTGTGGCCGTTGATGACGTAGCCGGCGCCGTCCTTCTTGGCGGTGGTCTTCAGGTCCTGCCAGGTGTAGCGGGCCTGCGGCTCGGCATAGGCGAAGGCGATGATCGTCTCGCCGCCGATGATGCCGCCGATCAGGTCGGCCGCACCGGCGTAGTTCGAGTGCTTCAGGAAGCCGCCGCCGATCACCACGGTGCCGAGATATGGCTCGACCACCAGGGCTTTGCCCAGCTCTTCCATGATGACCATGTTCTCGGTCGAGCCGCCGCCCAGGCCGCCGAGATCCTCGGCGAACGGCGCGCCCAGGATTCCCAGCTCTTCAGCGAAGGCCTTCCAGACGTTCGGGCGCCAGCCCGGCTCAGCCTTCAGGGCGTCGCGGCGCTGCTCGAAGCTGTAGTGGTCGGCCAGATAGCTCGCGACCGTGTCGCGCAGCATCGACTGTTCTTCGGTGAAGCTGAAATCCATCTGGTTTCCTCGTGCATCACCCCGCCCAGGCCGTGCCGGCCTCGGGCGGGAAATAGAGTTGTTTCGACTTGGGACGATCGGCGACTAGAGGCCCAGCACCATCTTGGCGATGATGTTGCGCTGGATCTCGTTCGAGCCGCCGTAGATCGAGGTCTTGCGGCCGTTGAAGTAGGCGCCCGCCAGGCCTTCGGCGTAGTCGGGGCCGATATTGGTGTTGTGGCCCAGGTCGCGCAGATACGGCGCGCCATAGTGGCCGACAGCCTCCAGGGCCAGTTCGGTCAGGCGCTGCTGGATCTCGGTGCCCTTGATCTTGAGGATCGAGGACTCTGTACCCGGTCCCTTGCCGCTGCTCTCGCCGGCCAGGGTGCGCAGCTCGGTGAACTCCAGCGCCGTCAGATCGATCTCGAGTTCGGCGACTTTGCGGCGGAAGAACGGGTCGGCCAGCAGCGGGCCGCCGGCGTCGGAACGCTCGGTGGCGGCGATCTCTCGCACCCGCTCCAGGCCGCGCTTGGAACGCGCGACGCCGGCGATGCCGGAACGCTCATGGGCCAGCAGCGCCTTGGCGCAGGTCCAGCCTTGGTTCTCATGGAAAATGCGGTTCTCGACCGGGACTTTCACGTTGTCGAGGAAGACGTCGTTGACCTCGTGGCCGCCTTCCAGGGTGGTGATGCGACGGACCTCGATGCCCGGAGTCTTCATGTCGATCAGCAGGAAGGAGATGCCGGCCTGCGGCTTGGCGTCGGGATCGGTGCGGACCAGGAAGAAGCCCCAGTCGGCGTGCTGGCCCAGCGTCGTCCACGTCTTCTGGCCGTTGACGATGTAGTATTCCTTGCCGTCGTCACCGGTGATGCGCTCAGCCTTGGTCTTCAGCGAGGCGAGGTCGGAGCCGGCGCCCGGCTCCGAATAGCCCTGGCACCACCAGACAACGCCGTCGCGGATGCCCGGCAGGAACTTCTCTTTCTGCTCCTGGGTGCCGAAGGTGTAGATCACCGGCGCCAGCATGGAGACGCCGAACGGCAGGATGCCCAGGCTGTCGGCACGGGCCTGTTCTTCCGACCAGATGTACTTCTGGGTGGGGGTCCAGTTGGTGCCGCCGAACTCGGCCGGCCACGACGGCGTCGCCCAGCCCTTCTTGGCCAGGATGCGGTGCCAGGAGAGGTAGTCTTCCTTGCCCAGTTCTTCGCCGCGGCTCTGCTTTTCGCGCAGTTCCTTGGGATAGTTCTGGGCGATGAAGGCGCGGGCCTCCTCGCGGAAGGCGACGTCTTCAGGCGAAAAATCGAGGTCCATGAGGGGCTCCCTGGCGCGAGCATTTACAGCGTATTTCGTTGGGGCCGGACCATACGCAAAGCGAATGACGATGTGAAGATGACGTTTACGTGCGCGTAAGTTCAATTTCGCAGGGCCCTGACGCGCTGAACCTTCGCCTTGCAATAGGCGTTCGAGCCGTTGCGTCCGGACAATGGGGCGTGCATCGCTGATCCCCATGCCCCGCATCCTCACCTACAACGTCCATCGCTGCGTCGGCACGGACCGCCGTCTCGACGTCGGCCGAGTCGCAGAGGTAATCGCCCAGCTGCAGCCGGACATCGTCGCCTTGCAGGAGTTGGATGTTGGCCGCGCGCGGACCGGCGGCGTCGATCAGGCCCACCAGATCGCCCGGCGCCTGAAGATGGCCTTCCATTTCCACCCGGCCCTGCGGGTCGAGGAGGAGCTCTACGGGGACGCGATCCTGACCACTTATCCCGAGCGGATGATCCAGACCGGCCCCCTGCCCGGCTATGCGCCGATCCCCCGGCTGGAGCCACGTGGCGCAGTGTGGATTTCGGCGGAGGTCGAGGGCAAGCCGGTCCAGATCATCAACACCCACCTTGGTCTGGTGCCGCGCGAGCAGCAGATCCAGGCCGCGTGGCTCGCGGGACCGTCGTGGCTGGAGCACCCGATGCGCAAGGGCGCGACCATTCTGCTCGGCGACTTCAACGCCACTGGGGCGTCGGTGGTCTACCGGACCCTGGCCGCCAAGTTGGACGGGGCGCGCCGGCTGTCGCCGCGCCGGACGCCGACTTCTACGTTTCCCTCGGCCCTCCCGGTCCTGCGCATCGACCACATCTTCGTCAGCCCTGAGATCAAGGTGGAGAACGTGTTCGCCCCATTCGACCCGCTGACCCGGGTGGCCTCGGACCACCTGCCCCTGGTGATGGATTTCAGCGTGGCATGAACCGCGTCTGTAGCGGGTTGTCGTTGTAGAGCAGGTCGCGCCGCCGGGTCGCCCGCCAGGAGTCGACCACGCTGTAGGGGTCGCCCAGATGATAGGTCGCGATGATCTCGCCCAGCGGCGTCTGCTTCATCGGCAGGATCGGCGAGAGGCGACCCTCGCGGTTCAGGGCGTCGATCGCCGCGATGGTGCCTCCGCGCTCGGCCCGCGCCTTGGCGACCGCGTCGCCGGTGTGGCCGAGAAAATGCCCGATCAGCCGGTCGCGGAACGCGCCGATGACCATTTCCTCCGCCTCGCCGCTGGCCTGAACCCCCAGCTCGACCTCGGTGTCGAAGCCGCCTGAGCGGTTGTTCAGGTTGGCCGAGCCGACCCGCGCCAACTGCTCGTCGATGACCGTCACCTTGGAGTGGACGATGATCTTGGTGCCCGCCGGCGTAGTCGGATACCAGGCGCGGAAGCGTCCGAAGATGTCGGCGCTGCGCAGCCGCCAGAGCATGTTGGAGCGTGCGCGGTCCATGGTCAGCTGGTCGAACCAGCTAGGGCTCTGCCCGGTGGAGATCAGCACCACCTCGGGGCCGTCGGGCTCGGCCAGACGCTTGGCCAGGGCCGAAGCGTAGAGCGGCGACGCGAAATACTGGTTCTCGAGATAGATGGTCGAGCGAGCCGCCAGGATGGACTCGATGGTCAGCTGGCGGATTTCCGTGACGGCCGGGCGATCGTCCCAGTCGGGCTCGGTCCGCTGGATGGAAAGGTCGACGTCCTGCAAGGCGGCGGGGATGTGGTCGGGCCAGGGATCTTCGGAACTGGGCGGCGGCACAGGCAGCGCCTCGCCGGTCGCACGGCGCCAGCGTTCCCGCGCCAAGTCCCCCAGGGAGGCGGCCGCCTCCCCGTCCATCATCATCATCACCTCATGACGCGGGGCATGATGCTGCTGGTCGGGCATGATCCGCCGCGGATCGTGCTCCAGGTGGCCAGCTGTATCCCAGCGGTCGACGCTGATGTCGCCGCCGCCGCAGAACGCCACCTTGTCGTCCACCACCAGGACCTTCTGATGATGGCAGGCGCCGAACGGCACGTGATCGTCCAGCCAGAACTTCACGCCGGTATTGTGGAACCACTTGCGAGCCTTGTGCGGGAAGAACTGCTGGCTGGCCGCGATGGGCAGAGCCGATTTCCAGATCAACAGTCGAATGTCGAGTTCCGGCCGCGCCCGGGCCAGGGCCACCAGGATCCGACCCACCTCGTCCGGATCAGCTGGTCCGTCGAACCCGTCGGGAAACAGCCGCGCCCGCGGGTCGAAGCCCCAGCCGAGCAGCAGAATTGAGTGACGCGCCTTGCGAAGCGCCTCGAAGACAGCGGTGAAATAGGCCTCGGTGTCGACCAGGAAGGCCGCCCGCCCGGCGCGGGCCTTTCGCCAGCAGGTCTCGCCGGGTCTCAACAAGTCCATCGCCGGCTCGAATCCCACAGCAGCACCCACCGCTCACAAAGCCTACAGCCAAGGCTGGTTCCCTCCGAGCATACGCGCAAAACAAAAGAGCGCCCGGTGGGAACGGGCGCTCCAAGTCGGTTCTGGGACAGACTACGGGCTTGAACTAACCCTTGTAAGCTTGGCAGGGACCGGTGAGCTCGGCGGTCAATCGCGCCTTGCGCTCGGCGCTGTCGGTCTTGGCCTCGCGCTTTGCGCGGTCGTACTCAGCCTTGCCGCGGTCGGCGACAAACGTGGTGCGGCTGCGCTTTTCGGTCTTGATGAAAGCGTCCATGGCGGCGGTGTCCACCGTCGTCAGGCCGGAATCGGCCAGGCCGCGGCAGCGGCTCGCCTTCAGGTATTCTACGTCGCTGACGGCAGCTGCAGCAGATCCGGCCGCGGCCAGCAAACCAGCAGCCGTGAAGGCGATGGCGATCAGTTTCATGGCGTTACTCCCTCCAATTCAATGAGGGGAAATTGGTCTACAGCCGGGATGTACTCAAATGAATTTCCGGACACATTTAGTATTCATGGATTAAATTAAAGTCATGATACATGTTCGTTACTTTAAAATCATAAATTCCTTGTAATGTTGGCCAGCCGCCGCAAAGCTTTGGCTATGGCACTCTCGATCAAACTGAACGCCGCCGCCGTCAACGCACTCCTACGGGGCGCCTTCCCGGACGGCTCGGACGAATTCTTCCCACGTGTCGCCGAAGTGGCGCCTGGTCGGGTGACGGTGATCCGACCCTATCACGACAGCATGCTGCGCCCTGGCCGGCTGATCTCCGGACCGACCCTGATGGGGCTGGCGGATACCGCCGCCTACGCCCTGGTGTTGTCGCATGTCGGCGAAGAGCTGATGGCGGTCACCAGTTCGCTGGTGATGAACTTCCTGCGCGGCGCCCAACCGGGAGAGATCCACGCCGAGGCGCAGATGCTGCGGCTCGGACGCCGTACCGCCGTCTGCGACGTTCGGCTCTGGACTGAAGCGCCCGACCGGCTGGCGGCCCAGGCCACTGTGACCTACGCTATCCCCTGATGACCGACACGCCCCCGCGCCCGCCCGCTCCAATCAAGACCCCCTGCATCAAGGTCTGCGTCGTCGACGGCGAGAGCGGTCTCTGCCTGGGTTGCTATCGTCGGCTGAACGAGGTCGCAGGCTGGGCGAAGCTGAGCGAGGCCGAGCGTGACGCGATCATGGCAGAACTGCCGGACCGCAGGGGCCAGATCCGCCCCGAAAAGTTGGCGATGTTTTAACCTTAACTCGTTGCCATTGTTAGGGTTTCGGCAAGTTTCGATTCACGGCTTGCAAACCTGACCTCGCTTAGTCTCCGCCCCGGACGCGGCCGAGAACGGCCAATCTGTGTGCCGAAGCGGCGAGGTGAAGAGATGCTCAAATTGGCGGTGATGGCGCTCCTGGGCGCCGTGTCGGCGGTGGGCGCAGCCGAAACCCTCGACTCCGTGATCCAGCCGCAGCCCCAACTGCGGGCGGCCGTGGCGATCGCTCCGCAGACCTCGACCGGTCAGGCGGCCTCCATCGCCAAGGGCGGCGACGGCCACTATTGGGCCGAGGCCGACGTCAACGGCGCGCGGGTCCGCTTCCTGGTCGACACCGGCGCCAGCGCCGTGGCCCTGACCCCGTCGGACGCGCGCCGCCTGGGCATCGCGACCGAGAAACTGGTCTACAGCTACAAAGTGGTCACCGCTTCGGGCCAGACACGGGCCGCACCCGTGACCCTGGGCCGCGTCTCGGTAGCCGGCGCGGCGATGAACGACGTCGAGGCGCTGGTGATCGAGGACGGGCTGGAAAGCTCGCTGCTCGGTATGACCTATCTAGGCCGCCTCGCCAGCTTCGAGGCCACCCGCACTTCGCTGATCCTGCGCCCGTAGATCCCGAGCCCGAACCACTTCGGCCAGGGCGGCGTCGATGACCTCGAGGCCGGCGCCGGACTTCACACCCTCCACGGTCAGGACCCGCCGCCAGGCGCGCGCGCCCGGCAATCCGTGGAACAGTCCCAGCATGTGCCGGGTCATCGCGGCCAGGTGCGCGCCACCAGCCAGTTGCGCCGTCACATAGCCGCGGTAGCGCTCGACGGCCTCGAAGGCGTCTATGTCCTCGCCCTGCCCGAACACCCGGCGGTCGACCTCGCCCAGGATGGCGGGGGTGTGATAGGCGGCGCGGCCCAACATCACCCCGTCCACAGCGTCCAGGTGCTTCTCGGTCTCATCCAGCGAGGCGATGCCGCCGTTGATGACGATCGTCAGATCAGGCCGCTCGCGCTTCAGCCGGTGCACCAGCGGATAGTCTAGCGGCGGCACGTCGCGGTTTTCCTTCGGCGACAGCCCCTTGAGCCAAGCCTTGCGGGCATGGACCACGAAACTGCGCACCCCGGCCTCAGCGCAGAGATCGACCAGCCGGAAGAGGCTCTCCTCGGGTTCCTGGTCGTCCACGCCGATGCGGCACTTGACCGTCACAGGCACATTCACCGCCGCGCCCATCTCCGCCATGCACTCGGCGACCAGCTCGGGCTCACGCATCAGGCATGCGCCGAAGCGGCCGCTTTGCACGCGATCGGACGGGCAGCCGACGTTCAGATTGATCTCGTCATAGCCCTCGGCCTCGCCGATTCGGGCGGCGGCTACCAGGTCGGCCGGCTCGGAGCCGCCGAGCTGCAGCGCCACTGGGTGCTCGACCTGGTCATAGGCCAGCAGCCGTTCGCGATCGCCATGCAGCACGGCGCCGGTGGTCAGCATCTCGGTATACAGCAGCGCGCGCGACGACAGGGTCCTATGCAGGACCCTGCAGTGCCGGTCGGTCCAGTCCATCATCGGGGCGACGGACAGCCTGTGGGATGGAAGGGGCGCGTTCGTAGGCATGTGTCGCGCGCTATTACGCTAGCCGGCGATGATTTTCGCCACCTTTTGCGTCGCAGTGCGCGGCCGCTAGCTCCCGGGTGGCGGCGGCGGCGGCGGCGGCGGCTGTCCCTGCGCCGGATCGGGCACCGTCACATAGACCACGGTGTCCCCCTCATAGCGGGGCTCGTAATACATGCCGCCGCAGGAATAATAGGACCCGTAGTAAGGCGAACAGGCCGGCGGCAGCGCATAGTACATCGATCCGTAGATGGCCGCCGAGGTGACCGCCGCGGCTGCGCCGAAGGCGAGGCCGGCGCCGACCGGATAGTCGTCCCAGCCGCCCCAGCCCCAATCGTTGTCGCCGTCGATGTTGATGTCGTTGCCGACGTTGATGTTGCCGCTGTTGATGCGGTTGTCGCCGCTGTTGATGCGGTTGTCGCCCCGGGTCCCGTCGCCCCGGTTTCCGACGCCTTGGCCCGCGTTCGGACGGTTGCCTGCATAGGCGCCCTGGCCGCCAGCGGGCCGGTTTCCAGCATAGGCGCCCTGCCCCGCAGCGGGACGATTGGCTGCGTTGGCGCCTTGCCCCGCGGCTGGACGGTTGCCCGCATAGGCGCCTTGGCCGCCGGCGGGCCGGCTTCCGGCGTAGGCGCCCTGGCCGGCGCTGGGACGAGACGCCGAGGCGTTTCGGCCGGCGCTGCCGCTATAGCTCGACCGGCCCGACATGGAGCTGCTCCGCCCCCCGGAGCTATATGAGCGGCCGCCGCCGCCCATCGAGCCGCGGCTCATCGACGATCCACGACTCATGCTCGACATGCCGCCGCCGCGGACGCCGCCGCCGCCGCGCCCGCGGGCATAGCTGTCGAACGCCGCCATGCAGACGATAGAGATGATCGCGGCCCCGAGGGTCGCACGGTAAAGGGGCGCTTTTGACATGATCGCGGCCTCCTCAGCGCGCCGCCATCAGCCGGATCGGCTTGGCGTCGCTTGCGGGCGTGAATGCAAAGTCTTGCTGGGTGAGTTGCGGGTTCTCGACCCAGTTCAGTCGCGCGGTATAGGTCGGACCGGCGGGGTCCGTGCGGTCGATGATCACCAGTTTCTTGGGAAGCGGCTTGTCGCCCTTCTGAATCCAGACCTGCCAGTCCATGTCCTTTTCGCGGAAGGCGTAGTGCTCCGTGGCGACGCCGTCGATGGTCGCTGGGCCGACCACGAAGCCGGAGATCAGCTTGTCTTCCCGTGTCTTGTCGCCGTTCCATTGGAAGAGATCTTCCAGCGGCAACGTGATTCCGAACTTGTCGTAGACTGCGTCCAGGGTTGCGGCGTTCGTGGCGGGCGCGTCGACCGTGGCGTAGTACTTGAGCTCCGGCGCGTAGATCGTGAATTTCTTGCCGTCGTAGATGAACGACCGGTTCTTGATGTCGCTCTTGAGGTCGATGACGAACCCATTGGGACGCCGGACCTTGTAGTTGGTGACGCCGTCGAGTTGTAGGCGCTGACCATCGACGGTCACGACATCCAGGGTCGTGTTGGCCGTGAGCCCGAAGGTCTTCAGCGTATCGAGATAAGCCCCCATGCGCTTGAGCGCCTTCAGAGCGTCCTCCTCGACCTCCGTGGCATGCGGCGGCACCGGCGCGGCGGTCGCCGGCGCGGGCTTCTGCTGCGCCAGCGCGATCTCAGCGCCGCCCAGCAAAAGCACTATGGAACTCGCGACGACGGGCAGCATCCGCATGTCTTGACCCTCTCAGTCCCCCTGGACGTCGAGAGGAAAGGCCGCAGCCTCCTTCGACAGCAGTGGCATTATCCGCCTGGGGCCCTGCGCGAGCCATTGGTAGAAACCCTAGTCTGGAGGGCGAGAGCGGGCCGCGCCTGCGGTTCTGAGTTCACGGCGGGGTGGTCCGCGCCTCCGGCTTGCCGCCACGTGATCTTGCCGTCCCTGACAGGCCGCCTATGACTACCGAAACGCTCAATGCGTACGTGCTTCGAGAGGCGAGATAAAATGGCGGACACCACAGGCGACCTTGAGCTGGAGGCCTTCCGCGCCGAAGCTCGCGACTGGCTCGAAGCCAACTTCCCCGCCTCGCTGCGCGGCAAGCCCGGCATCGCCGGCGCGCTGATGGACGGCCTTCAGGCCGAAGGCGACCTGCTGGCCTGGAAACAGGCGATGGGCGCCAAGGGCTGGGGCGTTCCGACCTGGCCGACGGGTTACGGCGGCGGCGGACTCTCGCCGCAGCAGGCCCGGGTGCTGCAGCAGGAGATGGGCCGCATCGGCGCGTTCAACCCGCTGACCTTTGGGATGGGCGTGACCATGATCGGCCCGACCATCCTCGACTACGGCACCGAGGAGCAGAAGCGCCAGCATCTGCCGCCGATCGCCCGCGGCGACATTCGCTGGTGCGTCGGCTACTCCGAGCCCAACGCCGGCTCCGACCTCGCGTCGCTGCAGATGAAGTGCGAGGACGCGGGCGACCACTACGTGATTACGGGCCAGAAGACGTGGACCTCCGGCGCTCAGTATTCCGACTGGTGCGGGGCCCTGGTGCGCACCGACCCGACCGCCAAGAAGCATGACGGCATCAGCTTCATCCTGATCAACATGCGCCAGTCGGCCATCGAGACCCGGCCGATCGCCCTGATCGCCGGCGCCTCGCCGTTCTGCGAGACCTTCTTCACCGAGGCCCGCGCTGAGAAGGACGGTCTGCTCGGCGCGCTCAATGTCGGCTGGACGGTCGGCAAGCGGCTGCTGCAGCACGAGCGCGCCAGCCAGACCGGCGGCGCTACCGGCCCCAAGCCGACTCCGCTGCAGGAGGTCGCCAAGCGCTATGTCGAGCTGGACGCCGACGGCCGCATCGCCGACCGCGACCTGCGCACCCGGCTGACCAAGCACCTGATGGACGCCAAGGTCCACGGCCTGACCCTGGCGCGGATCGCCGCGGAGTCGAAGAACGGCTCGGGCGCCAACACCACCGCATCGATCCTCAAGAACTCGGCCACCAAGGTCTCCCAGACCCGGGCCGAACTGACCCTGGAGATCATGGGCCACCAGGGGCTCGGCTGGCAGGGCGACGCCTTCCGCCCCGAGGAGATCGAGACCGTCCGCGGCTGGCTGTCGGGCAAGGCGATGTCGATCTACGGCGGCTCGGTCGAGGTGCAGAACAACATCATCTCCAAGCGGATCCTCGGCCTGCCGGACACCACCAATTCGGCCTGACGGCGGCGCTACGTCCAAACTGCCCGCTTGCGCGTTGAACGAGCGTCCAGGAGATCGACCATGGCCTTACGCCCGATCGGCAGCGCACTGGCCGTCCTGATGCTGGCGGCCTGCAGCCAGGGTTCGTCCGAGCCGTTCGCAGGCTTCGGCGCCAACCCCGAACTGCCCGGCCCGAAGACCAGCCTGATCCCGACGCTCAACGCCAGGCAGGCGGTCGGCTGGTCCAGCGGCGGCGCGCCGACCGCGCCGGCCGGGTTCACCGTCACCCGCTTCGCCGAGGGCCTATCCCATCCGCGCTGGCTGCTGGTGCTGCCCAACGGCGACGTGCTGGTCTCGGAAGCCTCGTCGGAGGCCAAGCCCGCTAAGGGCATCCAGGGCTGGATCGCCAACAACCTGCAGTCCAAGGCCGGGGCGGCGATGAAGAGCCCCAATCGCATCACCCTGCTGCGCGACGCCGACGGCGACGGCAAGGCCGAGGTCCAGACCACCTTCGCCGAAGGACTTCAGCGGCCCTTCGGCATGGCCCTGACCGGCGGCAAGCTCTATGTCGCCAACGACGACGCCGTGGTCGCCTTTCCGTACACCGACGGCCAGGTGCAGGTGACCGGCGTCGGTGAAAAGGTGTTCGACCTTCCCGGCGGCCCTATCAACCACCACTGGACCAAGAACGTCGTGGCGAGCCCGGATGGATCGAAGCTGTTCGTCACCGTCGGCTCCAATTCGAACATCGCCGAGAACGGCATCGAGAACGAGGCCAACCGCGCCGCGGTGCTGGTCTATCCCCTGCCCGGCGGCCCGGCGCGGGTGTTCGCCTCGGGCCTGCGCAATCCGAACGGCCTGGATTTCGAGCCGACCACCGGCACGCCGTGGACCGCGGTCAACGAGCGCGACATGCTCGGCGACGACCTTGTGCCCGACTACATGACCAGCCTGCAGGACGGCGGCTTCTACGGTTGGCCCTACAGCTATTTCGGCCAGCACGTCGACGAGCGGGTCAAGCCGGAGCGCCCCGATCTGGTGGCCAGCGCCATCGTCCCCGACTACGCCCTGGGCGCGCACACCGCCTCGCTGGGGCTGACCTTCTATCGCGGCGATCTGTTCCCGACCCGCTACCAGGGCGGGGCGTTCGTCGGCCAGCACGGCTCCTGGAACCGGCGTCCGCCCAGCGGCTATCGCGTCGTCTTCGTGCCGTTCAAGGGCGGCAAGCCCGATGGCAAGCCGGAGGCGTTCCTCTCCGGCTTCCTGGATGGCAAGGACCAGGCGCAGGGCCGACCGGTCGGCGTCGCCATCGACAAGACCGGGGCTCTGCTGGTGGCCGACGACGTCGGCAAGATCATCTGGCGCGTGGCGCCCAGCTCAGGCGCGGTCAGACCCGCCCCGTCACCGGCAGCAGCGCCCCGGTAACGGCTCTTGCCTCTTCCGAGGCGAGAAACAGCATGACGGAGGCCAGATCGGCCGGCGCGACCCAGGCCGAGAAGTCGGCCTTGGGCATGTCAGCGCGGTTGGTCTCGGTGTCCAGGATCGAGGGCAGCACGGCGTTGACGGTCACCCCGTCAGCCTTGAGCTCCTCGGCCAGGGCTTCGGTCAGCTTGTGCACGCCGGCCTTGGAGGCGGCGTAGGCGCCCATGCCAGCGGCGGCCTTCAGCGCGCCGTTGGCCCCGACATTTACGATCCGGCCGGCGGCGCTGCGTTTCAGGTGGGGGATCGCCGCGCGGCTGGCGTTGGTCGCGGTCAGCACGTTCATGCGGAACAGCGCGTGCCAGGTCTCCCAGGACCCGGCCTCCAGTGTCTCCCAGCGAAAGCCGCCAGCGACGTTGATCAGGGCGTCGAGACCGCCGAAGCGGTCGGCGACGGCGTCAATGGCCGCGCCCGCAGCCACGGCGTCGGTCAGGTCGACATTGCCCTGGAAGAAAGCGCCCGCGCCGATCTCGCTCGCGATCGCGGCGCTCGGCGCGAAGTCGATCAGCGCGACCTGCGCGCCTGACGCGGCGGCGGCTCGCGCCACCGCCGTTCCCAAGACCCCGGACGCACCTGTGATTGCGAAGATGCGTCCGGCCATGGGTAGTCCTTACTGTCTAGAGTCGCTCGACGATGGTGACGTTCGCCATACCACCGCCTTCGCACATCGTCTGCAGACCGTAGCGGCCGCCACGTTGCTCAAGCGCGTTGAGCAGGGTCGCCATCAGCTTGGTGCCCGAAGCGCCGAGCGGGTGGCCCAGCGCAATGGCGCCGCCGTTGACGTTGAGCTTGGCGGCATCGACGTTCAGGGACTTCATGAAGGCCACCGGCACCGAGCCGAAAGCTTCGTTGACTTCGAACAGGTCGATGTCGTCGACGGTCATGCCGGCCCGCTTCAGCGCGCGTTCGGTGGCCGGCAGCGGGGCTTCCAGCATGATCACCGGGTCATGGCCCAGCAGCGACAGATGGTGGATGCGGGCCAGCGGCTTCACGCCCAGTTCCTTCAGGCCCTTTTCCGAGACGACCATCACGGCGGAGGCGCCGTCGCAGATCTGGCTGGACGAGGCGGCGGTCAGGCGGCCGCCTTCCTGCAGCAGCTTCACGCCCTTGATGCCGTCGAGGCTGGCGTCGAAGCGGATGCCTTCATCGACGGTGTGCAGGGACTTATTGCCCTCGGCGTCGACGATCTCGACCCCGACGATCTCGTTCTTGAAGTGGCCGGCCTGGGTCGCGGCGATGGCGCGCTGGTGCGACTGGTAGCTGTACTCGTCGATCTCTTCCTTGGTCAGGCCGTACTTGGCGGCGACCATCTCGGCGCCGGCGAACTGGCTGAACTGGATGTTCGGATAACGCTCCTTCATCCGCGGGCTCATGTAGTTGCCGAAACCGTTCTGGGCGGGCAGCGCCGCCGAAAGGCCCATGGGCACGCGGGTCATGCTCTCCACGCCCGCCGCGATCACCACGTCCATGGTGCCGCTCATCACCGCCTGTGCGGCGAACTGCAGGGCTTGCTGGGACGAGCCGCACTGGCGGTCGACGCTGGTGGCCGGCACGCTTTCCGGCAGCTTCGAAGCCAGCACCGCGTTGCGGGCGACGTTGATCGCCTGTTCGCCGACCTGACCAACGCAGCCCATCACCACGTCCTCGACCAGTGCCGGGTCGGCTCCGGTGCGCGCGATAATGTCATTGAGCACGACGGCGCCCAGATCGACCGGATGCCAGTCCTTCAGCTTGCCGCCCTTCTTCCCGCCGGCGGTGCGCGTCGCCGCAACGATATAGGCTTCGCCCATAGTCTCGCTCCCGATAAATGCGCGCCCTCCGCGCGTCGGGGACTCATGTAGGAGCGCGACGCGACGTAAGCCAATGGGGTTTACGTGCACGTGAAGGGCATGGCGCGCAGCTCCGCCGGCGCGGCGCACGAGGACGACGGCCTAGTGCGGGCCGGCGTGCTCGCAATCGAGTTCCGCCACTGGACTATTCAGATGGGCAGTCTAGCGCCAACGCCGCAACGCTAGCGGTCCGTCCGGTCCGTCATCGCCGCCGCTTAGACGATCACGCGGCCAATGCGCCTCCGCTCAGGAACGGGCGCACGATGCCTACCGCCCGCTCGACATAGGCGTCCTTCTCGCCGACCGGAGCGACGTAGTGCATTGTCTCTTCCGCATCCCGAAGGCTGCCAAGCCGCGCGATCATCCAGGTCGCCAGGTACTGCGAGGCCAGGCAGCCGCCCGCGGTCGCGACGTTTCCATGGGCGACGAACGGCGTCTCAAGAACCTCGACTCCGGCCTCGATGACCCAGGGCTTGGTGGTCAGGTCGGTGCAGGCCGGGAGGCAGCCGATCAGGCCCAGCTTGGCGAGCAGCAGCGTGCCGGAGCATTGGGCGCCGACGAGCTGGCGCGCGGGATCAAGCTGGATCCGCGACAGCATCGCGGCGTCCGCGGCGATATCCCGGGTCTTGATCCCGCTGCCGATCAGAACGGCGTCGGCCTCGGCCGCGAACTCCAGCGAGCGCTGACGCTGCACCGTCACCCCGTTCATCGAGGTGACCTCAGGGGTCGGCGAGGTGATGTGAGCGGCCCAGCCCTTGGCCTTCATCCGGTTGAGGATGGCTGCGGCGATGAACGAATCCAGTTCGTTGAAGCCGTCGAAGGTGAGAACTGCGATTTGCACAAGGAGGCTCCGAGGCGACAGGCGCGCTAAAGCTCCCTAGCAACTTCGCGAACCGAAGAGAACGTCCTGCCTAGGCCGGCAGCAGCGTTCCTGGCCGGCTGACGTCCAGCTTGAAGGTCACCGGAAGCTCACGCTCGTGCGGGGCCTGGAGCTTCAGCGACTTGGCGGCGCGGGCGACGGCGACCTTGCCAAGGCCGACGGCTGAGAAGCCGTCCTGCACTCTCGGCCGAGCGCCCAGCCGCCGGCGCAGCACGCCGTTGGCGTAGATGACGTTGGCCCGCATCAGCGCCGCGGGCGTCATGAATTCGATCGACAGCGAGACGTTCAGCATCGGGCCGTTCTCGATCCGGTGCGGCGCGTTCTGGCTCCAGGTGACCATAGTCCCGGGGGTGAGGTCGAAGGCCTGCGCCCCTGCATCCCAGGCCGGATCGAAGGTGAACTGCTCGGCGGTCTCCTTCAGGACGATCCGCTCCAGCACCTCCTGGCCGACATAGGGGGCAGCGACCGGATAGACCCAGACCTTCTTCTGGCCGCGCAGCTGCCAGAGCGACACCAGCGGCACGTCGAGGTGGTAGAACACCTGGGCGTTGGCCGAGGAGATCAGCATGCCGACGTCGTGCTTCAGCGTCCTGGCGCCGGTCATCTGCTCCTTCTCGGCGAAGATCTCGCCCGCCAGCGCGGCGTAGTCCGGCAGATAGCGGTTGGTCGCACGCAGGTTCAGCCAGATGCGGCCGGCCTGGGCCGCCTCCAGCAGCTTCGAGCCGCTCAGGGTCCCGGCCGAGCCTTTGCGCCAGGTGGTCCAGGCGACGGGGTCCTCGCCCATGGTGAAGACGCCCAGCTTGTCGCGCGGATAGCGGTCGAGCAGTTCCTCTAGCCCAGCGTCGCCGAACATCGGCCGTTCGTGCAGGCCGTGCTGGAAGACCAGGTTCTGTTTGGTGAAGGCGCGGGCCTTCTCCGGCGTCCAGTCGCCGATGATGCTCATGCCCCTGCCCTCAGCCCATAGAAGTGGATCTTGAACGGCCCCCACCACAGGGTCTTGCCCAGGCCGCGCGCGGCCCGGTCGAGGGTGAAGGCGAAGTCCGGCGCGCGGATCAGCCATTTCAAGCCGGCGAACGCGCCGAAGACCGCCGCCTGGACCAGGCCCTGCGCCATCCAGCGAGCGACGCCGATTCCGTCGGGCGGGCTGGCCGCGGCGCAGGCGGCTGAAGGCCCCTGGCCATAGGCGAAGGCGCGCGGGATGGTGTAGCGCAGCGTCAGGCGCGACGGGACCGGATCTTCCCAGACCCAGGCGGCAGGCTCCCAGGCGAAGATCGCCCCGGCGCGCTGCATCTGGCCAAACAGCAGATCATCCTCGCCCCCGATGTGGTTGCGGATCGCCGAAAAGGGCTGCCGTGGATCGGGCATCGCGGCGCGGCGGATCAGACTGTCACCGCAGCCGTAATAATGATCCAGAACCCCGGATGCGTTCGGTCCGACGCGGGAGAAGAAGCGCTCGAGATAGCTGCGATGCCGGCGAACGCCCTCCGGCGCCCGGCCACGGACCGGACCAAACACTACATCGGCCCGGTAGCGCAGCTGCGCGGCCAACAGGGCAGCGAGCCAGCCCTCGGGCGCCTCTTCGTCATCGTCGAGGAAGGCGATAAACTCTCCGCCGGCCCTATGCAGCGCCGCGTTGCGGGCGTTGGCGACGCCGGGCTCTGGCTCGTGCACGTAGATAACCGGGAACGGGGCCTCCGCGGCCAGCGCCTCGATCGTGGGCTTGGCCGACGGCGTCTGGTCGTTGTCGACCACGACCAGCTCCAGCTCGGCGAACGCCACGCCTCTCTGTTCGAAGATCGAGCGCACGGCCGTGGTCAGGCCTGCGAGACGGCGCTGGGTCGGGATCACCAAGCTGACGCGCGGCGTCGTCATTGGCTTAGGCCGCCTCGGTCCCGGACGCCGCGCCTGGTCGCAGGGCGCGCGCGGCGATGGCGCCGGCCAGTCCCTTGGCGCGTCCGGCCAGGGAGAGCTCGCTGGTGGCGATGATATCGAGCCGCCGGCGCAGGCGGCCGAGCGGTCCTGCGCCATTGGCGCCGGCCAGGAGCCAGGCCTTCTCCGAAGCGACGGCCGCTCGGCCACGCGGCCCGGACGCGGCCATCGTCCCCTCGCCGATCATCCGGCTGGAGAAGGCGTAGGGCCGCTTGTAGTGGTCGTGGCCCGGTCCGAGGTCATAGACCTTCAAACCCAACCCAGGCATCGCCGCGATCGCCCGCAGCAGGAAGAGCTGGCCCGGCGACCAGGCCGCCATGGCCGGATCGGTCGAGGCGATCCAGGGATGGTAGACGTCGCCGACCCGCACGCCGATGTGGCCGGCCAGCAGGTGATCGCCGACATAGAGGTTGATCATCAACCCCTGGAACGGCCCCTCGCGCATATCGAGGAACGAGGCCAGCAGGTCACGGGTCCACGTGGGAGCGAGAAAATCGTGCGCGCCGGTGCGGGCCAGCTGCTCGCGCTTCCAGCCCAACAGCTGGTTGAAGGCGTCGCGGTCGAAATCCGGCGCGCGCAGGGTCAGGGGCCCGACCTCGCGGTCGAGCTTGCCGTCCAGCCGGCGGTAGTTCTTGAAGCGCTTGGGGCTCGCCGCGCGCACCTGCTCCAGATAGGCGTCCGCAGAGCGCTCAAGCTCGATCACATGCGCCTGATGCACGCCCGAGATCGCCGATGCGAAGTCGCTGTACGGATCGACGAGGCCGGTGAAACGGAAGGCCGCGAGTCCGAACTCGGCCAGGTCCTGCTGGATGTCCAGCGGCCGGTCGGCGACCAGGCCGTGATAGTCCGACAGCGGCGCGCCGATCGGCCGGGCCATGCCGCCGGGCCGATGGTGGTAGGCGAAAAAGCCCACGCCCCGCTCGCCCTCGCGCCAGATAGCGACGCGCGCATCGGGGCGCACGGCCCCGACCGCACGCGCGAAGTCCGGCCCAAGCAGCGGGCTGCGGAACTCAGGGCGGGAAGCGCAGAGCTCCCGCCAGGCGACGATATCGGCGTCGGTAAGCTCGGCCGGGTGGTGGACTTCCAGACGTAACATCGACTTCACGGTAGCGCTTCCCAGTTAGGGAAAAGTGCATTCCGCGCTGCAAGCGTCAGGCCGCGAAGGTGTCCTTGAGGATCCTCTCCAGCCACGCGGCGTCGACCTCGTCGAACGCCGCCGGCTCGGTGGAGTCGACATCGAGGACCGCGATCAACTGACCCTCTGGACCGAAGACCGGCACGACGACCTCGCTAGCCGACCGGCTGTCGCAGGCGATGTGGCCAGGGAAGGCGTGGACGTCGGGGACCAGCTGGGTATTGCCGCTGGCGGCGGCCGCGCCGCAGACGCCGCGCCCGTAGGCGATGCGCAGGCAGCCGAGCGTGCCCTGGTAGGGACCGACCACCAGCTCGCGCTCCTTGTCCGGATCGACGACATAGAAACCGGTCCAGAAGAAACTGTCGAAGCTGGCCGCCAGCATCGAGGCGACGGTGGCCATGCGGGCGGTGAGGTTCGGCTCGCCCTCCAGCACGGCGGCGATTTCCTCGGCGACGGCGGCATAGCGCTCGGTCTTGGCGGCGGGCAGGGTCAGATCGTTGAAGGCTTCAGCCATGCGCGGCTATATACGGACACCCCTCGCCGGCCGCCAGCCGGCCAGTTCCCAGCGGAGAGATTTATGAGCAACGGCATCGGCGGTTCGACGGCGCAAGCAGAACTGGCGCAGCTGAAGCCATGGCCGAACGCGGCGCCGGCGATCAGCCCTGCGGAGCGGAAGGCGCGCCTTGCCCGCGCCCGCGAACTGATGGCGCAGATCGGCGCCGAGGCGCTGATCATCGGGGCCGGCGCCAGCCTGCGCTACTTCGCCGGCGTGCCCTGGGGCGCCACCGAGCGGCTGGTGGCCATGGTGCTGCCCCGCGCAGGCAAGCCGATCATGATCTGCCCGCGCTTCGAACTCGGCTCTCTGGAGGCCTCGCTGGGCATCGACGCTGAGCTGATGCTCTGGGAGGAGCACGAGAGCCCCTACGCCCTCACCGCCCGCGCCCTCGGAACCGCGCAGTCGCTGGTCATCGACCCCGCCCTGCCCTTTTTCGTCTTCAACGGCATCGCCAAGGCGGCCCCGGGGGTGAAGCTGCTCGACGGCGCGCCGGTGGTCGACGGCTGTCGAATGATCAAGTCGCCCGCCGAGCTGGCGCTGATGTCCCAAGCCAAGGCGATGACCCTGGAGGTGCATCGCCGCGCCGCCGCCATCCTCGCGCCTGGGATCACCACGGGCGCGGTCAAGCGGTTCATCGACCAGGCTCATCGGGCGCTGGGCGCGGACAACGGGTCGAGCTTCTGCGCGGTGCAGTTCGGCCAGGCCAGCGCCTATCCTCACGGCCTGCCCGGCGAGCAGGCGCTGGAGGACGGTCAGATCGTGCTGATCGACACCGGTTGCCAGGTCCAGGGCTACAACTCCGACATCACCCGCACCTACGTCTTCGGCGAGGCTTCGTCCGAACAACGTCGAGTCTGGGAACTGGAGAAGAGGGCCCAGGCGGCCGCCTTCGCCGCGGTGAAGCCCGGGGTGCCCTGCGAGGAGATCGACGCGGTCGCGCGCGCGGTGCTGGCCGCCGCCGGCCTCAGCCCCGACTACGAGCTTCCCGGCCTGCCGCATCGCACAGGCCATGGCATCGGCCTGTCGATCCACGAGGCTCCCTACCTGGTGCGCGGCGACAAGACCCCGCTCGCGCCCGGCATGTGCTTTTCCAACGAGCCGATGATCGTCATTCCCGACACGTTCGGTGTGCGGCTGGAGGATCACTTCCATGTCACGGCGGATGGCGCGGCTTGGTTCACGCCGCCGCAGCCCAGCCTGGAGAAGCCGTTCGGCTGACGCCGTCCATGTCGATTGAATGAAGACGCCTCAGCGTGGATGTAAACGATCCGCCGGGCCGGAACCACACTCCCAAGCTGCGCCTTCTAGGCATGCCAGACATCAGGGAGACGGCGCATGGGCATCTTCAGCTCGATCATGGACAAGATTTTTCACAAGAAGAAGCCGGCCGCCGCGCCCGCAGCTCCCGCCGCCGCGCCGGCCGCTGCCCCGGTCGCCGCCGCGCCACCGCCCCCTCCTGAGCCTGTAGACGTCGAGGCGGTGCTGACCGAAGTGGCCACGCTGAAAGGCGGCGGCGGCAACTGGCGCACGTCGATCGTCGACCTGCTGAAGATGCTCGACCTGGATGCCAGCCTCGAGGCCCGCAAGGAACTGGCGACCGAGCTCGGGGTCGCGGCCGGGCCGCATGGCAGCGCCGAGCAGAACATCGCCCTGATCAAGGCGGTCTGGGTGGCGTTGGAAAAGAATGGCGGCGTGGTTCCGGCCAGCCTGCGCGACTAGGGACGCTCCGCACACAAAGAACGCGCCGGCCTTGCGGTCGGCGCGTTTCTGCGATCTTCGGCTGGAAACCTGACGCTAGAGCGCGCGGGCCAGACGCAGGTTCTCGGCGTGTTCGGCCTGGGCCCGGCGCGCATTGATCTCAAACGACTGCGCGTCGAGCGCGGCGTCAGCATCTTCGATCATCGCCTCGACGGCTTCGGTTGCGTCAAACGGGGACGGTACTTCGAACAGTTCGTTCGGCATCGGGCGCCTCCTTGGCCAGCGGTTGCAATATTAAGCAAAGCTTAACATCGGCGGCGCCGCTGTCTGCCTCGATTTTATGAAATTCGCTTGGAATCACGCGGTGTTGACCGCCTCGCCTGGCCTTCTGCGGCAGGGCTTTCGATCGCCGCGGCAGGATGTCTCCTAATGACCGCACCCCGCGCCGAGATGTCATTTTGGGCAAGAAATGTATTGGCTGACCGTCCGATAGGGTCCTACCATCCACTGGAACGCTGCGTCGCGGTAAGGCGAGTCTGCTTTCACTGACCCTCGTCTTTTCCACCGCGAGAGAATGGCGTCGTGGGAAGGAAGCGATTGTGCAGCGCACCAGTACCGAGGGGCCTGACTACTTTCACAGAGTCGTCGATTGCCAGTGGGCCTGCCCAGCTCACACGCCTGTGCCCGAATATATCCGACTGATCGCCGAAGGCCGATATTCGGACGCCTACATGGTCAACTGGAAGTCCAACGTCTTTCCGGGGATCCTCGGAAGGACCTGCGACCGGCCATGTGAGCCCGCCTGCCGCCGTGGCCGGGTCGAGGACGAGCCGGTCGCCATCTGTCGCCTCAAGCGCGTCGCGGCCGACAACAAGGAAGACATCACGGGCCGGCTGCCCGTGCCGGTCGCGGTCTCCAACGGCAAACGCATCGCCCTGGTCGGCGCGGGCCCCGCCTCACTCACCGTCGCGCGCGACCTCGCTCCCCTGGGCTACGAGCTCACCCTATTCGACGGGGAGGCCAAGTCCGGCGGCATGATCCGCAGCCAGATCCCCCGCTTCCGGCTTCCCGAAGAAGTCATCGACGAGGAGGTCGGCTACATCACCGGCCTCGGCATGGAGCTCCGCCTCGGCCAGCGTGTGGATAGCCTCAAGGCCCTGCTGACTGAGGGCTACGACGCGATCTTCGTCGGCTCGGGCGCGCCGCGCGGCCGCGACCTAGATCTGCCCGGCCGCCAGGAGGCGGCCGCGAACATCCACATCGGCATCGACTGGCTGTCCAACGTCTCGTTCGGCCACATCGAGAAGATCGGCCGCCGGGTCATCGTGCTGGGCGGCGGCAATACCGCCATGGACTGCTGCCGTACTTCGCGCCGACTTGGCGGCGAGGACGTCAAGGTCATCGTCCGCTCGGGTTTCGAGGAGATGAAGGCCAGTCCCTGGGAAAAGGAAGACGCGATCCATGAGGACATTCCGATCCTCAACTTCCTGGTCCCCAAGGAATTCACCCACGAGAACGGCAAGCTGACCGGGGTTATCTTCGAGAGGGTCCGCCCTGAGTACGACGACAAGGGCCGCCGCCGGCTGGTCCCATCCGGCGAGCCGGACGAGCACTATGCTTGCGACGACGTGCTGGTCGCCGTCGGCCAGGAAAACGCCTTTCCCTGGATCGAGCGCGACATCGGGATCGAGTTCGACGAGTGGGGCATGCCCAAGGTCGATCCCCTGACCTTCGGCTCCACCGCGGCCAACGTCTTCTTCGGCGGCGACGCCGCCTTCGGCCCGAAGAACATCATCTGGGCGGTGGCCCACGGCCACGACGCGGCGATCTCGATCGACAAATTCTGCAAGGGCGAGGATCTGACCGCCCGGCCGCCGCCCGGCTTCTCGATGGCCAGCCAGAAGATGGGCATCCACGAGTGGAGCTACGACAACGACCCGGCCAACGACACGCGCTATCGCGTGCCGTTGCTTGACAAGGACAAGGCGCTGAAGAACGTGCGCCTCGAGGTCGAGCTCGGCTTCGACCGCGAGACCGCGTACCGCGAGACCCAGCGGTGCCTGAACTGCGACGTACAGACCGTATTCGCCGAGTCGGCCTGCATCGAGTGCGACGCCTGCGTCGACATCTGCCCGGTCGACTGCATCACCTTCACCGAGAACGGCGAGGAAGACGACCTGCGCGGTCGGCTGAAGGCGCCGGCGGTCAACCACGAACAAGCCCTGTTGGTCTCGGGCGACCTGCCGACCGGGCGGGTGATGGTGAAGGACGAAGACGTCTGCCTGCACTGCGGCCTGTGCGCCGAGCGCTGTCCCACCGGGGCCTGGGACATGCAGAAGTTCCTGTTGGAAATGACCCACGCGGGGGGATCATGCCGCTAGAGACCGTCAACGATTTCGTCGTCAAATTCGCCAACGTAAACGGATCGGGGTCGGCGAGCGCCAATGGCATGTTCGCCAAGTCGATCCTGCGAATGGGCGTGCCGGTGGCGGCGCGCAACATCTTCCCCTCGAACATCCAGGGACTGCCGACCTGGTTCGAGGTGCGGATCACCGAGGCCGGCCATCTGGGCCGTCGCGGCGGGGTCGACCTGATGGTGGCGATGAACCCGCAGACCTGGGACCGCGATGTGGCCGAGATCGAGCCCGGCGGCTACCTGTTCTACGACTCCACCAAGCCGCTGCCCGCCTCCAAGTTCCGCGACGACATCACCATCGTCGGGGTGCCGCTCACGGCCATGTGCAACGAGGCCTACCAGCTCCCCCGCGAGCGCCAGCTGTTCAAGAACATCATCTATGTGGGCGCCTTGGCCGCGCTGCTGGACATCGAGATCGGGGTTATCGAGCAGCTGCTGGCCGAGCAGTTCGCGGGCAAGGAGCGGCTGGTGGCCGCCAATGTCGCCGCCTTGCACATGGGTCGAGACTACGTAGTCCAAAACCTCAAGCCGCTGCGACTGCGGGTCCGGCGCGCCGATCAGGTCGGTGATCGGATCTATGTGGAGGGCAACGCCGCCGCCGCGCTGGGCGCGGTCTATGGCGGAGCCAGCGTCTGCGCCTGGTATCCGATCACGCCCTCGACCTCCCTGGCCGAGGCCTTCACCAGCTATTGCGAGGAACTGCGGATCGAGCCCGACACCGGCAAGGCCCGCTACGCCATCGTCCAGGCCGAGGACGAGATCGCTTCGATCGGCATCGTGGTCGGGGCCGGCTGGAATGGCGCGCGCGCCTTCACCGCCACCTCCGGGCCAGGCGTCTCGCTGATGACCGAGTTCATCGGCCTGTCCTACTTCGCCGAGATTCCGGCGGTGATCTTCGACGTCCAGCGCGGCGGCCCGTCGACGGGCATGCCGACGCGGACACAGCAGGCCGATCTGCTGGCCGCGGCCTATGCCGGCCATGGCGACACCAAACACCCGTTGCTGCTGCCGGCCGATCCCGGCGAATGCTTCGAGATGGGCGCCCTGGCCTTCGATCTGGCCGACCGCCTGCAGACCACAGTCTTCGTCATGCTCGACCTCGACATCGGCATGAACGAGTGGCTGACAAAGCCCTTCGAATGGGACGACAGCCGTAAGCTCGATCGCGGCAAGGTGCTGACCCACGACGATCTTGAGGCCGGCGTTGAGTTCGGCCGCTACCTGGAGGTCGACGGCGACGGCATCCCCTATCGGACCTATCCCGGCTCGCACCCCAGCCGCGGCGGCTATTTCACTCGCGGCACCTCGCGCAATCCCTACGCCCGCTATAGCGAGGAAGGCGCGGTCTATGTCGGCAACATGGAGCGCTTGCTGCGCAAGTTCGACACCGCGCGCAATCTGGTCCCCGCGCCGCTCCGCCGAGCCGCCAACCGCACCACCCGCGATGGGGTGATCTATTTCGGCTCCTCGACTCCGGCGGTGCACGAAGCGCTGGGCGCGCTAGAACGCAACGGCCTGCACCTCGACGCGCTGAGGGTCCGCGGCTTCCCGTTCGCCGACGACGTGTTCACCTTCATCACCGAGCACGACAGGGTGTTCGTCATCGAGCAGAATCGCGACGGCCAATTACGCACGCTGCTGATCAACGAGGGCGACATCGATCCCTCGCGACTGACCGCGGTGCTGCACTACGACGGCACGCCGATCACCGCCCGCTTCATCGCCAGCGCCGTGCAGCGCCTGATGGCCGACCGCCGGCCGATCCCAGAGGCCGCCGAATGACTTACATCACCAAGCCGCAGCTTCATCATCCGCAATTGAAGCCCAACGCGCTCGGCTTCACCCGGCGCGACTACGAGGGCTCGGTATCGACGCTCTGCGCAGGCTGCGGCCATGACTCGATCTCGGCGGCGATCATCCAGGCCTGCTACGAGCTGGACCTGCCGCCGCACCGGATCGCCAAGCTGTCGGGCATCGGCTGCTCTTCGAAGACGCCGGACTACTTCCTTGGCAACTCGCACGGCTTCAACACCGTCCACGGGCGGATGCCCTCGGTGCTGACCGGCGCGAACATGGCTAACCGAGACCTGATCTATCTGGGGGTTTCCGGCGACGGCGACAGCGCCTCGATTGGGCTGGGCCAGTTCGCCCATTCGATCCGGCGCGGCGTCAACATGCTCTACATCGTCGAGAACAACGGCGTGTACGGCCTGACCAAGGGCCAATTCTCGGCCACCTCCGACAAGGGCTCCAAGTCCAAGAAGGGCGTCATCAACCACGACGCCGGCATCGACCTGGTCAGCCTCGCCCTGCAGATGGGCGCGACCTTCGTGGCCCGCTCGTTTTCCGGAGACAAGACCCAGCTGACCCCGCTGATCAAGGCCGCGCTGAGTCACAAGGGTCCCGCCTTCATCGACTGCATCAGCCCCTGCGTGCAGTTCAACAACCACGCTGGCTCGACCAAGTCCTACGACTATGTGCGCGAGCACAACGAGGCGGTGAACCGGATGGACTTCGTCCCCTACCGGGAAACCATAACCGTCGAGTACGGCCCCGGCGAGACCGTGCCGGTTGCTCAGCACGACGGCTCGATCCTGCATCTGCACAAGTTGGCCGAGCACTACGATCCGTCCGATCGGGTCGGCGCCCTGGCCTATCTGCAGTCCCGGCAGGCGCTGGGCGAGATCGTCACCGGCCTCCTGTTCCTCGACCCTGAGGCCCGCGACCTGCATGAGAACCTCGGCACGGTAGACGCGCCGCTCAACACACTGAGCGAACGTGAGCTGACGCCGGGAGCCGCGGCCCTCGCCAAACTGAACGCCGCCCTGCGCTAAAACGCGTCATCGGCGGCGATCGCCGTCGCTCGGCGGTCATCGAGCTTTGTCAGGTTGTTAGCCGGCCGCAGAACCGAACGGCCGCGCCGCGCGCTTTTGCTGGCTAGCGCCGCACGCCGGCGGCTCGCCCGAACCAACCCGAGGACTCAAATCGATGCCGACGATCACCACCAAGGACGGGACCAACATCTTCTACAAGGATTGGGGAAAGGGACAGCCGGTGCTGTTCTCCCACGGCTGGCCGCTTAGCAGCGACGCCTGGGACGGCCAGATGCAGTTCATCGGCTCGCACGGGTATCGCGTAATCGCCCACGATCGCCGTAGCCATGGCCGTTCGGACCAGACCTGGGACGGCAACCACATGGACCAGTACGCCGACGACCTGGCCGAACTGATCGAGAAGCTGGACTTGAAAGACCTGGTCATGGTCGGCCACTCCACAGGCGGCGGCGAGGTCACCCACTATCTCGGCCGGCACGGGACCAAGCGCGTCGCCAAGGTGGTGCTGCTCGGCGCGGTGCCACCGGTGATGCTGAAGTCCACCGCCAATCCAGAAGGCACGCCGATCGAGGCCTTCGACGGCATTCGCAAGGGCGTCTTCGACGACCGCAGCCAGTTCTACAAGGACCTCACCATACCGTTCTACGGCTACAATCGGCCCGGCGCGAAGATCTCCGAAGGCGTGCGCGAGAGCTTCTGGCTGCAGGGCATGATGGGCGGCATCAAGGGGCAGTACGACTGCATCCACGAGTTCTCCGAGGTCGACTACACCGAGGACCTCAAGAAGATCGACAAGCCGACCTTCATCGCGCATGGCGAGGACGACCAGATAGTGCCGATCGCCGCGGCCGGCCTGAAGTCGGCGAAGATCGTCCCCGGCGCCAAGCTGAAGGTCTATCCCGGCGCCCCGCACGGCCTGGCCACGACCCATCAGGACGAGTTCAACGCCGACCTGCTGGCCTTCATCAAGGAATAGGCGGTGGCCTAGGCGGCCGCTTCGATCGCGCCCGCCATGGTCATGGGCCGCAGGCCGAGGTCGGCCATCAGGGCGGCGTCGGTGTCCTTGTCCGGGTTGGCGGTGGTCAGCAGCTTGCCGCCGATGAACATCGAGTTGGCGCCGGACAGGAAGCACAGCGCCTGCAGTTCGCGGCTCATGTGCTCGCGGCCGGCCGACAGCCGCACCACGGTCTTCGGGCAGAGGATGCGGGCCACGGCGATCATCCGCACGAACTCCAGCGGGTCGACCGCCTCGGAGTCGCCCAGCGGGGTGCCGGGGATCGGCATCAGATCGTTGATCGGCAGGCTGTCGGGATGGGCCGGCAAGGTGGCCAGGGCGTGCAG
>NZ_JBFUIW010000020.1:0-67966 GCF_056401675.1 Phenylobacterium sp. P4_E10 | reverse complement strand
TTGCTTGGTCTGCAGGGCCTGCAGTTTCGCACTTTCCTTGGCGAGGTCGGCGTCCACCAGGTTACCGACACCAGCGTCCAGGGTGTCCTGGAGCTTCATGACGTTGGTCAGGTGGGTGTCGAGCGCCTTGGCGCCCGTACCGATCTTCGACAGCGACGAAGACACGCTCTGGATCGCGGTTTCCAGGTCGGACACGTCACCGGCCGAGACCGTACCGGTGAGGGCGGTCAGGGTGCCGGCGATGGCCGTGTTGGTCAGCGACAGATCGACGTGGTCGATGTCGATGGTGGCGGTGGCGTCGGCGTTGGCGATCGACTTCACGTCGGAGCTGTTGACCGAGACGCCCGCGATCAGGTTCACGCCATCGAAGCTCGCATTGTTGGCGATGGTGGCGATCTGATTGCGCAGCGCGGTGTATTCGTCGCTGAGCGCCTGCTTCGAAGCGGTGGTCAGACCAGCTTCGGTCGCCGCCAGCACCTTTTCCTTCATCTGCACGAGAATGTCGGAAATGGCGGTGCCGGCCGACATCGCCACGTCAGCCACGGACTGACCGCGCTGCAGCGACGAGACGACGGAGTTGAGCGAGCTCGATTCAGCGCGTTGGTTCTGGGCGATGGCCCAGATAGCGCCGTTGTCCTTGGCCGACGAAATCTTCAGGCCGGTGTTGATGCGGCCCTGAACGACGCCCAGGTCTTTATTGGTGGAGTTCAGGTTTTGCAGCGCAATCATCGCGCCTTGGTTCGTGTTGACGGAATTCATCGCCATAGCACTTAGGTCCTTTTCTCGGAGACCGACGTCATTTTGACTGCCGGAGGCGTTTTGCCCTGGCGATTCCAAGCAAGGCCTAGGCCAGGTCGATCCAACCTTACCGTATTGATTTCAAAGGATTATTTTCGTTTACCCGGAATCAACCATCCCAAGAACGCCGATTCCCGAATCGGCACGGCAATTTTTGCCGACCATCTCGGCAATAATTACCGCGCGGCAGCTTTTACCGAGACGCAGGCTTGGCACGAAAAAGGCGCCGGCCCGACGGGCCGACGCCTTCAAGGTTCAGGCTCCGCCGCGGCGATTTGGCCGCGACCGACCCGTTGGTCCTATCGGAACAGGCCGAGCAGAGTGCTCGACGACTGGTTGGCGATACTGAGGGCCTGAACACCGAGCTGTTGCTTGGTCTGCAGGGCCTGCAGTTTCGCACTTTCCTTGGCGAGGTCGGCGTCCACCAGGTTACCGACACCAGCGTCCAGGGTGTCCTGGAGCTTCATGACGTTGACTAGGTGGGTGTCGAGCGCCTTGGCGCCCGTACCGATCTTCGACAGCGACGACGACACGCTCTGGATCGCCGTTTCCAGGTCGGACACGTCGGCGGCGACGACCCCTGCGGTACCGGTGAGGGTGCTCAAGGTGCCGGCGATGGCCGTATTGGTCAGCGACAGGTCGACGTGGTCGATGTCGATGGTCGCCGTCGCATCAGCGTTGGCGATCGCCTTCACGTCGGAGCTGTTGGCGGTGCCGTTCGAGATCAGATTGACGCCGTCGAAGGTGGCGTTATTGGCGATGGTGTCGATCTGATTGCGCAGCGCGGTGTATTCGTCGCTGAGCGCCTGCTTCGAAGCGGTGGTCAGACCAGCTTCGGTCGCCGCCAGCACCTTTTCCTTCATCTGCACGAGAATGTCGGAAATGGCGGTGCCGGCCGACATCGCCACGTCAGCCACGGATTGACCGCGCTGCAGCGACGAAACGACGGAGTTGAGCGAGCTCGATTCAGCGCGCTGGTTCTGGGCGATGGCCCAGATGGCGCCGTTGTCCTTGGCCGACGAAATCTTCAGGCCGGTGTTGATCCGGCCCTGAACGACGCCCAGGTCTTTGTTGGTGGAGTTCAGGTTTTGCAGCGCGATCATCGCGCCCTGGTTCGTGTTGACGGAATTCATCGCCATAGCACTTAGGTCCTTTTCTCGGAGACCGACGTCATTTTGACTGCCGGAGGCGTTTTGCCCGGGCAGTTCCAAGCAAGGCTCGGACCACCTTTGGTTGAGGTCAGCTCCTTGTTTTGGATCGTTTTTTATACTTACGCGTGCGCAATCACCTTGGCGGCGTCGATTCCTGGACTTTTGCGGCAATTTTTGCCGCGCCAACTCGGTAAAAATTGCCGCCCAGCGAGCACAAAAGAGGCGCCGACCTGGCGGGCCGACGCCTTCAAGGATCGAGTGAAGTGGCGGCCTAGGCGGCCACGGGCGCGTCCGACTTCTGGCCGAGCGCCTGCATCATCATCTTGTTGAGCTCGATTAGCGTGTCGAAGTTATCCTCGCCGCGCATGACTTCGCTGGAGTGACGCCCCACGAAAAGGCTCAGCGAAATGATGTTGGCGCGCACCTGGACAGGCAGCTGATTGCCCGGATCCGAGCAGTCGCGCGCCAGCGCCGACCAGAGCCGACGATTCCAGTCGATGGCGTCAATGCGGGTGGCGAAATCGGTGACCGGCGCCTCCGAGGCGACGATCAGCGCGCGGGTCACCTGACCAAACAGCCTATACTCAGCGTCCTTGGGGGCCTCAGCCCGCGTGGCCGCCTGCTGGTACGCTCGGAGCGACATTCCCCAACCTCTCGTCTTCGTACTCGATCAACTTCCGACACAGCATGAGCGCCTTGTAGTACTCGCGCGCCATGGCGTGTTTGGAGATAGAGACACAGTCCGCAAGCACATCCGGATTCCGGATCGCGCTCATGAACTCAGTCAGGCGCTGTGCGAACTCGTCATAATAACGGGCGGCCCCGGCGTCATCGAGGTACATCATCATCATCGGGAAGTAGATGCGTCGCGACGGTGTCACGGCCTCTTCCGGCTGCATGATGTCCTTTTCGCGCAGGACCGAGGCCTTGTTCTGAAGCACCAGCGTCGTGCGCCGGTCGCCATTCTGCACCACGGCGCCGTTGAGAACGAACTTCTCCCCGGGCTTCAGCGAGAGTTTAAGCGGCATTCCTCAGTCTCCAGTAGAGGCGTGTCGCCCAGGCCGATTGCTTCACCGGACTCACGCTAGTTCGGAGGGGTTAACCGCTTCTTGCAGCGACTCCGCCCCGCCCCTCATTAGCAGACCGTTAAGCATGATTTCACAAGGTCCGACATGTCGTTGGGTCAGTGGAGTCGGTATCCGGTGCACAAATCGCCGTTCGAACTTGGGCCCGCAGGCGATGCAGCGTCGCGCGAAGGCCTGGCGAGGCTGAATCGCGAGGTCGCTTCGTTGAAGGCGACCAAGACCGCCCTCTTCCAACTGAAGCGGGCCCTCAAGTTCGCTCATCAGAATCAGTTCGCCAAGACCGAGCAGGCCGCAACCGCCGCCGCCGCGCTTGACCCCAACTTAACCTACGCTTGGCACCTGACGGGCATCGCCCGCGACAAGCTGGGCAATCGAGCCGGAGCGCTGGAGGCTTATGAGAAGGCGCTGGCGCTCAATCCCGAGAGCGCAGACATCGCCAACGACCTCGGCCGCCTGGCGTTCAGGATGGAGATGTGGCCGCAGGCCGAAACCCTGTTCCGCCATTGCCTTGCGCGCAAGCACGCCGCGCCTGAAGCCTCCAACAACCTGGGAGCCCTGCTCCGGCGGCAAATGCGATACGATGAGGCTATCGAGGTGCTACGGACCTCGCTGATGGCCCATCCCGATCAGCCAATGCTGTGGGTCACGCTTGGCACCGTTCTCGGCGACCAGGGGCGCTCTGAGGAGGCGGAGACTTTCTACGCCGAAGCGCTGCGCCTTTCGCCGAACCACGCCAAGGCCCTCTACAACATCTCCGGCATCATGTTCGCCAAGGGGCAGGAGGAGGAAGCGATCGCTCAGACGCTCTATGCCCTGACCATAGCTGAGAACGAGCACGACGCGACGATGATGCGGTTCTCCATCGGGAGCATGTCACTGGGGCGCGGCGATCTGGCGCAGGGCTGGAAGTACTATTCCGCCCGCCTGGAGCCGACTTATGCCGAGCCGGTCGAGTTCCTCAGCAATCGGCCACGCTGGCAGCCGGGGACGGATATCGCCGGGGCTCACCTGATGATCTTCGGCGAACAAGGCCTGGGCGACGAAGTCCTGTTCGCCAATCTCCTGGAGGATGTTTTCAAGGTGCTGGGGCCGTCCGGGAAACTGACCCTGGCCGTGACCGACCGCCTGGTCAGCTTCTTCAAGCGCAGCTTCCCCGAAGCGCGGGTCGGATCCCACCTTACCATTGGGCACAATGGCCGCGCGGTACGCGCCGCGCCGTTCATCAAGGATTGGGAGACCATCGACTACTGGACCCCGCTTGGCGAATTGCTGCAGGTGCTCCGGCCGACCGCCGAGTCCTTCCCCAATCGTCCCGACGGCTTCATGCGCGCCGATCCCGAAAGGATCGCATATTGGCGCGGCGTGCTCTCTGCGCTGCCGGGCATGAAGGTCGGCCTGCTTTGGACCAGCCTGGTGCTGAACAACACTCGCAGCCTCTACTACTCGCCGTTTGAAGAATGGGCGCCGGTGCTCTCCACGCCGGGGGTCACGTTCGTGAACCTCCAGTACGGAGACCAGTCCAAGGACCTGGCCTACGCCAAGGAGAAGTTCGGGATCGACATCTTCCAGCCGCCGGAAATCGACTTGCGCAACGACCTGGACGACGTCGCGGCGCTGTCAGCGGCCCTCGATCTGGTCATCGGTATTTCGAACGCCAGCTTCAACATCGCCGCCTCGGTCGGTACGCCCGTCTGGCTGATCACCGGCGGTCGGACGTGGCCCCGGCTGGGGACCGACTACTACCCTTGGTACAGCCAGGCCCGCGCCTTCTCAGCGCCCCAGTACAACGACTGGCCGGCGATCATGCGCGATCTGTCCAACGCACTGGGCGAGCACGTCGGCAAAGGAACGCGACTGGCCGCGGCGGGTTGATCCGGGAAGGGCGTCAGCGGGACGCTCGCAAACCGGAGCGTCCCCCATGCCTGGCGTGAGAGAAGACGACGGCTATGACGACCAGGACGCCGCCGAGGTGTTCGACGAGGCCAATCTCGACGATCACGAAGAGCTCAACGAGATGCGGACCTTCGAGGAGTTGCCGGACCTCCTCGATGTGACGCGAGCCGATGGCGACCGCGACGAGGACGAGGCGCGGTCATTGGACGCCAGCGACTTCGACGAGGACGAGTTCGACGAGGACGACCTCGAAGAGGACGACGAGCTCCACTATCGCGCCGCCGCAAGCGACGACGACGATGAGGACGACGACGAGTTCGATGACGACGAGGTCGATCCCGATTCGATCGATGGTCTCGAAGAGGTGGCTGACGCGGGGCTCGTGAGCGGCGGCGAAGACGATTTCACCAACTTCCAGTCCAAGTCCGTCGGCGACGATGATTTGCGCAGAATGGGCTACGCCAGCGACTCGAAACAGGACGAGAGAGCCGAGCGCGCGCTGGAAATTGGGCTGGATGACAGCTTCCCGGCCTCCGACCCCGTCTCGATAACCCGGCCGCGACGCTAGGGAACCCCGCGACGTTTGCGACAAAGGCCGGCGAACACCGCTCAATCAGCTTGAATGTCCCGCCTGTGCCTTTAGGTTGGCGTCAGGTTGAAACATTTGTTCGAAACGGGCGTCACATTTTGCCCGTCCTAGGGAGCCCGAATGAGCCAGCGTTTTGAAGGCACCGACAATTACGTCGCCACCGAAGACCTCAAGGTCGCCGTCAACGCCGCTGTTGCGCTGGAACGGCCCCTATTGATCAAGGGCGAACCGGGCACGGGCAAGACCGTCCTGGCCTACGAGATCGCCAAGGCGCTCGACGCCGAACTGATCACCTGGCACGTCAAGTCGACGACCAAGGCCCAGCAGGGCCTGTACGAGTACGACGCCGTGACCCGCCTGCGCGACAGCCAGCTAGGCGACGAGCGCGTCAAAGATGTCCGCAACTACATTAAGAAGGGCAAGCTCTGGGAGGCGTTCACCGCCGACAAGCGCCCAATCCTGCTGATCGACGAGATCGACAAGGCGGACATCGAGTTCCCGAACGACCTCCTGCAGGAGCTCGATCGGATGGAATTCTACGTCTACGAGACCAATGAGACGATCAAGGCGGTGATCCGCCCGATCGTGATCATCACCTCGAACAACGAGAAGGAACTGCCCGACGCGTTCCTGCGCCGCTGCTTCTTCCACTACATTCGCTTCCCCGATGCCGACACGATGAACGAGATCGTCGAAGTCCACTATCCGGGCATCAAGCAGAAGCTGGTCGCCGAGGCGCTGCGCATCTTCTACGACATGCGCAAGGTGCCAGGCCTGAAGAAGAAGCCGTCGACCTCCGAGCTGCTCGACTGGCTGAAGCTGCTGATGGTCGAAGACATCGACGAGAACGCGCTGAAGGAAAAGGATCCGACCAAGCTGATCCCGCCCCTGCACGGTGCGCTGCTCAAGAACGAGCAGGACGTTCACCTGTTCGAGCGTCTGGCGTTCCTGGCCCGCCGCGAGGGCGCCGGCTCCCGCCCAGGCCAACAATAGACTTACGGCGAATTCACTCGACGTTTCAAAGTGCTCCGGTCACGTTCTTCGTGAACTGACCGGAGCATTTTTCGTATGAAGAACATCCTGCTGATTGCGGGCTCGGCCATGGTGCTGGCCGCCTGCGGACAGGGCGGTAAACACGCGGTCGCCAAGCTGGATTGCCCGGCCACCGAAGGCGACCTGACCCGGATCAGCATGGCCGGCGACGGCAAGAGCTGCGTCTACCGCTCTTCGGATGGAGCTGAGGTCACCCTTGAACTGACCAAGGTGGTCGGCAGCGCCGAAGAAACCTTGGCAAAGATCGAAGCCGACCTGCGCAGCACGCCGGGTCCGGCCGGCGGAACCGCCACGAGCCTGGACGGCAAGATCAAGGATGTGGCTGCCGCCAAGGCAGATGTCGCTGCTGTCGCAGCCGAAATCGCTCGGGTGCATGCAGAGGCCGCCGCCGACGCTCGCATTGATGCTTCGACTGGCGACGAAGACAGCGAAACGAGCCGCATCGACCTGCCGGGCGTGCACATCTCCGAGGAAGGCGACGACGCCAACATCCGGATCGGCCCGCTGAAAGTGGACTCGACTGGCGACGACACCACCGTGAACATCTATCGCGACGTGCGGATGCGCGGCGAGGCGCTGGCGCGCGAGAAGCGCGGTCTGCGCGCGACCTTCATCTACACCGGCAAAGACCTGCCTGAGGGCTACCGCTACGTCGGATACGAAGCGGGCGGCCCCAAGACGGGTCCCCTGACGATCGCCAAGGTACGCTCAAAGGTCGACACCGAGTCTGGCGACAAAATCTACCACGACGTCCAGGAACTGGTGCGGCGCAACGGCGGGGTCTAGCCCGCCGCCTGCACCTCGACGACCTTGTAGGTCAGCGGCCGGCCGTCCTCATCGGTGACCGTCACGTACTCGCCGACGGCGAATCGATGTTCACCAAGTCGATGGACCGGCTCGTCATCGACCGTATCGCCGTCGTCGTAGTCGAAGAACCAACGCGCACCGCGGCGCGCCAACCGCCCGTCGGCGGCGTCCTCGTCCGGCGCAAAGCGGCGAACCACGCAGGCCGCCTTGGACTTGGCGTAGGCGTCCGAGTCCAGCATGCCGTCCGCGGTCAGGGGAGCGGTCAGGGCGTAACCTCGGTGGTCATCGCCCCCGGCGAACTCGGTGCCAGGATTGCGGGCGAGCCGCATGACAATGCGCGACAGCGTCATGGCCGAACCTCTAGTGCGATAGGAAGAGCGAAGGCTGATCGGCGGACAGCATGGTCCGCGTGGTGCCGCCGAAGATGAACTCCTGCAGCCGCGGATGCCCGAAGGCGCCGGCGACCAGGATGCCCGCTCCGGCCTTGCTGGCGGCGTAGAGAAGCAGAGGCGCCGCATCGCCGCTATCTGGCAACACGTCCACCTCGGCCTTCACGCCGCGGGCGGCGTAGTAGGCCTGGAGTCGGTAGGGGTCAAAGCTCCTAGAGGTCGCCTTCGGCGCGGCCAGGATGACCACGCTCGGCGCGCGCTCGAGCAGCGGCAGCGCCAGCCGGGCGGCGCGCGAAGCTTCCTTTCCGCCATCCCAGGCCACGGCCACCGGCCCCCCGACCGTGAACCCATCTCGGGCAACCAGAACCGGGCGCTGCTCATCGGCGACCATCTGCTGGAAAGCCTCGGCCAGCGGCCCGCGGCCGCGGGCGGAATCGTTGTTGAACACGACCACGTCGGACAGCCGGCTCTCGGCCGACAGACCTGCCCACACCGGGGTCTGCAGCGAGATGAACTGGCTCTTGCCGTAGGGAACCGTCTCCATCGCAGCGCGGGCGTTCTTCTCGCCGGCCGCGGCCGCTTCCTTGAGCGATTCAAGCGCCGTGGTCTGGACCCCGCCCAAGAAGCCCTCGCCCATCCAGGGCATGACGTCGGCTACGTCGGCCGGCGTATAGACCGCCGCCAACTCGGCGCCGAAGGGCTCGGCGAGCTTGGCCGCCGCGGCGATAACGGCCTTGTCCCCTTCCCCGCCGGACAACGGCGCCATGATCCTAGCCCAGCTCATCGTCTTTCCTTTCTCGACCCAGCTTCGCAGCCATCTGGAGCCTCAAATGCATGCCGCGCATTGATCTTTGGCAAGTCCTGGGTCAGTTCACGACCTTGACTGTGAAAGGAACGCATCGGTGAGGAAAGGGCTGCGTGCATCGAGCAAGGAACCGCGCGCCTGGCAGCGAATGCTTTCGGGCCGCCGGCTGGACCTGCTGGACCCCTCGCCGATGGACATCGAGATCGAGGACATCGCCCACGGCCTGGCCCGCGTCGCGCGCTGGAACGGCCAGACGACCGGCGAGCACGCCTTCTCGGTCGCCCAGCATTCGGTGGTGGTCGAGGAGATCTGCGCCCACATCCAGCCGGACCTCGAACCCAGGTGGCGCTTGGCGGCCTTGCTGCACGACGCCTCGGAGTATGTGATCGGCGACATGATCAGCCCGTTCAAGGCGGCGCTCGGGGTGGATTATCGGAAATTCGAGGAGCGGCTGGAGACGGCGATCCACGTCCGCTTCGGCATCCCGGCCAAGACCCCGGCGGCGATCAAGAAGCTGATCAAGCAGGCCGACCGCGCCTGCGCCTTCTTCGAGGCCACCCAGCTGGCCGGCTTCAACCACAACGAGGCGCTGGAGTTCTTCGACGCCCCCCCGCCCGGCTATGAGCTGATTATCGAGCCGCTGGCCCCCGCCCAGGCGCAAACCCGTTACATTCAGCGATACAATGTCCTCTCGGAGGCGGCGGGATTCGCCACGTCTCACCCCGACGCGGCCTTCGACACCGAGTAGAGCATGACCCTGATCGTCTGCGGATTGGCCGAAGTACCCGCCCTCATCGCGGCGCGCGCCCCCTCGCACATGGTCACCCTGCTCGACAGCGCCAGCATGATCGAGACGCCCGAGGAGCTGCCCGCCGAGCGCCACCTGCGCCTGTCGGTCAACGACATCGCCGAGCCGATGGAGGGCCTGATCCTGCCCAGCGCGGCCCTGGTGCACCGCCTGCTCGAGTTCGGCCGCGCCTGGGACGCCTGCGCCCCGATGATCGTCCACTGCTGGGCCGGGATCAGCCGTTCCAGCGCCAGCGCCTTCGTGCTGGCCTGCGACCGCAATCCGCAGGCCGACGAGCGCTCGATCGCACTGAAGATGCGCGCCGCGGCCAAGCACGCCTACCCCAACCGCCGCATCGTCGCCCTGGCCGACGACATCCTGGGCCGGCGCGGCCGCATGGTCGACGCGGTCGAGGCGATGGGCGACTACGAATACAGCGGCTACGGCGTGCCCTTCGACCTCGCAGCGGAGCACTGATGGACCCCGCCGCCGTCGTCATCGGACTGTCGGCCGTGGTCGTCGCCGTGCGCGACGGCGACGCCGTGGTGCTGACGGTGCGCCCCGCGGGCCAAATGCCCGGCCTACCGTTCGGTCCGTTCGAACCGGCCGGCCACCGCACCTTCGAACTGGCGATGCGCGCCTTCGTGACCGACCAGACCCGGTTCGACCTCGGCTATGTCGAGCAACTCTACACCTTCGGCGACAAGGGCCGCGACGCGCCGCTGGCCGACATGGGCAAGGGCCCGGGCGCGGCCCGGGTCATCTCGGTCGGCTACCTGGCCCTGACGCCCAACCCGATCGACACCACCGCCCCCGACACCGCCTGGGCCGACTGGTCGCGGTTCTTCCCCTACGAGGACTGGCGGAGCGGTCGCCCGCTGGCGCTGGACGAGATCGAGCCGGTCTTGCGCGCCTGGGCCAGCGGTCGGCCCGAGAAGCTGGCCCGGGCCCGGCTGCTGTTCGCCCTGGACGAGGCGCCCTGGAACGAGGAGCGGGTGCTGGAGCGCTACGAGCTGCTCTATGAGGCGGGCCTGGCGCCGGAAGCGGCCCGCGACCGCGGCGAGCAGGCCCCGCCGCGCACCGAAGCCCTGGCCTCTGCGCTGGGCGAGCCGATGCTGTCGGACCACCGGCGCATCCTGGCCACCGCCCTCTCGCGGCTGCGCGGCAAGCTGAAGTATCGCCCGGTGGTGTTCGAGCTGATGTCCGACGCCTTCACCCTCTCGGCCCTGCAGCGGGCGGTCGAGGCGATCGCCGGAGTGCCGCTGCACAAGCAGAACTTCCGCCGCGCCCTGGAGCGGGCCGAACTGGTCGAGGGCCTGGGCCGGGTCGACTCCGAGACCGGCGGACGCCCGGCCGAACTGTTCCGCTTCCGCCGCGAGGCGCTGAGCGCGCGGCCGGTCTCCGGCCTCAGCCTGCCGCTGCTGCGGGAGTAGCTGGCGCTTTTCCTCCCCCGTTCACGGGGAACGAGGCCGCGAAGCGGTGGAGGGGGCGGCACGCACCGCGCCCAGTCTCGCCCCTCCACCACGCTACGCGTGGTCCCCCTCCCCCGCTCCGCGTGGGGGGAAAAGGCGAGATCGCCCTGCCCTTCCTGTCGCCACGCCATCGGAAAGAAGCGCCTTCGGCGCAGGACGCTTCGTGGCCTTGGTGGCCTTCGTGTTTCCCTTCGCCGACGCAATGACCGACCCGTCTTATCACCGTTAAGTTTGACTTGCCGCACGGCGAAAACGAGCCACACTCTGGGCAAAACAGCACTGGGGAGTGACGCCGTGACCTGGTCCATCGTGGAGACTTCCGCCTTCGACCCCATCGCCCGGGTCGATCCGCACGGGCGGCTGAAGGACCTGCGCGAAGGATGCCCGGTGCACCGCGACGAGCCGGTGAAGACCTGGTTCCTGACCCGCTATGGCGACGTGCGCGAGACCGTCAACGACCGCAGCCTGTGGCGCCACTGGAGCCGCTCGGAGGAAGGCGCCCTGTTGCGCCGCATGGACCGCGATCCCGACGCCCCGCGCACCGACAGCATCCTGTCGCTGGACGAGCCCGACCACAGCCGCGTGCGGCTGCCGCTGGCCAAGGCCTTCTATGCCCGGATCAACGCGATGAAGCCGCAGATCGAGGCGACCATCGACGAGGTGATCGACGCCGCGCCGCACGGAGCGCCGTTCGACCTGATCGCCGACGTCGCCATCCCGATCCCGATCCTGGTGATCGCCACCATCCTCGGCGTCGAGCGCGCCCGGTTCCGCGAGTTCCGCGAGTGGTCGGAGGCCTCGATCCTGGGCCTCAACCCGCTGCGCACGCCGGAAGAAACCGAGCGGATGGAATGGGGCTCCGCCAAGCTGACCGAATATTTCACCCAGCTGATGGAGGCCCGGCGGGCGTCGCCGCAGGACGACCTGATCAGCGACATGGTCGCCCTGCAGGCCGAGGGCGCGCCGCTGTCGGACGACGAGGTGCGGATCAACCTCTCGGCCCTGCTGATCGGCGGCAACCTGACCACCACCGACCTGATCGGCAATGGGGTGTGGCTGCTGCTCAACCACCCGGACGAGCTGGCCAAGCTGAAGGCCGACCCTGCCCTCGCCGCCGCCGCGGTCGAGGAGATCCTGCGCTTTGAATCGCCGGTGGCGATCACCAATCGGGTAGTCTCAGACGAGCGCCAGGTCGGGGGCTGCCCGATGCACGCCCACCAGTCGGTCATCACCTCGCTGCACGCGGCCAACCGCGACCCGGAGGTGTTCGACGACCCCGACCGCTTCGACATCACCCGCAAGCACGTCCCGCACGTCGCCTTCGGCGGCGGCAGCCACATCTGCATCGGCGCCCCGCTGGCCCGCATCGAGGCCAAGCAGGCCCTGGTGCGGCTGTTCGAGCGCTTCCCCGACCTGGCGTTGGCGGGCGACGAGCCGACCTGGCGCGCGTTGCCGTTCTTCCGGGGGATGGAGGGGTTGGTGGTGCGGGGGTGATGGGGGAACCGACGCCCCCACAGTCTCAAAGCGCCTTTGCAATTCCCGCGCGCAGCGCGTTATGGTCTCCACACATAAGCGTGCTCCTGGGGGGGAGAGAACATGAGCGAGCAGCCGGCCCGGCAGGGGATAAGCAATGACGCGCAGGCGCTAATGGCCTTCGAGAGTCGCAAGAAGTCGACGGGCGTGACTTATCTGCTCTGGTTCTTTCTGGGCGGCCTCGGGATCCACCGCTTCTATCTTGGCCGCACCGGGAGCGGCGTCGCGATGATCGCGCTCACTATAATCGGCTGGACGCTGTTGTTCGCCGCAGGCTTCGGCCTTCTTTTCCTCATCCCACTCGGGGTCTGGCTATTGGTCGACCTGTTCACGATCCCTGGAATGGTGCGCAGCCACAATAATTTGCTGCTAGCCAAGCTGGCCTCGAGCGACTCGCCGCTGATGGTCGCCGCGCACGGCTAGCGCTACGTCGGCATTGTGCTTCTTCGGACCAAAGGACGATGTCCTGCTACATCATGATGGGTCCGCGACTTCCGCCCTTGCTCTGAGCGGGTGTCAGAGACCATTCCGGCGGATGCGCAGCCATTGGGGATGGGATCAGTCTCCACGAGATAGTGGAGAGGATGCGGCCGGATGGCACATTCTCGGCAGTTTGCTCACATCGGATGACTTGCGGCAAAAGCTCTACATTCGCATCGCCGCGACCGTTAAGGAGATGCCGGGTGCGTCCGGTCGAGGGCGTGGCGCGGTCGAGCTGGCACCTGAGGGCGATACGAGCAGATCGCTTCAATGCCAGCAGGCGACCGTCTCGCGCTGGAGCGTGAAAAGGCCAACAAGCTGGTCGATCATTGCATTGAGATTGAACGCATTCATGCCAACAACCGGCATCTGATTTTCAGCAACGCAGATCGAGCGGGCGGCGGCGGCCGACTTCCGCTCCGGTCATCCCAGCAAGGGCCGCTTCGAGATTGGGTTCCGACCTTCACCGGGATGAGCGGTGGGACCTTAGCGGGACCTCTCCGCCGGGTACGCAGCAAGCAGCACGCGCTCAGGCTCGTGGCCAGCGGAGTTACGGCCGTTCACCTCGCAAACCCGACAGCTTCGCTTGTCGATCAGAACGCCGGGGGTGTGGAGAACGACGCCGGGGTCGTCAGTGAACTGCTGCACGTAAACGGATGAGCCGAGATCCACCACCTCAATGCCTGCGGCTCGCGAGTAGCCGCGCTTTGTGGCCGCGCCTTCCTTGAATTTGGCGAGGTAGTCGCATGGCACGCGGCTCACAGGGCCGGTGCAACCAGGTGAGATCGTTGCCGCAAGCGCGAGCAACGTGAGCGCGGCGGCCGAGACCAAATAGATATAGCCGGCCGTGGGTGAAGTGATCATTTGAACTTCTCTGGGCAGTGGCGACCTCCCCTACTCGATGCGCCCGCCGACATCTCTGATTTTACGGCCGCTGCCCGCCAGGAAATTCTCTTTCACCGGGGCGCGGGACCGCCATTTCGGGGCTGATGGTCCGCAACGGGTCGTGAGCGTTCGATCGCGACGTTCGAGCGGGCCTCTGGAACCTTCGGCCCACGCCGCCCTGGAGCATGCTGCCGTTAGCTCCCCCAAGCTGCATTTTGTAACACCAGGCGGTATCCGTCGGGGTCTTCGAACGTCACGCCTTGAACGTCCCAGTAAGGGTTGAAGGAAGTGGTCGGCTCAAACCCCGCGTTCCGCATGCGCTCTACGGCGTCCCTCCAGGCCTCCCGTTCGGGGAGATAGAAGACGACAAGGTTGTCCTGGGTCGGCGCGCGCCCCACGCTATGCCCGTGTGCTCGCGTGAATTCGAAATGGAATGGTGCGCCCGGTAGGCCGAACATGATCCCATCGAAGCCATCATGGTCCTCAAAGTGGGCAAGAACGCTCAAGCCGAGGCCATCTCGATAGAATGGGACAAGCGCGTCGAGGTCGTCGCTTGGGCGCGCAACACGTAGCTGGGGAATCCCTTTCATCACTTGAGGCTAGGCACAGGTGACCGCCGGGGCAATGGGTCGGCGCGGCTGAGCCAGACTTGCACCAGCGGACCATCGATGGGTACGCTTCCCAGGCGCGCCCCAGCTTCCGCTCTTGCCGCATAGCATTCGCGCACCCAAGTAGCGCTGCTCTACAAGAAGACTGGCAACCTCAGGGCCTGCCAGCTGCTTCCGCAAGCTTGAGAGTACGGTCAGATACCTGGGCATCGAGGTGGACGACGCACTCTCGATCTCTGAGCAGGTCGAGCTCTGAGCGGCTTGGCGGGTCCGGCGAGCGGACCCGCCCTACGTCAGGGAAGGGTCGAAGGCGGAAGTTAGCCCCCCCCCCCCCGCCCGAAAGGAACATTCCGGTTTGACACTCCTGACCAAGCCATTGAAGCGTTTGGTTCTGGCTGCGGCCGGTTTGACAGCCTAGGCCCTTGCGCTACCTAGCTTTCAGCGCACCCTCCCGGGCCGCCACCGACTTGGCAATGCGGCTCCCGCCAGACCAAGCGATCCTCTGGTGGCGACTATGATCGCCAGGGCGGCGGCCGTGTAGGCCAGCGCGGTGTACATCGCGCCGTCATAGCTGAGGTCGCTGAACCGGTTGAAGGCCCAGTGCATGAGAATGGCCGGGATCACCGCTCCGCCTGCGTTGATCGTCCCCCAGGCCATCAAGACCGTGACCGACACCATGGAAAGGCAGAACCAGCCGATGGGCAGGCTCGACTGCGGCATGCCGGAGAAGAGGAACGCGGGCAGATGCCAGACCGTCCAAATCACGCCCAGCAGCAAGGCCGCCGTCGTGGGATTGAACCGTTCGAGCAACCTTGGCAGGGCAAACCCGCGCCAGCCGGGATCCTCCCCAATGGGGCCAGGATCGAGCACGAGCAGCGCCACGCCCGCGCTGGCGAACTGTGGCCACCGCACGAAGTCGAACAGCGGCGGCGGCGGGCTATGCGAGAGAAGAGAGTGGAGGAACCGGGCGCTCAAGGCCACCGCCGCGATCCCCACAGTGGCCGCCAGATACCAACGCAGCGGGAAGCGCCACCGGAATATCCGGCCAAGGAGAGCGCCCAGACCAGCTCGACCCCCGTAGGCGGCCGTCACCCCGAACGCCAGGAGCGTGGGCGACCATACAGTCAGGAAGATGAGGGGGTTCCATAAGGTGACCGGCCCAAAGACCCGGACCATCGGCTCGCTCGCCACAACGTACAGCAGGCCTACCCCCCAGGCCCACGCGAAGACCAGGACGCAAAATACCAGGAGGCCGCCCGCCTTGCGGAGGGTGCGTGGCCGACCGCTCTCTCTCCCCCTATGGACCTGTGGTTCCGCCGCAACTTCGACGGCCGATTGTTCGTGCATGTGCATGAGAAGTTCCCTGAAAAGAGACACAGGGAGCTGCCTCAGCGGCGCGCCGTCTCGGCGACAATGGAAAAGCCTGGTCGAATCCGAACTTAATTGGCGTCCGGCGGGATCGCGGCCTCCAACGCCACGCGTCTCCACGCCGTGGGCGTCGATCCGGTGCTGGCGCGGAACGCCCGGTTGAACGGGCTTAGTGAGCCGAATCCCAGGTCAAAGGCTATGCTCGCGATTGTGGCGTCAGCCTGCATCGGGTCGGCCAATCGCGCCTTGGCCGCCTGGATGCGGTAGCCGTTCACGAAGTCCGCGAAATTGCGGTGCCCCAGCTTCGCGTTGATGAGCCGGCGCAGCCGGTGCGCCGGAACTCCGAGTTCCCTGGCCAGGGCGCCGATGCTCAGACCATCCCGGCGCCACCCGCTGGCGCCCATGAACGCGTCCAGCTTCCCGAGCAATATCCGGTCAGCCGCGATCAGTTTCGGATCCGCCGCCGCGGCTTGAGCGGTGCGCGTTGCGAACAGCGGAGCCCGCGCCTGCAGGAGCAGGGCGCCCATCGCCAGACCCAGCGCCGCACTGGTGACGGCGCCAAAGGTTCCCCTGATGGCGAAGGACGCCAAGGCGCCGCCGCGACCGAGCTCGTGGAGCGCACCGGCGGCGCCCTGAGCCGCCGCGAAGAGGGCGATGATCCCCAGAATGACCAGTCGCGACGTCCGTCGGCTATCGACCAGGTCGCCACGCCAGCTGCGAACGATCAGAAACACCGCGTGCAGACAAATGGCGGCTGCGGCGAAGTTGAAGGTTGAGACCAGCACCTGATCCAGGCCTGGAGGCGCGAGGGTCATCGCCATGCCCAGCAGGACGAACAGCACCGCGGGCGCGAAGGCGAACCAGCGGAAGGGGCGGTCCTGGAACACACCGGAGACGAACGCCCAGAAGAAGCCAGCGGCCGGAAACGCCGGCAGCAGCAGCAGATTACGCAAGCCGGGCGTAATCGAGGATTGATCGGACTCGGTGAGTATCCAGGCGGCCGCGCTTAGGCAGGTGAGCACCGTGGTGAGCTTCGCGTCGCGGCCCAGTTCGCTTCGCCAGACGCTCAGCGCCGTGACGCAGAACGCGCCAACCGCGATGCCCGACCATAATGGTGCGGTGGATCCATGCATCTGCGCCTCCGTAACTGCCGAGCATGTTGCGGCCGGCTGACGACATAGGCCAGCCCTCTTGGCGTCCAGCTCGGGGATGGCCATCCGGCTAGCCAATGACGGGGAGACGGACTGCCGCTTCCAATGCGGCGCAGACCTGGGCAAGGTCCTAGCCATGACGCCTGAGGCTTTCCTTGCCGCCGCGCTCGCTCTTCCCGAAACGTCACTCGGTCATCACCAAAGCGGCGCGGACATCCGCGTCGTTGGAAAGATATTTGCGTCGCCGGCAGATCGGCCCGGGGGGACGGCTGTGATCAAGCTGACGCTTGATCAGCGAGAGATGCTTTGCACGGCTGAGCCGACAGTCTTCCATCCGGTGGAAGGGATGGGAGCCTCGCGAGGCTGGACGCGCATGGTCGTGGCGAACACTGATGAGGCGACCGCACTGAGCGCGCTTTGGATGGCCTGGCGCAACGTCGCGCCGCCGCGGCTAGCCCGGGCGCACCCGGGCTAGGAAAGGTCCGCAATGGGTCGGATCCGGTCGATCGCGACGTTCCTGTAGCGGACCTTAAAAGAGTCTGCTTTCAGCCCTGCCGCCAAGGTCCGCAACTGGCGCTAGGTGGAAGTCAGCGCTCCGGCTTGGCCGGTGGCCCGCTGGCGAAGTGGTCGATCCCACGTGAAGCGGCCAGAGCGACCTGGCGCTGCCGCTCCGCGTAGCCCGCCCGTTGTTGCACGTCCCGCTCGCCATGGCAGGCTGGGCAGCTGACGCCGTCTTCGAAGAGCGGAGAGGAGCGTTCCTCCGGCGTTACAGGCATGCGGCAGGCGCGACACAGCACATGGCTTCCTGGCGCAAGCCCAGGGCCGAGCGCCACGCGCTCGTCAAAGACGAAGCATTCGCCCCGCCAAAGGCTGGTCGGCTCGCTCGCGGTCTCCAGGTATTTCAAGATGCCGCCTTCGAGATGATAGACGGCTTCCAACCCTTCCGACTTCAGGAAGGCCGTCGCCTTCTCGCAGCGGATTCCACCGGTGCAGAACATTGCGATCTTCGGCGACGCTCGCTGACCCAGCAGGGCCTCGCGGTTGGCGCGGAACCAGTCTGGAAACTCTCGAAAACTACTCGTCCCTGGGTTCACGGCGCCTGCGAAGGTGCCGATCCTGACTTCGTAGTCATTCCGTGTATCGATGACGAGCGTGTCCGGCTCGCTGATCAGGGAGTTCCAGTCGTCGGCCGACAAATAGTGCCCGGCCTCCAGGGGATCGATGTGCGGCTGCCCCATGGTGACGATCTCGCGCTTGATGCGGACCTTCATTCTGTAGAATGGCATGACCGCAGCGCGGGAGATCTTTACCGATAGGTGCTCGCAGCCGGGCAGCGCGCGGATATAGGCCAGCGCCGAATCGATCCCGTCTGGGGCGCCCGCGATAGTGCCGTTGATGCCCTCTGGCGCCAGCAGCAGCGTGCCTTTGATCCCGTGATTGGCACAGACGACCGCCAGCCCATCGCGCAGCCGCTCGCAGTCGCCGAACGGCGAGAACCGGTAAAGGGCGGCGACACATATAGGCAGGTGGTGCTCGGTCATTTTCGCGACAGCGTAGTCAGGGCGGCGGTTTAAGGGGAAGCAACTCCCATCCATAGCTACGCCTTGGCAAGCTGCGAAGCGCGTCACCTCGCCTCGTGGAGCCGTGAAGGTCCGCTTTCGGGGCCGGACGTCAGGGGGTGGAGGCCCAGGTTGTCGCCCTGCCCGGAACCGGAGGCGCCGTCGCCTGTCCAGGGAGGCGCGGACGCCTCTTTCCGACTACTCCCTTTGGCTCACCATTCCAGCGCCTCGGGGTTCTCGATCGGCGATCCCGACTGCGAATTCACTGCGACGCGCTCCAGGCGGCCGTTTTTCAGGATCCCGACCATGTAGGCCTGGACGTCCGAGGTGGGGTTAGAGGCGCTTCTCGCAATGCCGGCCACGACCGCCGGTGCGCCCTTCCGTGAAGCTTCGGCCGTACGGATCGCGTCGGCGAGCGAAACCTTGGCGACCTTCACGGCAGTCGCGCGCCGTTGGGCCTTCCAGTTCAACATCCACGACGGAACGGACGCACCAGTAAGCTCAACCGCGTCACTGGTCGGATTGTCGAGCCGCCAAAACCTGACGTCCGATCCCTTCAACACGATGGCGGCGTAGCCCGGCGTGCCGGCGACGTTGTTAAAGGCTATCGCAGCCACTCGTCCGCCGTTGAGGGACTCGATCTTGGTCACCATGTCGGACAGGATCTTCGGATCGCCGCTAAAGCCGGTGACGTCGATGCTGATGTCTTGGTTCACCTTCAAGGTCTGGGCGAGAGAGGGTGCTGCAGCGGCCAAGCTGCTGACGGTGGCGAGCGCAAGCAGAAGGGCACGCATGGAGGTCTCCTCAGAGGTTGTGTTCCCGACCCGCGTTACACTCCTCGGCAATTGCAAAGTCACTCGTGCCGACACCTGAGCCTGGGCGGTGGTCCACCTGAGAGCGGACCTTGCGAATGACCGAGACGGGTCGCAGGCAGTCGAACGTCAACGGGCCGCTAGCGGGCCTGCGCGCGCGACGATGCACTGTTCGAATTCGAGGAGCCGGGCCATGCCTGGCAACCCGTCGATCGGGTCGTGGTCCTGCCCTCCCCTATGCGTCCATAGAGCCAGGACCTGAGGAGCCGGCGCGCCGCCGCGGCAAGTATCGCGTTGCGAACCAGCAGCTCGCCTGGATTGAACGCGAAGCTGGCCTCCGTACTTCACCCTATGTGACGCCCAAGCTCAAACTGCGACCATCTCCGCTCCTGGTGCGCTCAGATACAAGGAAGCCTCCTAAGGTGGGCTGGCGGATTCCATCATCCACTGCTGAAGCGGCGCCGGAGGACCAGACCGGCGAGAAGGGGTTGGACAGCGGGCGGCTTGCCGCGCGCATCAGGCTCTCGATTGCGGCTTGCGCCCTGACGACGACGATCGCGACAGCCGCCCATGCGCAGGCTCCCACGCGGCCGGCGACGCCCGCCGAACTGGAACAGCAGGTCACGGCGCTGCGAGAGCAGCTTCGCACCATGCAGGAACAGCAAAAGGGGCTGACCGAGACGCTGAACCGGTTGGAACGACAGCTAGGCAGTCAGGCCGCGGCCGTCGCCCCGCAACCCGCCCCGCCGCCGCCTGCTGCGGCAGCGCCAGCTCCGCAGGTGCTGGCTGCAGCGCCGCCCCTCGCGACAGGATCGGATGACTCGATCACGCAGAAAGTTGTCGAGCGGTACCAGGACGGCATCGTCATCTGGCAGACCTCCGACGACGCCAAGGTCCCTTTCCTGCTGAAGTACAACATCAACTCGCAGGTCCGGTACCTCAACACCGAATCCGGTGACGAGACCTTCACCGACCACCTGGGCGCCGTTCGCAGCGTCAATCTGCGCAACGACATCACGGTCAACCGCACGATGTTCATCCTGGGCGGTTACATCTTCGATCCGCGGCTGCGCTACAGCACCACCGTGTGGACGTCCGCGGGGTCGAACTCGATCGTCATTGCAGGGAACATCGGCTGGCAATTCAACAAGGCCTTCACGCTTACCGGAGGCTACACCGGTGTCCCCGGCAGCCGGTCGCTTGTGGCTACGTTTCCGTTCTTCCAATCGACCGACCGCACCATGGCGGACAACTTCTTCCGTCCCGGGTTCACGCAGGGGATCTGGGCCAATGGGGACCTCACCAAAGATCTGCATTACCTCGCGTTCGTCGGCAACGGCCTGAACACGCTCAACATCTCGGCGGCCAAGATCGACGAAAACCTGATGGCGTCCGGCAGCGTCTGGTGGGAGCCGCTCGGCGACTACGGCCCGCCCGGCAAGTCGCGCAACATGTACGACGACTACTACGCCTCGCCAGATCTGCGCATTCGCTTGGGCACGTCGTTCACGTGGGCGAGGGAGGACCGCTTCTCAGACCTCGACCAGTCGAGCCCCGAGAACACCTCGATGCACAACTCGGACGGCGTGCTGACCTTCGCCACCGGCGCCTTTGCGCCGGGCGTGACGGTGGACAACGCCACCTACCGAATGTGGGCGATCGACTGGGGCCTGAAGAAGTACGGGTGGTCGGTCAACGGGCAGTACTTTTTGCGCTGGCTGGACGACTTCAAGGCCGACGGCCCGATTCCCGTCGACGACACGTTCGATCACGGCTTTGAGCTGTCGGCAGCCGCCTTCATCCTGCCTCGGGAGCTGATGGCGTACGGGCGCGGCTCGATGGTGTTCGGAGAGTTCCGCGACTCCTGGGAGGCGGGCGTAGGCGTGAAGTGGTATTTCGTCCCGACCGAGCGCATGTGGCTGACCGCAGAGTTGATGCGCGTAGTCGACGTGCCCTATGGCGGCGTCTTCACCCCCTATACCGCCGGCCTGACGGCCTGGGTGCCGATGATCCAGGGCGTCCTCGCGTTCTGATACCCCTGGGCAGCTCAACTGAAACGCGTGCTGTCAAGCTTTGCAGCAATCAGCTAGCGTCGGGCTCATGGCCCTCAGCTCTGCAATCAACGTCGCCGACACGAGCCTCGCTGTAGGCGAAACGTCACTCGTCACGTTCAGCTTCACGGAAGCCGTATCGGGCTTCGACAATGCAGACCTGACGGTTGCAAACGGAACGCTCAGCGCGGTTGCTTCCGGCGACGGCGGCGTCACCTGGACGGCGACGTTTACGCCGACGCTCGGTGTGCAAGACGCGACCAATCTCATCACCCTCGCCAACACCGGGGTCTCCGGCGTCGGGGGTCCGGGCGTCGGAAGCACGGACTCCAACAACTACGCGATCGACACCCTACGTCCGACCGTGAGTTCGATCGTGACCGGCGGCGCTTCGCCGACCACAAGTCCCACGCTGTCGTATGTCGTCACATTCAGCGAAGCGGTGACGGGTGTCGACACGTCGGATTTCGTTCTGGCGACGACGGGCAACGTCGGCGGCTTCCTATCGATATCATCTGTATCCGGGTCCGGCGCGACCTGGACCGTAGTTGTAGGCGTCACAGGTGGAGACGGCTCTGTCCGGCTCGACGTGGCTGGCGGCCCAGGAATCGTGGACGGCGCGGGCAACGCCATTGCGACCAGCTACACGAGTGGGCCGGCGTACGTCGTCGACAACACCCCGCCCACGAACGTCATCGCCTCAGCGGCCTTTTCTGCGGACACCGGGACTTCCGGCTCCGACTTCATCACGAAGACCGCCGCCCAGACCATCTCCGGCACGCTAGCAAGCAATCTTGCGGCCGGCGACGCGGTTCAGGTCTCGACCGATAATGGCGCGACCTGGATTGCGGCCTCCGCCTCGGTGGGCTCCAGCACCTGGTCCGCGGCCGGGGCGTCTCTTACCCAATCCGACACACTGAAAGTGCGGGTCGTCGATCCGGTGGGCAATGCAGGTGCGACCTACACCCAGGCCTATGTCCTCGACACGGTTGCGCCGACCGGGGCCAGCAGCATCAGCCTGTCTGCCGACACCGGCGCCTCCGCGAGCGACTTGATCACGAAGATCACGGCGCAGACCATCAGCGGCTCCCTGGCCAGCAATCTCGCGGCCGGCGACACGGTTCACGTCTCGACCGATAATGGCGCGACCTGGATTGCGGCCTCCGCCACGGTGGGCTCCAACGCCTGGTCCCTAGCCGGGGCGACCCTCGCCCAATCCGACACGCTGAAAGTGCGGGTCGTCGATCTGGCGGGCAATGAAAGCGCGACCTTCGCCAGGGCCTACGTCCTCGACACGACGCCCCCCTTGGCGCCTTCCGCCCCGGACCTGGATCCCGCGTCTGACACCGGAACGTCCAACACCGACAATCTCACCAGCGACGCGACCCCCACTTTCAGGGGCACGAGCCAGGCGAACACGGCCGTCTCGCTGTACGACACCGACGGGACCACTGTGCTAGGGACCGCGACCGCCGACGGGTCAGGAAACTGGTCGATCACCTCAAGCGCGCTGGCGATCGGCCAACACACCCTTTCAGTCAAGGCGACGGATCTGGCGGGGAACACCTCGGCAGTAAGCGCCAGCCTGACGATCACGATCCAGCCCGCCCCGCCTCCGCCCCCGCCGCCCCCGCCGCCGCCGGTGGTCAGCGTCGTGACGCCGGACGGCTCGGTGGTCACCGGCGACAGCACCGACAACGTCATCAACTGGAGCGGCGCCGGCGCTGACTCGATCTCGGCCGGAGGCGGCAACGACCAGCTGAACGGCGGACCGAACAACGACGTCCTGCAGGGCAATAGCGGGGCCGACACCATCTCGGCCGGCCTCGGCGCCGACATCGCGCGTGGCGGCCAAGGAAACGATTTCATCAACGGCAACCAGGGGAACGACCTGCTATTCGGCGACCTTGGGAACGACAGTGTCGCCGGCGGCCAGGGCGACGACTTCGTCCAGGGCAATCAGGGCGATGATGTGCTTCTGGGCGACCTCGGCGACGACGTGCTTTTCGGCGGCCAGGACAATGACGTCCTCTGGGGCGGCGACGGCGCTGACCGCCTCTCCGGCGACCTAGGCGACGACACCCTGACTGGAGGCGCTCGCGCGGACATCTTCAGCTTCGTTGGCGGCGCGGGCCGCGATGTCATTCGGGACTTCAGCCACGCAGAGGGCGATCGCATCCTGCTGTCGGTAACCCAGGCGGCGGATTTCCAGAGCCTGTCCGGCAAGATGGTCATGGTCGGCGTGGACACCATCATCACGCTGGGCAGTCAGACGATCGTGCTCGCCGGGATATCGATGAGCAGCCTCACCGCCGGCGACTTCTTGTTCTCCTAAAGGGGCAAGCGTACGGCCCGCGGCCGCGGCGCCCGCCTCAATCGGCCAGAACGGCCTTCCAGAACGCGGCCTCGTCATCGACGAGCGGGGACCACCTGGCGATCGCGCTTTCGAGGAGCTCTGCTCGCGCGACGATGTACTGTTCGAATTCGAGGAGCCGGGCGGCCATGCCCTCCAGCCTGTCGATCAGGTCGTGGTCCTGCCCATCGACCTCCCCTATGCGTCCATAGAGCCGGGCCCTGAGCAGGGTGAAGATCGAGCGGGCGGCGAACGAACGGCACGGCCGGGTCGCCGGCTCAAAGGCTGGTAGCATCGACATCGCCAGGCCAATGCGACCGAGCCGGCCGTCATGCAACCCGCACATCCCCATTTTGAGACGCTCGGACGTTTTGCCGCGATGAGCGGGCGCCAACCGGCTCCCGAACCTAGCTCGCCGCGATGACTTCGACTTGCAGCGGGCCGCCGCCATCGGCGATCTCAAGGAGGCGGTCGACATTCGGATGCGCGCCCGGGCGGCTTCGAGCATCCGCCGTATGCTCGGCGAACACCGCCAGGCCATGCTCGGCGGCGTCCTTATCCAGGACGCCAAAGGAGCGCTGCAGGTACTGGTAGACGGCCAGCGAGCCTTGTTTGCCCGGCTGATTTTCGATGCTTGCAACCACGTCTCCGTTCCCGTCCACGAGGTCGATGCGTTGCACCCCGTCAACCGGAGGCAATTGCTGGAGATTTTCCTTGAACGTCGCACCGGGTTGAATCATCGCCAGCCTGTCTCGGGTTCCTAAGTTGATCGCGGGGGGCATGTAACACCGACATCAAACCTCGGCCATGAGAGACGCTCGCCCTGGTGCGAAGACCTTGTGGAACCTTGTTCGAAAGGTCTCGATGAGCCCACGCCCAGCCTAGGGGCGTATGCAACGAGGGCGCTGCGATGGCTGACGGAACTCTGGATATCCTGAAGGACAAGCGTGAGGCCGCGCGCAAGGCCGCCTACGCCGACCCCTTGGAATCGCTCAATCCGGCCCGAGCCTCACTGTTCCGCGACGATGCAATGTGGCCGATCTTCGAGCGCCTGCGCGACGAATCCCCAGTCCACTTCACGCCCGACAGCAACTACGGCCCCTACTGGTCGATCACCCGCTACAACGACATCATGGCGGTGGATTCCAACCACCAGGTGTTCTCCTCTGCCAAGGGCATCTCGCTCACGCCGAAGGCCGCCCAGGGGTTCCGCGACCCCAACAACACCGCCACCAACTTCATCGCCATGGACCCGCCGCGCCACGACGTGCAGCGCAAGACGGTCAGCCCGGCGCTGTCGCCCCACGCCCTGACCATCATGGCTCCGCAGATCCGCGAACGAGCCGGGCTGATCCTCGACTCGCTGCCGGTCGGCGAGGCCTTCGATTGGGTCGACCTGGTGTCGAAGGAGCTCACCACCATGACCCTGGCGACACTGTTCGACTTCCCGTTCGAGGAGCGCCGCAAGCTGACCCGCTGGTCCGACGCCATGACCACGCCGCCCGGCTTCGGCGGCGGGGCAGCCAGTTTGCAGGAGCTGCGGGAAACCATGGCCGAGTGTTTCGGCTACTTCACCGAGCTGTGGAACCAGCGGGTGAACGCCGAGCCGGCGGGCGACCTGATCTCCATGCTGGCCCACGGCGAGGAGACCCGGAACATGACGATGGCGGAGTTCCACGCCAATGTCGGCCTGCTGATCATCGGCGGCAACGACACGACCCGGAACACAATCAGCGGATCGGTCTACGCCCTCAACCGGAACCCCGACCAGTACGCCAAGCTGCGAGCCGATCAGGGCCTGATCTCTTCGATGGTCTCGGAGACCATCCGCTGGCAGACGCCGCTGGCCCACATGTCCCGCACCGCCACCCAGGACTTCGAAATGGGCGGCAAGACCATCCGCGAAGGCGACAAGGTGGTCATGTGGTACGTCTCGGGCAATCGCGACGAGCGGGTGATCGAGAACCCGAACAGCTACATCATCGACCGCGCCCGCCCGCGCCAACACATGTCGTTCGGCTTCGGCATCCACCGCTGCGTGGGCAACCGCCTGGCCGAGCTACAGCTGACGATTATCTGGGAAGAGATCCTCAAGCGCTTCCCCGATATCCAGCTGCTGGAAGAGCCGAAGCGCAGCTACTCGACCTTCGTGAAGGGCTACGAAGACATGAAGGTCGTCCTGCCGTCCAAGCTCTAGGCTGGCTGCGGCGCGGGTCATCGTTCATGGTCGCTGCCGTCTGCTAGGGACGGCATGAGATGACGCGCTTCGCGATAGAAAGCCCCGGAACGTTGCGCCGCCGAGCCTTGGAGGCGGCGCGCCGCCTGGTCGACAGCGGCGGGGCGGACGCCTTGCAGTTGAGGCTCATCGCCGCGGAGGTCGGCAGCGGGGTCGCGAGCCTCTACTACCATTTCGCCAACAAGGACGCCCTGCTGGCGGCGGTGGCGGTCGAAGGCTGGAGGGAACTCGCCCAGATGATCGAGCGGGCCATGGCGAGCGGCAGGTCCCCGCGCCAGATCGACGCCGCCTCGGCCGCGTTGCTCAGCTTCATCCGACGATGGCCGCACCTCTACGCGCTGATGCAGATGGAGCCGAACCTGGCGGTGCGGGAGGCCGAGCAGCGGGCGTTCGAGGTGTTCCAGAGCTCTTTGCTCGGCGACGATAGGGCCCCGCCCGATCGGGTCGAGGACATCGCACGGGTGTTCTGGGTTCTGGGGCGCGGCATCGCCTCGAGCGTCCACATGCAGCAGGACATCGACTCGGCCGAACGCCTGGAGCAGGCGGTGTTGCGCGGGCTGGCCTTCCTTCTGGCCCCGCGGTCTGCGGGCTGACCGGCGCGCACGCCGCACGACCATGAAGGCGCCTAGGGCTTCCCTGCCCTCTATGCGAGCGCCGTCGCCTAGATTGCCATCCAGCCGCCGTTGCGCCACAAGTTCGGCGCGGCGCAGGCTCGCGCCCGGGGGGAATATCTATGACTTTCAACGGTTCGCGCTGCGTGGTCAGCGTGCTGGCGTTTGCTCTCGTCGCAGCGCCGCAGCTGGCGCTGGCGCAGAGCGGTGCGACTTCGGCTCTGGCTCCGGCGACCGCGGCGGTTCCAGCCAGGACCGCCTCAGCGCCTTCAAAGGTGAAGCTGCGCGAGGGCGAGGAGGTGGTGATCCGGTTCGAGGACCGGCTGTCCTCGGGGACCAACACCGCCGGCGACCAGTTCTCGATAGCGCTCGAAGAGGACATGAAGCTGGCCGACGGCACCGTGATCCGCGCCGGCTATCGGGGGCGCGGCGAGGTTACCGACGCCAAGAAGAAGGGCTTCATGGGCCAGGCGGGCGAACTGAACGTGCGCCTCAACTATATCCGTGTCGGCGACACCCGCGTGCGCCTGCGCGCCAGCAAGGGCGGTGAAGGCAAGGGCGCCATCGGCGCGACCATCGCGCTTACCGTGCTGTTCGGTCCGCTGGGCCTGCTCAAGCGCGGCCACGACATCGAGATCAAACCGGGCCAGACCCTGACCGCGTACGTGGACCAGGACGCGGAGATCGACATGCCGCTTCCGCCGCCGCCGGAAGCCTAAGACGAAGCGGGGGTCGAAGCGGGCGGCCTCGGGCGGCCTGCTCAGGCCCCCGAGGCCGCGCCCGGCTTGCCCAGGGTCCAGGGCGAGTGGGCCGGGCGCGCCGATTGGGCTGCAACGGCCAACGAGGTCTGGTCGAGGACGGCGAAGAACGCCGCGACCGCTTGGGCGAGAACGCTGCTGGTCTCGCAGCCCAGCCGCAATTCGCAATGGCCGCAGTCGGCCATCCGCATTCCCGGCTCCAGCGCGCGCACGACATCGCCGACGGTGAATTCCGAAGGCGGCCGGGCGAGCTCCACTCCCCCGTTCCGGCCACGCAGGCTCTTGATGAAGCCCGCCCGCGCCAGCGCCTGGGCGACCTTGGACACGTGGTTGTAGGACAATCGCTGCTCGGCCGCGAAGCTGGGCAGAGCGATCGGACCGCCGCCCTGCCGGGTCAGGACGATCAGGAGACGCAGGCCAAAGTCGGTATGCTGGGTGAGTTGCATGCGTGGGCCAATGTGGAAAATGCGCTTGCTCTAATCAAGCACATATAATACCGGCTTTTTAATTACCTCTTTTAAGGAGTAGATATGCGCACCGCTTCCGCTCAGGCCATCGCCATCGTCAAGTCGACCGCACCCGCAATCCAGAAGCACGGCCTTGAGATCACGACGGCGATGTATGCGCGCCTGTTCAAGGATGCGGAGATTGCCGCGATGTTCGATCGCGCCGCCCAGGAAAGCGGCGAGCAACCGCGCCGTCTGGCCGGCGCGATCCTGGCCTACGCCAAGAACATCGATAAGCTCGAGAACCTGGGGGCGGCGGTGCAGAGCATGGTCGCCCGTCACGTGGACACCGGCGTGAAGCCGGAGCATTACCCGCACGTCGCCGAAGCCCTGCTGCCGGCGATCCGCGAGGTGCTGGGCGCGGACGTAGCGACGGACGAGGTGCTGTCGGCCTGGGGCGAAGCCTATTGGATGCTGGCCGACATCCTCATCGCCGCTGAAGCCCAGGCCTATGAGGATGCCGAGGCGGCCTAACGGTCGGTTCCATAGCCGACCACCGCGTCGCGGCCGCTTCGGGCGGCCATTGCCCTGACGCTTGACTCATCGATATTTCCAGAAGTATCGATGGGTGAGTTCAGCGCATGGAGCCCAGCCGTGAAGCGCCTACATCTGCACGTCAGCGTGCCCGACCTCGCCCAGTCCATCCAGTTCTACCAGACCCTGTTCGGCGCCGCGCCGAGCGTGGTGAAGGACGACTACGCCAAGTGGATGCTGGATGATCCGAAGGTGAACCTGGCCATCTCGACACATCGCGCGCCGGGCCTGGACCACGTCGGCATCCAGGTCGACAGCGCCGCCGAGCTCGGCGAGCTGTCCGACCGGCTGAAGGCGGCCGGGGCGCAGACCTTCGACGAGGCGAGCGCCACCTGCTGCTACGCCAAGTCCGACAAGAGCTGGGTGAGCGATCCGGCGGGCCTGCGCTGGGAAACCTTCTTCACCCATGGCGAGGCGACCACCTACGGCGAGGATCACGCGCAGGCGGCGCTCGAAGCCTCGACCGGCTCCGCCTGCTGCGGGCCAGCGCCGTCGCCGGCCTCGGCCTGCTGCTGATCATGGAGACGCAGAGCGCGATTTCGGCGCTGGGCGCCCTGGCCCATGAAGGCCGGCTGGACGTGTTTCGCCTGCTGGTGCGGGCTGGGCCCGAGGGGATGGCGGCCGGGGACATCGCCCGCGCCACCGGCGCCATCCAGAGCACGTTGTCGGCCAATCTCAGCGTGCTGACGCGGGCCGGCCTGATCGCCGCGCGACGGGACGGCCGGTCGATCATCTACACCGCGGCCTACGACCAGATGCGCGACCTGCTGGGCTTCCTGATGGAGGACTGCTGCGCGGGCAAGCCCGAGATCTGCGCGCCGATGGCTGCGATGGCGAGCCAGGCCTGCTCGGCCGAAGGCAGGAGCTGCTGATGGGCGAGCCGTTGAACATATTGTTCCTGTGCACCGGCAACTCGGCGCGCTCGATCCTGGCCGAGGCCTTGATGAACCGGTTGGGCGAAGGCCGCTTCCGGGCGTTCTCGGCCGGCTCCATGCCCAAGGGCGAGGTCAACCCGCACGTCCTGCCGCTGGTGCGCACGCTCGGTTTCAGCGACGGCGACTTCCGCTCCAAGCCGTGGGACGAGTTCGCCGCGCCTGGCGCGCCCAAGCTCGATTTCGTGATCACCGTCTGCGACAACGCTGCGGGCGAGGTCTGTCCGGTGTGGCCGGGGCAGCCGGTGACGGCCCATTGGGGCGTCCCCGACCCGGCGGCGGCCGACGGGACGGAGGCCCAGATCGCCGTGGCCTTCGCCGAGGCGGCCCGCCAGTTGCGCCGGCGCATCGAACTGCTGGTCGCCCTGCCCGTTACCGCGCTCGATCACCTGTCGCTTCAGCGTCGGATGCGCGAGATCCACGCGGCGGCGGGCGACGAGAACGCATGAGCGAGCCGCCCGCGTACGACGTCCCACGCCGCCTTGCCGGCGAGGCGCTGGGGACGGCCCTGCTGCTGGCGGTGGTCGTGGGCTCGGGGATCATGGGCGAGCGCCTGGCCGGCGGGAACCAGGCCCTGGCGCTGCTGGGCAACACCCTTGCGACCGGGGCGGGGCTGGTGGTGTTGATCAGCGTGTTCGGGCCGATCTCCGGCGCCCATTTCAATCCGGTCGTCACCCTGGCGTTCGCGCTTCGCAAGGACCTGGGCTGGCGGCTGGCCTGCGCCTACGCGGCCGTTCAGGTCGCCGCCGCCGTGATCGGCGTGTTCGCGGCCCACGCCATGTTCGCCGAGCCGATCCTGCAGGTCTCGAGCAAGCTGCGCAGCGGACCGGCGCTGGCGTTCTCGGAGTTCGTCGCCACCTTCGGCCTGCTGGCGACGATCCTGGGCACGGCGCGGCTGAGGCCCGACTTCACCGCCGCCGCCGTAGGCCTCTACATCACCGCGGCCTACTGGTTCACGGCCTCCACCTCGTTCGCCAACCCCGCCGTGACCCTGGCCCGCAGCCTGTCGGACACCTTCGCGGGGATCGCGCCGGCGAGCGTTCCCGGCTTCTGGCTCGGCCAGCTGGCCGGCGCGCTGGCGGCGGTCGCGGTCCTCACCTGGCTGCTGGGCGGCCGCAAGCGGCCTTCGTAGCTGGCGCGCGGCTGGACGTCAGCGCGACGGTTCGGCCGGGGTGAGCGTGATGTCGACCATGATCTCGGCCGAGATGTCCTCCAGCGCGGCCTGAACCGCCTCGGCGCTCAAGGTCGGCGGCAGCCGCAGGCGGGCGTCCATGTGGAACAGCGGCGCGCCGGAGTGCGGCTCGACGCTGATCGAGGTGTCGAAGGCTTCGATATTGGCTTCCAGGCGGCTGAGGATCGCGGTGACCTGGTGGACGATGCCCGTGCGGTCCTGGCCGACCAGGCTGAACTGGACGCTCTCGCCGCCCGCGGCGCCGGCTTGTTCGAGCGCCGGAGAGATCCGCACCTCCAGGCCCTGGGCGTCGACTTCCTTGACCGCGGCGCGCAAGGCTTCGACGCCGCCATCGGCCAGCTCGACCAGCACCGAGCCGACATAGAGGCCGCCGAGCCGGCTCAGATGGCTCTCCAGCCAGTTGCCGCCAGCCGAGAGGACCGCAGCGGCCAGGGCCTGGGTCAGGCCGGGCCGGTCGCTGCCGACAATGCTCAGGATCAGGGTGGCCATGGGGAACTCTCAGCTAGGTCGAAGGAGCGGCGAACTCTATGGGGCGGACGGGTTCGGCGCCAGGGGCGGCGCGGCCCTAGGCCTCCCCCACGTCAGCCGAAATAGGCTTTCGCCGGGGCGCGCCTGGCGCCCATTCGGGAGGGAAAGCCAATGACCGATATCCTCGATCTGGGCGGGCGCGTCGCCCTTGTCACCGGCGCCGGCCAGGGCGTCGGGCGGCAGATCGCCCTGCAGTTGGCGGACGCCAAGGGCAGCGGCGGCGTGATCGTCAACGACTACGTGCTGGAGCGGGCGGAAGGCGTGGCCGAAGAGATCCGCGCGACCGGCGGCAAGGCGCTGGCCCTGCAGTGCGACGTCTCCGACCACGCGGCGGTGCGCGACATGGTAGCCAAGGCCGCGGCCGACCTCGGCGCGGTCGGCATCCTGGTCAACAACGCCGGCAATGCCGGGGCCAATCCCTCGGCCGAGCTCGGCAAGCCGTTCTGGGAGACCAATCCGGAGGTCTGGAACAGCTTCATCGGCGTCAACCTCTACGGAGTGATGAACTGCACCGCCGCGGTGATCCCCGGCATGCTGGAGCGCCAGGCGCCCGGGCGGATCGTCACCGTGATCTCCGACGCCAGCCGCTGGGGCGACGCGGGGCTGGAGATTTACGCCGGGGCCAAGGCCGGAGCCGCGGGCTTCATGCGCTCGGTGGCGCGTTCGCTGGGCCGCTACGGGATCACCGCCAATTCGGTGGCCATCGCCCTGACCGCCACGCCGGCGGTGGAGCGCACCCTGAACGGCGATCCGGAGCGGCTGAAGCGGCAGCTGGAGAAGTACATCATCCGCCGGCCAGGCCGTCCGGACGACATCGCCAACATGGTGCAGTTCCTGGCCTCGGACGCCTCGAGCTGGATCACCGGCCAAGTCTATCCGGTCAACGGCGGGTTCTCGTTCGCGCTCTAGGCTTCACGCCACCGGCTGGGGCACGGGAAACGTCCACTTGCCGTCGCGAATCTCCGCGCGGGGGCGATAGAGCCTGATCGTGTAGTTCCAGCCAGCCGGCGTCGGCAGGCAGTTCGGGACGTTTCCGTCGCAGCCCCCGAACTGAATGGTGACGCCGCGATCGGCGTCCCGGGCGGCGGTGACGCTGTTGATCGAATAGGCGCCCTGGCTATTTGGCTCGAAGAAGCCGGCCTCGTTGTAGATGCTGATCGACCAGAAGCCGTCGACGGGCACGTCCTTGACGGTCAGGCGATGGACAGTCTTGCCGTCGTTGCGCTCGGGAGAGCCGCCGACATAGACCGCTTCGGAATCCGGATTGCCGCCCCAGCCCGCCGCCGTGCCGATCAGCCGGCGGATCGGGTCGACCTCGCCCTTCGCCCCGAAGGCGCGGGCGAAATCAGGGAGATCGTCGCCGAGCACCTTGAGCGCGTCGCGCACCTTGCCGAGGCTTGCCTCGTCCCAGTCCGGGGCTTCGAAGGTCCCCTGCCCGGCCTGGGTGATGACCACCGCGTCTTGAAGCGCGTGCACCTGCGCTAAATCGGCCGTGTCCTCGGGATCAACGAGGGTCCTGAGGATGGCGATGGCGTAGCGCGTTCCCAGATCCGCCTTGGTCAGGACCCGGCGGGCGGGCGCGTGTTCGACGCCGTGGGTGTAGTGATCCTCGTCGATCACCTGCAACGCCATGTAACGCGGCCCGGCGTCCGGCAGAGTGATCGTCGCGTCCCCGACCTCAAGATCGAAGACCGCCATGCTGTAGAGCGTGTCCCGGTTCATGCGGACCACGTCCTGCTTCTCGACTGTGGCGGGCTCGCGGGCGTGCACGAACTTGCCCAGGGCTCCGTTCTTCACGAAGCCTGCAAAGTAGTTGTCGGTCTCCGCGCGGACGAAATTGTCGGCGTTCACGATTGTCGGACTGGTCAAGGCGCGCCTCCGTTCAACGGGACGCGCAGCTTCGGGCTAGGCCAAAAGCCCGACCATCGGGCGAAACCCGGCCTAGTCTCCCAGCCTTCGGCCCATGCGGGCGTGGGCTTGGCGTGGGATCTCGCTTGGGGCGAGGCGCGCGGCGGCGGCCATGGCGCCCAGCGTCGCCTTGGCCACCGCCAGCTTGAGCGGATTGGCGGCGAGGCCCAGCCGCGTGCGGATCTCCGGCGGCGTCAGGTCGATGGCCGCCTCGACGACCAGCGGCTGGAGCGCCCGCCCCAGCAGCCCGATCGGCGAGGTGCGCCGGACGATGTCGAGGAACTCGCCGATGATCGGGTGCGGGACCAGCTTCGGGGTCATCTTGGCGAACAGGGCCTGGGTCTCCTGCACCGAGGCGGGCGGCTCCGGCGCGCCGAACGCCCGGCCGAGCGCCGCGCCCTCTGCGTAGTAGCGGTCCTGGTCGGCCAGGCTCAGCGGCCCGACATGGCGAAGGTAGGCGTTCAGGAAGCCGAAGCCGGCGGTGGAATGAACCCAGGTCATCAGCTCGCCCTCCAGCGCGTGATAGCGCTGGCCCTCGGGCGTCACCCCGCCGACCTTTTCGTGCATGCGAGTGACCATGGCGACGCGCTTGAGCGCGTCGGCGGTGGAGCCATAGGTGGTGATCATCGCCGCCTCGCCGGTGCGCTGCATGCGGGTCAGCGGATCCTTGGCGAAGATCGAGTGCTCCCAGACGCCGGTGCGCACCCGCGGCTCGGCCAGTTCGAGGATCACCGCCGCCACGCCGCCGACCGCCAGCGCGACGGGGTTGGCGTGAACCCGCCAGGCGACGCTGTCGGGGCCGTAGAGGCCAGGATCGCCCTCCGGACTGGCGTAATCGATCTTGGAGGGGCCGAACACCCGCCGCCCGACGGCGCCGGCCAGCGCATCGACAGGCGCTTCCAGCGCGGATCTTGGGGCGGCGTCGGTCATCGCGATCTTCTCCCAGTTCAGCGTAGGCTGCGCCGAGCAGAACGGGCCGGCAAGCTATCGGTTCTGACAGGTGGCCCGTGCAGGCGGCGCACGAAGCGGCCGCGCGCGAGGCCTTCGACCGCTGTCGCATTGCGGTTCGGCAGGGCGGAGCCGAGCCGGTCAATCAGCCGGCTTGACCGCTTCGCTCTGCTGGATCGCCGCGATGGCGCGGTCCATGGGCGTCTGGTTGATCCGCACCGTCCTCGTGCCCGGACGGTCGAGGCCGAGGATCAGGCAGAGCGCCAGGACCTGGACCGAGAGGATGGCGATCGTCACGTACGGGTAGCGCCGGTGAGAGCCGCCCGCGAAGCCCACGACCGCGGTGGTCACCAGCCCGGATATCACCAGCGTCGCCAGGACGGCTATCGGCGTTCGGATGTCCTCGGCCGCGCGGCGCGATGCGGCGACGGCGAAGGCCTCGTTGAGCGACTGCACCAGGTGCTGGATCAGCGCAGGCACGACATCGGCCCGCACGGCGTCACCGGCCGTGTCCCAGATCTTCGCCTGTTCGGCGGCGGTGTTAGCGCTGTTGCGTGACAGCGAGGCCGGGCTGTTGGTGGAGTCGTAAAATGCTCCGCGCACGTCCGCATATCGAACCATCTGCCGACTGAGCGAGCCGCGCCATGGCTGAGGCAGGGCCTGGATCCACCGATAGGCGGACCCCAGGGCGTTCGCCTCGGCGACGACCAGTTCCTGCCGCTGACGAAACTCCGTCTGCGCGGACGCGAAGGTGAAGGCCATCATCAGCCCGACCAGCGAAAGGACGGATGCGACCAGATGGTCCTTGCCGGCGGCGTGGCTGCGCCGACGGTCGAGAAACCGACCAGCGCGATAGCCCAGTTCATGCGCCGCGATCAGGCCGGCGAGGCAAGCGAGCGCCACAATCCATAGCGGGGTCTGGTCCACCCAACCCATGACGCCGGTCTCCCGTCACTGGCCCCCCAAAGCCTCGCGCGGTCGCGCCAGAACACCAGAGCCTGGATGTCCGGCGGCCCGGCCGCCATCGGGTAAGTCCCTAATCAGCGCCACAACCCTCGCCCACGACGCTGTTGCGGACGGACGCGCCCTGATGATGTGATGCCCGCATGCGGACGCGGCAGACGCCGCCTCTCCAGTTGCAGGACTAGCGCGCCGATGGCCATCACCCTCACCGCCTTTGAACGCTCGCCTGATCGCGGCCGGGGTTTGGCGCGGGACATGCGTGTCCGCTGGGCGCTGGAAGAGGTGGGCCAGCCTTACGAGGTTCGCCTGGTTTCGTTCGAGGCGATGAAGCAACCGGCGCATCGCCGGCTGCATCCGTTCGGGCAGATCCCGACCTATGAGGAAGGCGACCTGGCGCTGTTCGAGTCCGGGGCGATCGTGCTGCACATCGCCCAGCGTTATGCCGGGCTGCTGCCAGGCGACGCCAACCCCCGGGCGCGCGCGGCCGCCTGGATGTTCGCCGCGCTCAGCACGGTGGAGCCGCCGATCGTGGAACGCTCGATGGCCATGCTCGTGGAGCGCGACAAGCCCTGGTTCGAGGCGCGCCTGCCGATGCTCGACGGGCGCGTGCGAGGCCAGCTAGACCAGCTTTCCAGCCGGCTGGACCAGGCCGACTGGCTCGACGGTGAATTCAGCGCCGGCGACCTGCTGATGGTGACGGTGCTGCGCAGACTGGGCGGATCGGGGATCCTGGAGGACTACGCAAACCTCTGCGCCTATATCGCCCGCGGCGAAGCGCGGCCGGCCTACAAGCGGGCCTTCGCCGACCAGTTGGCGGTGTTCACGAACTCAGCGCCGCGCTAGGCCGCCTTCGAGGGCGACTCCGGCTCGGCGCCCTGCTCGGCCTGCCACTGGGCGCGCAGGGTGCGACTGGTTTCGCGGCTGCCGTCGTGGCTCCAGCCGGGCGGGCCGAACACATAGCCGAGCGCGTGGCGCGGGTGGCGCAGGACGTCCATGGCCATCGCCGCCCATTCATGAAAAGCCACGCGCAGCAGATTGAAATCGCCGAGATTCTTGACGATCCCGTAGCGGCACTCCTCCTCGTCCAGCTCCGGCTGGAAGGTGCCGAACAGCTTGTCCCAGACGATCAGGACGCCGGCGTAGTTGCGGTCGAGGTAGCGCGGGTTGCGGGCGTGATGGACCCGGTGGTGCGAAGGGGTGTTGAACACCGCCTCGAACCAGCGCGGCATCCGGCCGATGGTCTCGGTGTGGATCCAGAACTGATAGACGAGGCTGATCCCCTTCTGGATGGCGATCATGGCCGGCGGGAAGCCGAGGAAGGCCAGCGGCAGCCACAGCGCCCAGGTTCCGGCGACGCCGCCGGTCCAGGTCTGACGCAAGGCAGTCGAGAGGTTGTAGTGCTGCGAGGAGTGGTGATTGACGTGGGCCGCCCACCAGAAGCGCCGCTCGTGGCTGAGCCGGTGGAACCAGTAGTAGGTCAGGTCCTCGGCCAGGAATATCACCACCCAGGCCCAGACGGCGGTCATCGGGATGTCGAACAGCCGGTGCTGGTAGGCGAAGATCGCGGCGACCGCGGCGGCGCCGCCCGTCAGCAGGCCGGCCGCCGTGCTGCCCAGGCCCATCAGCAGCGAGGCGGCGGTGTCGCGCGCCTCATAGTTGGCCTTGGCCCGCCTGGTGCGGCCGAGCACGATCTCCAGGATCACGGCCAGGATGAAGAACGGCGTGGCCAAGGTGACGGGATCGAACTTCATGCCGCCTTCTGGTCTTCGCCAGGTTCAGGAGACGGCGGCCAGTTCTGCAGCGCCAGACGCGCCAGCGGGGCGGCGACGTCGGAGAGGTCGAGCCTGACCACGCCATCGCGGAAGCTGGAGGCCACCGCCTGGGTCCAGGGGATGTGGCGGGCGACATAGCCGTCGCCGACCTCGCAGATGACCAGGGCCGCAGCGCCGGACTTGGCCAACGCGCCGCGCCCGTCCACCGCCACCCAGATGCGGTCGAGCGGCCGGCCGGGGAACTCCACCGCCAGCAGGCGGCGGGCGCGATCATCGGTCAGCGGCGTCAGCGGCTTGGCGATCTTCGCCCACGCGGCCAGCGCCACCAGCACGGCGACGGCGGCCAGCGACGCGGCGAACTGAACTAGGAAACCCTGTGACACGTGAACCATCCTCCCCCGATCAAGCGTCCGCCTCCTGCAGGGGGGCGTCAAGGGGCGGATAATCGCTGAGCTGCGGCACCCGCGAGCGCGCGAACATCACTGCGACGATGACCAGCATCAGGCCGCCCGGCAGAAGGATCGCGGTGCGCGGCCCGACCGCCTGGGCCAGGAAGCCGTAGACCACCGCGCCGAGCGGCCCCCCGCCCATGAAGCCGAGCGTGAAGATCGACAGCACCCGGGCGCGAACCGCCTCGGGCGCATGCTGCTGCACCAGGCTGCGCCCCAGGGTCATGGCGACGCCGCCGCCGAGGCCCCAGGCGAAGTTGAGGACGCAGAGCACCCAGAACGGGGCCGGGATCGCACAGAGCATCAGGATCACGCCGCCGGCGGTCAGCGCCGACAGATAGACAACCCCCTTGCGACGCAGCGGCCCGGCCCGGACCAGGGCCATGGCCGAGATCATGGTCCCGGTCCAGAAGCAGAGACTGAACAGACCCAGCGCCGAGGCGATCTCGGTCCGTTCGGGGCTCAGGGTCTGGCCATCGAAATAGCTCTCGACGATCAGCGGCAGCAGCACGAAGAAACTGCCCATGAAGCAGACCCCGATGGCGATGCTGCAAACCATCACCGGGGCGATGACCGGAGACGCGAGCACGGCGGCGAAACCGGCGGCGATGTCGCGCCGTAGGCTGGTCAGCATCCCTGCCCCTTGCTCGCGCGGCCGCAAGGCGGCGGGGCGCGGACGGATGCGAAGGGCTGCGAGCGCTGCGGCCACCATCAGGCCGGCCTGTCCAAGCAGCAGCGGCCCGACGCCGAGCAGCGGCGCAGCGGCGGCGGCGATCATGCCCAGGATCTGCCCGCCGAACTGGGCGAGCGAGGCGAAGGCCACCGCGCCCTGCACGCCGCCCTTGGCCGGCGCAACCAGGCTGAGCAGTGAGTCGCGGGCCGGGGTGGCGAAGGCGCCGATCGTCCCGACGGTCAGCGCATATGCGATGACCAGGCCGTAGGTCAGCCGTCCGAAGGTGACGAGGTAGCCGAGGGTGACGAAGGTCAGCACCGCCAGCAGACAGGCGACGACGACGGTGCGTTTGACGGCGGTCCGGTCGGCCACGGCGCCGCCGATCAGGATCAGCAGGGTGGTGGGAAGTTGCAGCGCCATCTGGGCCAGACCGAAACGGGCCTCGCTCTCCTGCAGGACCACCCGCACCAGATAGGGAAACAACACTACCTGGACCCCGAAGGCCAGGAACCAGGCGGCGTGCGCGAACAGATAGGCGGGAAAGCCTGTGCCGGGGCTCTCGGGCGAGGCGGCCGCGTCAGCAGCTTGAGTTGTCACGCAATTTCCCCCTGGCGGGGATAGTTTGCTGTCGCCCGAAGGGCCGTCAAGGCCGACCCTACGTCAAGCCCTAGGCGCGCGGCTCCACCAGCAGGGCCAAGGCCGCGGCCGCGCGGGCGCGGCGGCGCAGGACCTCACGCAGCCCCAGGGCCGAGAGGATCAGGCCGCCGAGGGTGATGGCGGCGATGGTGGCCAGATGCGCTTCGCCCAGGGCCTCAAGCTCGGCCAGGCCGCGGGCGGCGAAGTAGCCGGGAGCCAGGATGACCAGAACCCAGACGGCGGCCGAGACGGCGTTGGCCAGCTGGAAGGTCCGCCGACGCATCTGCAGCAGGCCGGCGACCAGCGGCACGAAGGCGCGCAGCGGGCCGAAGAAGCGGCCGATGAAGATCGAAGCGGCGCCGTAGCGGCGGTTGAACAGCCGGGTGCGGGCAACCTTGCGGCGGTGAGCGCGGAAGGCCGGATGGCGTAGGGTGCGCGGACCCAGGCGGCGGCCCAGTTCGAACGAAACCGCATCGCCGATGATCGCGCCGGCGACGCACCAGAACACCACCTGCACCGGGTCGAGCACCCCCGCGGCGATCAGACCGCCAGCCATCACCATCAGGGCGGTGGCCGGGATGAAAGCGCCGATCAGCACCAGGGACTCAAGCAGAGTCACGACGCCCAGCACGACGCCCGCCCAGGCGCTGTGGCGGGCGATGAACTCGGCGAGACTTTGTAGGAAAGCGTCCATGGGGAGAGCCCCGATATGGGCCCAGCCGCCCACTTGCGCGAGGGGGCGCAAGGCCGCAGCGAGTATGAATCTCGCCCTGTGGCCGGGATGCATCAGAACATGGATGCGGCGTCATTTGTTCTTGCTTTGTTCGCCCCCTTACCATAGGGTGAAGCCGTGACCTCAGCGATCGACACGCCCCGCCCTCTCATCCCCTATGACGAAGACCTGGCGCGGCAGATTTGCGCGCGGGTCGAGGCCGGCGAGAGCCTGCGGGCGATATGCAAGCCGCGCGAGATGCCGGGGGCTGCAACGGTGCATCGGTGGGCGGCGGTGCGGCCCGATTTCCAGCACAACCTGCGCCGCGCCCAACGCCTCGCCCACGCCGCCCGGCAGGACCTCCACCGCCGATCGCGCGCGGACCGCGCCTGGAAGCGCCAGCGGCCTTGGGCGCGGCCGGACGCCTATCGCCCGGAGGTCGGCGAGACGATCTGCCGGGCGCTGGCCGGCGGCATGAGCCTGGTCGAGGTCTGCGCCCAGGCCGGCATGCCGGTGACGGGCACGGTCTATGAGTGGCTGCGCAATCACGACGACTTCGCACGGATGTATCGCCAGGCCCGGCGGATGCAGGCCGACCTGCTGGCCGACCAGGCCTGGGAGATCGCGCAGACCGCGACGGCCGAGGACGTGAAGTTGGCGCGGCTGCAGTTCGACGTCATCCGCTGGCGCGCCGCCCGGGTGGCGCCCAAGGCCTATCGCGAGGACGACGAAGGGCCCGGCGGCTTCGAGGTCTACCTTCAGGACTTCACCAACGGCGCCGTCCTTGCGGGTCCGATGTGGAGCGGCCCCGGCCGCTGAGCCTGTCAGAGAAACTTGCAACGAGTTTGTGCGTTTCTGGGGTGGCGAAAGCGTAAGCTGCGCCTATCTGTGCATGCATCGAGAGAAAGCTGAGCGAGCGACGCCAATGTGTCGATGTCTCCATAAACGCGGCCGAATGCGGTCCTGACATCGCCCTGCGGAGGCCATGCGATGGCCGTCCGCATTCTCGATCGTGACGCTCCAAGCCAGGCGCGTCGCACCCCGAATTTAGTACCGAGTGAAAAGGAGCTTTTCATGGCTCTGCAGATTCTAGTTGCGCCTGCCGGCGACGGTTGGGCCGTTCGTTCAGAAGCCTTCGACAACGAACTGATCTTTGAAGCCGGCGGCCGGGCGGAAGCTGCCGCGCGCGCCCTCGCCGACCGTTACGCCCGCTCGGGCGCGGCCGCCGAGGTCAGCATCTTCCTGCGCAACGGCGACCTCGCCGGGCGCTTCATGCATTCCACCGCCGCCTGACGGCGGCGGTGGCTGATCAGCCCTCGCCGCGAAGGAAGGCAAGGATCAGCGGATTGATGATCTCGGGATGCGTCTGACAGCAGCCGTGCGGCAGATCCTTGAAGGTCTTCAGCGTGCCGTTCTTCAGCAGCTTCACCGTCAATGGCGCGGAGTCGGCATAGGGCACAATTTGATCGTCCTCGCTGTGGATCACCAGCACCGGGGCCTCGATCGCCTTCAGGTCTTCGGTGAAGTCGGTTTCGGAGAAGGCCTTGATGCACTCATAGCCGGCCTTCACGCTGCCCATCATTCCCTGCCGCCACCAGTTGCGGATTAGGCCTTCCGACGCCTTCGCGCCCGGACGGTTGAAGCCGTAGAAGGGACCGGTCGGGATATCGAGGTAAAGCTGGGCGCGGTTGGCGGCGAGCGCCGCCCGGAATCCATCGAACACCTCGATCGGCGTCCCGCCCGGGTTCGAGTCCTTCTTGACCATCACCGGCGGCACGGCGTCGATCAACACCGCCATCGCCACGCGCCCCGGCTCCGCGCGCGCCACGTAGTGCGCGACTTCGCCGCCGCCCGTCGAATGGCCAATATGGATCGCATTCTTGAGGTCGAGCTCGGTGACCAGCGCGGCCACGTCGGCGGCATAGGTGTCCATGTCGTTGCCGCCGTCGGTTTGCTCCGACCGCCCGTGGCCGCGGCGATCGTGGGCAATGACGCGATATCCCTCCGCCAAGAAGAACATCATCTGGTTGTCCCAGTCGTCGGCGCTCAGCGGCCAGCCGTGGTGGAACACGATCGGCTGCGCGTCTTTGGGCCCCCAATCCTTGTAGAAGATGCGGGCGCCGTCTTTTGTGGTGATGTCGGTCATGGCGAAATCCCTCGCCAACTCGCCGGCCGGCAGGACCGGCGCTGTTGCCTGGTGATGGGCCGAAGCCGGGCTGTCAAAGGATCCGGACTGATCGCGACGACAGGGGCGCTTCTAGCAGTTTGCCCGGCGCCGATCAGGCCAAGTTCACGTTATCCGCCTGGGACGCGCGGCGCATTCGTCGCTTCGTCGATTTGTCGTGCGTCTGTCACGATTGATCGCAACGCCGTTTCGCCGACTCCGGCGCCCTGACCTTTTTCCCCACTGGCGTGTCTGACGACGCGTACGGCGGGCCGGGGGTCCGCTCCTGAAACTGGAGCCTACACACGTGAAAATCACCACGATGAGAGGGCGGCTTCTCGCCTCGACCCTCCTCGCCAGCGCGGCCGCGTTCGGCGCGATTGCGGTTGTCTCCGTGCCGACCCTGGCGGTCGCGCAGGACTATACGTCCGGCAACCTCACCGGCCGGGTCGTAAAGGAAGACGGCTCGCCGATCAGCGGCGCGACCGTGACGGTGCGCTCCGGCCAGGGGGTCGTGCGCGCCGCGGCCACGGACGCCAGCGGTCGTTATCAGGTCAACGCCCTGCCGGTCGGCGCCTATACCGCTGACGTCGCCGCCGGCGAATTCAACAGCATCTCGGACCAGAAGATCAGCGTCGCGGCTGGCGGTTCGTCGTTCATCTTCACCCTGACCCAGGGGACGGTCAGCGAGTTCGTAGTCACCGGCACCCGGCAAGCCCGGGACTTCTCCCGCACCGACACCGGCCTGGCCGTGAACGTCGAGGAAATGGCCGAGCGCGTGCCGCTGGGGCGCAGCATCGCCAGCGTCGCGCTGCTCACTCCGGGCGTCTCGCGACCGGACCCCGGCATCAACGCCGGCTCGCGCCGCAACCAGAGCACCGTGGTGGTGAGCGGCACCTCGGCCGCCGAGAGCGTCTACTACATCAACGGCCTCAACGTTACCGACCTGCGCAACCTGCTGGGTTACGCCGACCTGCCGTTCGACGCGATCTCGACGATCGACGTGAAGACCGGCGGCTATCAGGCCGAGTTCGGCCGCGCCACGGGCGGGGTGATCAACATGGTCACCAAGTCGGGCTCGAACGAATGGCACGGCGGCGCCACCCTCACCTACACGCCGGAGTCGCTGCGCACTCACGCGCCGCAGGCCTACTCGCCCGGCGGGACCGGCGTCCCGGGCGCGACCGTCTATAACCGGATGGCCAGCCTCGAGACCATTGACACCTCGCTCTATCTGAGCGGACCAATCCTCAAGGACCGCCTCTTCTTCTTCGCCTTGGTCAATCCCAGGTCGACGAAGGAATACTTCCCCATGACTTCGCAGGGCTTGGCGGGCAACAACCTCTATACGGGCGTTCAACTCTACAACAAGTCGACCAGCCCGCGCTGGTTGACCAAGTTCGATCTCAACATCACCGACACCCAGCGCCTGGAAGCGACGCTGTTCTCCGACTCGAACGAGACCGACCAGGTGTTCCTGAGCCGCGACGCCCGCGTCGGCATCACCGGCCAAGGGCTCGGCTACACCGAGAACGCTGGCGGCTTCAACCAGATCTACAAGTACACCGGCGCCTTCACCGATTGGTTCACGCTGACGGCCCTATACGGCAAGCAGAAGTCCAGCCAGGAGGACGTCGGCCCGCTGGTGAACGTACCCCGTGTTCGCGATCGGCGCTCTACCACGACGACGACCTTCCTGACCCCCGCGACCACCGCCGTATCGCTGCAGCCGATGGGCGAAGACACGCGCATCACCTATCGCGTCGACGCGGACTTCTACGTCCGCAACCTGTTCGGCGACCATCACATCCGGGTCGGATACGACAAGGAAGAGCTCAGCTCGAGCGATGTGCACGCCTACAACGGCGGCTACCTGATGGACGTGTTCTTCCGTGTCCCGACCGGCACCTCGCTGCCGGCCCAGGCCTACGCGCTGAAGACCGTGCTGGGTTCGGGCGGCGAGTACGCGGCCGAGCAGACCGCCATCTATGCCCAGGACTCCTGGGACGTGACCCCGGACCTGACGATCCAGGCCGGCCTGCGCCTGGACCAGTACGACTACAAGAACCGGGGCGGCGAAAGCTACATCAAGCTGGACGACCAGTTCGCGCCGCGCCTGGGCTTCACCTGGGACCCGCAGGGCGAAGGGCGCGACAAGGTCTATGGCTCCTTCGGGCGCTACTACCTGCCGATCGCCACCAACACCTCCATTCGGGAAGTTTCCGGCGAAGACTATCACCAAGAGTATCGCGCGGTGACGATCAACGCGGACGGCAGCATCGCGCGCGACGCCAACGGTATCCCCATCCTGGGCGCCCGCCTGCGGCCCGACGCCATCTTCGCCAGGCCCATCGCACCGGCCCCCGCTGAAGCGGTCGCGTCCAACATCGAAGCCATGTTCGAGGAAGAGTTCATCCTCGGCTACGAGCACGATTTCGAGGGCGGAATCCTGGATGGCTGGCGCGCCGGCGCCCGCTATATGTACCGCAATCTGGCGTCGACCATCGAGGACACCGACCTGGGTCGCGGCGGCGTCATCGACCGCTACTGCGCGCGGACCAGAGACATTCACTGCGTGGCGGGCACGGAGGAAGATCCCAGCTCGAACGACCTGTTCACCGGCGCCTACATCATGCTGAATCCGGGCAAGCCGGCGAACATGATGCTCGACCTGACCAACGGCCCCGGCGGCGCGAACCTCACGCCCGTCAACCTCACGGCCGAGGACCTGCGGCTGCCGGAAGTCGAGCGGACGTATCATGCGCTGGAACTGACGTTCGAGCGCCCGTTCGACGGCGTCTGGGCCCTGCAGGGCTCGTATGTGCTCGCCAAGTCCGAGGGCAACTACGAAGGCGCGGTGAAGTCGGACATCGCCCAGACCGACACTTCAATCACCCAGGACTTCGACGCCTGGTTCCTGGCGCAGGGCGCCGATGGCTACCTGCCCAACGATCGTCGCCATACGTTCAAGCTGTTCGGCACCTATCAGGTGACCGAGGCGCTGCGCGTGGGCGGCAACTTCTACGCCCAATCGGGACGGCCCTACGGCTGCCTGGGCTACAACGAGGACGATCCCTCGGCGGGCGGTGATCCGTCGGCGTGGTTCTGCCCCGTCAACGGCCACAGCGTCTCCACTCCGCGCGGCTCCGCCGGCCGCACCGACTGGGTCACGAACACCGACCTGAACTTCACCTACGACATCATTCGTGAGCGCGAGGGCTTCGGTTCGGTGTCGGCCGCCCTGGACGTGTTCAACCTGTTCAACGAGCGCGCGGTCACCCGGGTGGTCGAGCAGGGCGAAACCCGCGACCAGCAAGGTACGCCGATCCCCGTCTACGGCTACCCGCGCAGCTACCAATCCCCCCGCAGCGTCCGCCTATCGCTGCGCTACAGCTTCTGATCGTCCCCCCGATCGGAAGCAAAAAGGGCCGCCTCCCTCGCGGGAGGCGGCCCTCTCTTTTTGCCTTAGCCGCTAAGGCTTAGAACTTGCGGACGTAGCCCACCGACCAGACGTCCGCCTCGCCGGCGTCGTCCTCGAAGTCGTGACGGGTGTAGTCGGCGCGGACGCCGTTCTTATCGTCCAGGAAGTACTGGCCGCCGACGCCGTAGTTCCAGCTGTTGCCGTCGGCGTCAGCGCTGGCACCGGGGACCGAGACCTTGGCCTCGCTCTTGCCGTAGCCGACGCGGGCGTAGAGGTCGGCGTTCGGCGCGACCGGCAGGAAGCCCACCCCGTAAATGGCGACGGAGTTCTTCAACTCGGTCTTGCCGTTGACGCCGCCGATGGTGACGTCGTCCTTTTTCACGCCGAAGCCCAGCTCGCCCTCAACGCCCAGGTAGGGGTTGAAGCGGGCGCCGATGCGGCCTTGGATCGCGCCCAGATCGACGTCTTCAAGGCTATGGTGGCTGTAGCCCAGCGAGCCGTAGCCGGTGACGGCCTGCGCGTTCGCAGCGGCGGGAACGATGGCGGCGGCGAGAGCGGCGGCGGCGATGAGAGACATCTTATTGTTCATTGATTGGTACTCCGTACTAAAGCTTGGCCATCCCCCAGCCGCAGGGGTAGGTCGCCTCCAAACGCGGCCATAAAGGGTCGGTTCGCGGACGATCCCGAGACCATTCTGCGTTGTGTCATTACGGCCACAGGGCCTAAACGCAGCGCGGCGGCAGGGTCGCCCCCGCCGCCGCACGTCGTCTCACTCCGTCCTGAGACGGCCTCGGGCTCTCTACTGGCGGTAGCTGAGCTGCAGGTAGAACACCCGGCCCGGCGCGTCGTAGGCGTTGGGGTCGAAGTTGTTCAGACCGCAGCTGATGCAGCCGGGCGGATCCTTGTCGAGCAGGTTGTTGACGCCGACTGCGACGCGCACGCCCTCGTTCATGAACTCCGGATGCCAGCGCAACTGGGCGTCGAGGTAGGTCCGGGAGTCCAGCTTGTTGGCCGTCACCTCCGGCTCATCCACCGAGGAGATGTAGCGCAGGGTGCCGGTCGCGCCCCACTCGCCCCTGTCCCAGTCGACGATGAAGGTCGACTTGGTCTTCGGATAGGCCTGGTCAGGGCTGCCGCGCTCGGTGCCTTCGCGGTTGATCTCTAGCAGACCGTCGGCCGCGGGCACGAACTCGGTGAACTCCAGCAGCCAGGTCGTGTAGGAGCGCGCCGTGAACTGGCCGAAGTCGTAGTCGCGCGAGGTGTAGATCAGGTTCAGGTCGACGGCCCGCGTCTTGATCCCGCCGATGTTGATCAGCGGGTTGGAGATCGCGATCACCGAACCGGAGCTGGCGCGGCTGATGGCCCCGCAGGCGATCGGGTCGGCGGTGGTCGCACAGCGGGTCAGGAAGGCCTGGCCGTTCTGGGCCTGGATCGCCTGGTCGAGCTCGATGTCGGTGTAGGCCAGTTCGAGCGAGCCGCCGCTGGCCCAGGTGGCCTCCTTCAGCGCCTGCGGCTCCCAGACCACGCTGTAGTTCCAGCTCTCGCTGGTTTCCGGCTGCAGGGCGGAGTTGCCGCTGGTGAGCACCGAGACCTGCGGGCTGATCTGCGTGAAGCTGCCATTGGCCGGCACGCCGCTGGCGATACAGTTTGCGCGGACCGTGGCGTTGGCGGGCGCGCCGCCGGCCAGGCCCAGGATGTCCGAGCAGGGGTCGACGACCTCCTGGTCGAAGCGCGAGGCGCTGCCGTAGAGCTCGCCAATGGTGGGGGCGCGGAAGCCCTCGCCCCAGGAGGCGCGGACCAGCACTTCCTCGATCGGCCGCCAGGTCAGGCCGGCCTTGTAGGTCGCGTCCTTTCCGGAGGTCGAATAGTCGAACCAGCGGCCGGCCAGCGAGACGTCCAGCTTGTAGGCGAACGGCAGGTCGGCCAGCAGCGGGGCGCGCAGTTCAGCGTAGAACTCGTCGACCGTGATCGAGCCGCTGGTCGGCTGGGCCGGAATATCCGACGACAGGCCCGCGGCGACGATCGGATCGGGCTGGAAGAAGCCCTCGGTCTCGCGATGCTCATAACCGGCGGCGAAGGCCAGCGCCCCGGCCGGCAGGTCGAAGATGTCGCCGGTCAGGTTGGCGCTGTAGTCGCGTAGCTCCTGCTCGGAGACATCCTGCTGGGTGAAGCCGATGAAGGACAACATGGCCGGCGTGATGGTGCCGGTGCCGCCGAACAGGTTGAGCGGTACGCACGAGCCCGTGCACCCAGCCAACGGGCCGAGCGCCTGCTGCACCCGCTGGGCGTTGATGTTTCCGGTGAAGGTCTGTTCGGCGTGGTTGCGCGACCAGACGACATTGACGTCCCAGTACCAGGCATGCCCGCTCACCTGGAAGTCGCCGTCCAGGGCGCCTGTCAGGTTCCAGGTATTGACCTTCTGCTCGTAGTGGCGCGGCCCGTTCTCGATCATACGCCGGCCGACGAGGTCGAAGGTGCCCGGCTCGAGGGTGAAGCCGAACGGGTTGTAGGGATTGGTGACGTCGATGTTGACGGTGTCGAGCAGGTTCCCGTTGCCGGCCGAGGGCCCGACGATCAGCGGCAGCGGTCCGGCCTGGTTGGCCGAGCGGCGGTCCACATAACTGGCGCGGACCCGCAGATTGATGTCCTCGGTGATCTCCTGGTTGACGTTGCCGAAGAAGCTCAGCCGCTCCGACGGGGTCAGGATGTAGTTGTAGGGTTGGAAGTTGAACCGCCCGGCGGTGGTGAAGTCGGTAAGGTCGCCCGCGGCGCCGGTCGGATTGCCGGGCACGTAGATCGGCCGCTGCCCGATGGCCAGCGGCACCTTCAAGGTGGCGTCAAAGTTCGTGCCGGTGTTGGGATCAGTGACGATGAACCGTCCCAGCACCGGGAAGCCGCTGCAGCCGCCCTCCACGCAGGAGGTGGCGTAGGGGCTGGGGTATCGCGAGATGTCGCGGTCGCCGGACAGCACCGGGTCCTGCTTGTAGTAGCCGCCGCCGAGCACGACGCGGGTGCCTTCCTGGGTGACGCCCCAGGAGACGTTGTAGTCCTGGCTGAACCCGTCGCCCTCGCCATAGCCGCCGATCTGGGCGGAGGCCTGCAGGCCGTCCTGGCTTTGCTTGGTGATGATGTTGACCACGCCGGCGATGGCGTCGGAGCCGTAGATCGGCGAGGCGCCTTCCTGCAGCACCTCCATCCGCGAGATCATGGCCGGCGGAATGGTGTTGAGGTCGACCGCGCCCGGCACCCCGGAGGCGGAGGCCCCGCTGACCCAGCGCAGCCCGTCGACCAGCACCAGCACCCGACGCGAGCCCAGGTAGCGCAGGTCGATCTCGGCCGAGCCGGCGCCGACGCCGCCGCCGTCCGGCGGATTGCCGAAATTGCCGGAGTTGTTGAACTTGGCGTTCAGGCCGCCGCCCGCCGAGGGGATGCGCTGGAGTACGTCGGCCGTGGAGGTCAGACCGCTCTTGGCGATCGCTTCCTGATCGATCTGGACGATGGGCTGGCTCTGTTCGAGCGGGCTCGTGCGAATGCGCGAACCGGTGACCACCACCTCTTCGACGGACTGGTCCGGGGCCTGGGCGGCTGCCGCCCCCGGCGCCACGGCCATGGCTGTAACAGCAAGAGACGCAAGGCCTCTCGTTAGGCGCTTCATATCACCCTCCCCCGGGCGGTGAGGCGTGCTCTTAACGGATACCAGCTAGCGAGCAGCGCCGTCGTTTTGATGGGCCGAGCATTTGCAAGCGTACTGTCGAGGTAACCCGTGGAGGATGGGCTGGGCCGAAAAACTGTCAAGTTGCCCCGCCGTTGCGCACGATTAATGCGCCACGACCCCTTGCAGGGACACGATTTCCCAATCTTGCAATCAGCGCGATATCGCGACTGCACCACGCCGAAAACGTGATCTCGCCGCGCGACTCACCCTGGCGAGCGCATCAACGCGGCCCGCATGACCGCTCTGTGACGGGCGTGCTATCACTGGCGCCTCAAGCTCCCGCCGGACGGATTCCCGGGCCAGAGGAGCGGTTGTCGGAGACAGCGTTTTGCATCAAGCCGTGATCGCGGCCACGGGCCTTTACACCCCGCCGCACAGCCTCTCGAACGCCGAGCTGGTCGAGACCTTCAACGCCTATGTCGAGCGGTTCAACGCGGCCAACGCCGCGGCGATCGAGGCCGGCGAAGTGACCGCCCTCACCCCCTCCTCCGCCGAGTTCATCGAGAAGGCCTCGGGCATCAAGTCGCGCTTCGTGATGGACAAGACCGGCCTGGTCGATCCGGAGGTCATGCGGCCGAACATCCCTGAGCGCTCGAACGAAGAGCTTTCGGTGCTGGCCGAGATCGCCGTCGAGGCGGCCAAGGATGCCATCGCCCGCTGGGGCAAGGACGTCAGCCAGATCGATGCAGTGATCTGCGCGGCCTCGAACATGCAGCGCGCCTACCCGGCCATGGCCATCGAGGTGCAGCAGGCGCTGGGCATCGAGGGCTTCGCCTTCGACATGAACGTGGCGTGCTCGTCGGCCACCTTCGGCATCAAGACCGCGGCCGATTTCGTGGGCGGCGGTTCGGCCCGCGCTGTGCTGATGGTCAATCCGGAGATCTGTTCTGGCCACCTGAACTTCCGCGACCGCGACAGCCACTTCATCTTCGGCGACGTGGCCACGGCGGTGATCGTCGAGCGGGCCGAGGACGCCACGGGCGGCTGGGAAATCCTCGGCACGCGGCTGAAGACCCAGTTCTCGAACAACATCCGCAACAACTTCGGCTTCCTGAACCGGGCGGCGCCCGATGGCGTCGGCGCGACCGACAAGCTGTTCGTGCAGGAAGGCCGCAAGGTGTTCCGCGAAGTGGTGCCGATGGTCGCCGAGATGATCGTCGCCCACGCCGGCGACCTGGGCATCGATCCGACCGCCCTCAAGCGCATGTGGCTGCACCAGGCCAACATCAACATGAACGAGCTGATCGGGAAGCGCGTCCTGGGCCGAGAACCGGCGCCCGGCGAGAACGTGATCATCCTCGACGAGTACGCCAACACCTCCTCGGCCGGCTCGATCATCGCCTTCCACAAGGCGAACGACGACTTCGTCAGCGGCGACACCGGCCTGATCTGCTCGTTCGGCGCGGGCTATTCGGCCGGCACGGTGTTCGTTCGCAAACGGTAGACGCGTCGCCTTGACGCGTCGGCCCCAGGAGACAGTGGCGCTACGTTCCAGCGTCACAAGTCTCTGGGGATGAGTATGGCGTACGACGACGTTCCGGGCGGCGATCCGCGTGGTCCCTGGTGCCCCAAGTGCAAGCTGCCGATCCGCGAAGGCGAGCCCACCACCAAGATGCATTTCCGGGAAGATCCCGACGGTTCCAGGGGCCTGAGCGGTCCCTGGCACGGCGAGTGCGCGCGGCCCTACTGGGACACTATCACGCCGGCGCTGGAGAAGCTGAAGCGCAGTTTCGGCTAGGCTTCGCCAGCCCGGCGCCATGCCGGGGAAGCGGGCTAGTGGACCTCGTCGACCTTCTGCTGCGCAGCTTTCCAGCCCATCGCCATCCGCACGCGGCTGCCCACCGCCGGATGATCGTAGAACAGCGCCTCCTCGAGCTTCGAGGGCGTAGCCGCCCGGTACTCGATGGTCTTGACCAGGGCCTTGGCCAGGCCGTCCGGCTCATTGACGTGCTCGAGCGAGAAGCGGTCGGCGGCGACTTCGCCCTGGCGGATGATCCATGAGTAGACCGGCGTCGCCAGCAGGCCGAGGACGGCCAGAATGATGCCGATCACCGGGAATCCGGCCGGGTCGGAAAGGCCCTGAATTCCCTTCGCGCCGGTGAGGCGCAGCACCGGGGCGAACAGCCGGTCGGTCAGGAAGAAGCCGACCAGGGCCATGAGCCCGAAGGCGCCCGCCATCCAGAAGACATCCTTGCGGACGTAGTGCCCCATCTCGTGGCCGACCACGGCCTTCACCTCGGCCATGTCCGCGCCCTTGGCGAACATCACGTCGCTCATGGCGATGCGGGCCGTGCCGAACAGGCCCGAGACATTGGCGGTGTAGCGGTTGGACTGCTTGGAGCCGTCATAGACGTAGATCTTGTCGTGCGGCACGCCGTTGGCCTCGGCCATCTCGACGATGGCGTCGCGCACCGGCCCCGCAGGCGCGGACTTATAGGTGTTGAACAGCGGCTCGACGAACACCGGGGCCAGCACCAGCAGCACGATGAAGGCGATGGCGACCACGCCGCCGCCCCAGGCCCACCAGGTCCGCGGCGCCTTGCGCATCAGCCAATAGAGCAGCGAGACCAGGATCACAGTGACGACGATCGAGATCAGGGCGGTGACGGCGAACTCGCCGAGGTAGCCGCCCAGTCCGCGGCTGGTCAGGCCATAGACCTTCTCGCGCCACCAGTCGGAATAGATGGTCCAGGGCAGGGCAAGAATGGTCTCGATCAGGGCGTCGAGCGCCAGCACTGCGGCGGCGGCCAGCCAGGGCCGGGCCTTGCGGCTCTCGATCGCCGCGCGGGTGGCGACCAGCACGCCCGAGCGCAGCACCAGCCAGGCGACGACGATGGCGACAAGCGCACCCCACAGCAGCAGCCAGTGGCCGCCCTGGGTGTAGGCCGTGGCCTTGGCGTGCGCCTCCGGCGACATGGTCGCCAGATAGGCGGCCGTCGCCGCGGCCGGATCGAAACCCTGGGCCATGCTCGCCCCTCCCCCAATATTCGCCGGAAGGAGGCCAGAGACCGGGGGTCTTGTCAGGTGAATTATGGTTCAGGTCAGAGGTGCTCGACTGCGCAGCCGAGGTCCTCGCAGATGCGGTCGGCGAGGATCTTGCGGTGGCAGCCGCGGTGATCGGCCTCGAAGCAGAGCAAGGCGATCTTGCGCTCGGCGGCCAGTTCCTTGGCCGCTGCCAATTCGAGCTGGGCGGCCGGCTCGGCCAGGTGCTCCTCGAAGATGACGGTCATCTCGGCGATGCGGCCCTTGCGGGCGGCGTCGCGGCCGGGCTTGGGCGTGCCGAGCTGGCGCAGATGCACATAACCGATGCCGGCTTCAGCCAGGCTGGCGGCCAGCACGGTCTTGGAGAAGCCTGCCCGGCGCGAGGCGGCGATCGCACGGACATCCACCAGGGTCTCAACGCCCGCCGCCTTCAGCCGGGCGATGACCACGTCCTGGGTCGTCGCCTCGTAGCCGATGGTGGCCAGGGGGTTCAAGAGCGCGGCTTGGGCTGGAGATCGGACGCGGCGTCCAGCTGGGCGCCGCGGGCGAGGTCTTCGGCCGCATCGTTGACGCTGTCGCGGCGGATGCTCGGCCTCTCGCCGATGTGGTGGCCGGTCAGGCCCAAGGTCTGGCGCGCCTCGTCGCCCTCCTCGCCGAACATGGCGCGGACGCGCACCTCGCGCTGCGGGAATGGGATCTCAAAGCCGCCGGCGCGCAGGGCGTCCTCGATCGCCCAGGTATAGGCTGCGTGGGTGGCGTTGGGCCGCTTGACCGCCTCCAGGGCCGGCCAGACCACCAATTCGAAGGCGAGCGCGCTCTCGCCGAAGCCGACCAACCAGACCTGGGTCTTGCGGACCGAGGTGTCCTTGAGCGTGAAAGGGACGTTGTGCGCGGCGCGCAGAACCGCCTCGCGCACTGCGGCCTTGTCGGCGCCGTAGGCGACGCGGAACGGTATGTGCATCCGCCGGGCGCCGTTCTGATAGGTCCAGTTGACGACCGGGGTCTCGATCAGTCGCGAGTTGGGGATCAGGACGTCGAGGTCGTCGTTATTGCGGATGCGGGTGGCGCGCGGGCCGATCTCGGCGACCACCCCGCGCTCGCCAGTCTGCAGCTCGATGTAGTCGCCGATGTGCAGGAGCTTGTCGAACAACAGCACCAGGCCGGCGATGAACTCCTTGACGACGCTCTGCATCCCGAAGCCGAGGCCGACGCCCAGGGCGCCGGCGAACAGCGTGAAGGACGACAGGTCGAGGCCCAGCGTTGAGAAGGCGGCGATCACCCCGAACACCGCCAGACCGTAGGTGGTCAGCTTCTCGACGATATAGATCGAGGGCGCGGCGGCCGGATCGGCGCGGCGGCGGATCCGGCGGATGACGCCGGCCAGCAGCTGCCCCGCAAGCAGCGAGGCAGCGATGATCAAGATCGCCGCCCCCAGGCCGCCCACCGTGATCGTGGTCTTGCCCAGACGGACAAGATCATGCGTGGCGAGGACCTGGATGTCGGCGGCGAGCTTGCTGTCCATCCTAGATCTTGTCGGGATAGATCGGAGCGATGTCGACCGGAATGTCCTTCAGGGTGGCGATCACGCTTTCGGCTTCCGTGTCGAGCTTGGCGTAGCGGTCGAAGAAGGCGTTCATGCCCGCATAGTCGCCATCGCCCTGCAGCTTGACCAGATCGGCCACCAGGCTGGTGAGCCCGGCCTGCATGGCGTCGTCGTTGACCCGGTAGCGCTTGGCGACAGGATCCCAGGTGAAGGCGCCCTTGGACTTCAGGTAGCCGTACTGGAGGGCTGCGCCGCGGCCGTGGGCCTCTCCGGCGCCCCAGCGAACCGCGCGGAAGATGCCGGCCATGTAGGTCGCAAACAGCTGAGAACGCTCGGCTTTCGGAACCTCGCCCTTCTCCATCATGTAGAGGATGTTGTAGACGCCCATGACGTCGGCCTTGGCCTCTTCGGCGGTGCCGCCGATCTCCTTCAGTTCGGCCGAGACGGTGGTCGGGCGGCCGGCGACGGTGATCGAACCCGGGCCGAGGCTGTGCGACAGCTCGTGGAACAGGGTCTCGAGGGTCATGTACTTCTTGCTGACCAGGGCGGCCTGGTCGGCGACCAGCACGCGGTCCCCCATCGGCTTGAGGATCCGGTCGTATTTCGCGCCCAGCACGTTGGACAGCACGACCTTCTTGGCGCCCTTGGCTTCGCGCACCCGCTCATCGTTGGGCAGGTTGAAGGCGATGGTCTGCGGGCCGATAGTGTTGTCGCCGCCGCCGCGCACCTGCTCGGCCACGGCGATCGGCGAGGCGCCGCCGCGCTGGAAGTTCTTGTAGGACTCCGGCACCGGCAGGTTCGCCTCCATGGCCCGCAGGTAGCCCTTGTACTTGTCGAGGGCGCTGCTCTCCTTGGGGTCCTTCAGGGTGACGAAGGCCTCGAAGGCGGTCTTCTGGCCGTAGAGTTCGTCGGTGTAGGTCTCGTAGGGACCGATGGCGACCTCGATCGGAGTGCCCTCCAGGTCCATCCAGGCCATCTCGGATTCGAAGTAGTCGTTGGAGCGGAACGACTTTGCCCGCAGCGTCAGGAACTTCTTCAAGCTCGGGTTGGTGGTGATCGCGGCGGCCTTCTCCAGCAGCGCCGCGGCGCGGTCCAGCTCGGCCTTGTACTCGACGTTGTAGGGCGTGGTGACCAGCTTGCCGCCCTCGCGCTTGACCACGGTGTAGCCGTCCATCAGCGCGGCCTTCTGGCCCGGGTTGGCGGCGATGTAGGCGTCGAGCTCGGCCTTGGTCATGCCGGCCGGATAGAAGCCGTGGCCCGGCCCCTGACCTTCCGACTGCCTGGCGTAGATGGCGGTCATCTCGTTGGCCGCCTGGATCAGCAGATTGACCACCTGGCGCTCCTCGGAATTGAGGAAGCCGGTCTCGACCTGCATCTGGATCTTGGCGAGCCCTTCGGTGGGCTGGGGCGAGGCGGCCATGACGGCCGTGGGCAGGCAAAGGGCCGCAACGAGCGGCGCAACGAACCTACGCATGTCTGTGATTTAGCTCCGGAAGCCGCCTTCTGGCGGCGATTGGGCCGGACCCTATCTGCGAGGTTCCCCGTCGTCGAGGATGGTGAGACGACGCACGGTGAGTTCGTCGATTTCCAGTCGCTTAATCCGCGCGCGGCCGACGCCGACCCGCCCGATCGCCAGCCGGCCGATGGCCAGGGCGCCGACCGCGAAGGCCCCGAAGGCGATGGCCCCCATGGCGACGCTGCCCATGGCGCCCACGCCGATGGCTCCGGCCGGCGTGGCCCGCGGCGCGACGATCACCGAATGACTGCGGCCGCGCCGCGGCGGCGCCTCGACGCGGACCACCGGCGCCTGACGGGTCCGCAAAGCAATGGCCATGGTTCGCTCCCTATGTCTGGCGGCCAGACTAGCCCGCCGAAGTGAGCGTCGTCATCACCTGCTCGCAGCGGAACTCGAAGCCGAGCGCCTGATAGAGCGCGATGGCCCCAGTGTTGTGGGCGTAGGAATGCAGGAACGGGGTTTCGCCGCGGGCGCGGATACGGGCCGCCACCTCCAACATCAGGCCGGCCGCATAGCCGCGGCCGCGATGGTCGGGATGGGTGCAGACGCCGCTGACCTCGGTAAAGCCCGGCGGCTGCATGCGCTCGCCGGCCATGGCGAGCAGCCGTCCGTCCTGCTTGACGCCGACGAAGCGGCCGAGCCGGTGGGTGCGTTCGAAGAACGGCCCGGGCGCGGTCAGGGTCGCCAGTTCCAGCATCTGCGGGGCGTCGGCCTCGGTGAGCGGCGTGATCTCGAAGGCCGGCGCGCCGATGGGATTGGGTTCTTCCGCCACCATCTGCCAGCAGAGCGCCTGCGAGCGAACGGCCAGGCCGGGGATCTCTGGGGGCGCCTGCGGCTCGACCAGGGCGACATCGCCATGCGCGCGCACCAGGTCGGTGAGGTCCGAGAGGCTCCGCGCGGAATGGTCCGGGGTGACGGCGAACAGGCCGTATTCAGGCGAGAACCGCAGGGCCGAGCCCTGGGCCAGGGCGATGGCCGACTGGCGCCCGGTCAGCGCCGACCAGATGGGACGGTTCAGAGGATGCGACATGCGCCCTCCATAGCCTGGGATCGGCGATGGTGTCAGGCGCCTCAGCCCTGGGACTGTCCCTCGTCGCGGACCCAAGGGCCGATCGCGAAGGCTTCACGCCGCCGCCACCCGTTGGTCAGCAGCTCCAGGGCCAATTCCCGCTCCCGCCGCTGCTCGGGCGTCAGTTCGGTGCGCAGTTCAGCGAGGATCGTCGCGGCGGTGTCGTCGAGGACGTCGTCATCCAGCCAGCCGGCCATCCGGCCCAGCAGGTATTCCGCCGCCGCCAAACGCTCTTGCGCCGCGTCCGTCACTGCCGCCCCCAAATCTGCGAGTCATTAGCACTCTCATTCACAACATAGGCGAGACTGTGACCGGACGGAAGTGGGTCGATTACTCGGGTCGACCCTGCACCGCAGAAAGCATTCTTGAATAACGCTGTTCCGCGATATGACCGTTGAGGGACCCGGGGGCGCGCCGTGATCTTCAACTCCATCACTTTCATTGTCTTCTTCGCGGTGTTCCTGGCGATCTGGACGCTGCCGCTCGGCTGGACGACCCGGCGGGTGATCCTGCTGATCGCCAGCTACATCTTCTATGCGAGCTGGAGCCCCCCATTCGTGCTCCTGCTGTGGCTGTCGACCTTCGTCGACTATTTCGCCGCCCGCTGGATCGCCAGCGAGGAGCGGGCCGCGCCGCGGCGCTTGGCGCTGATTATCTCGCTGACCGCCAATCTCGGCATGCTGGGCTTCTTCAAGTACGGGGGATTTCTGGAGGAGAACTTCGCGCGGCTGATGGGCGCGTTCGGCGTCGCCTATCAGGCGCCGGAGTGGAACATCGTCCTGCCCCTGGGCATCTCGTTCTACACCTTCCAGACCCTGTCCTACACGCTGGACGTCTATCAGCGGCGGATCGCGCCCAGCCGATCGTTCCTGAACTTTGCGCTGTTCGTGACCTTCTTCCCGCACCTGGTGGCCGGCCCGATCATGCGGCCCAAGGACCTGCTGTCGCAGTTCTCCACCCCCAAGCGCGCCAGCCAGCCGATGCTGCTGTGGGGGCTGGCGCTGATGACCCTGGGCCTGTTCGAGAAAATCGTGCTGGCCGACGGCTTCCTGGCCGGGCCTGCGGACAAGGTGTTCGAGGCCAAGGAAGGCTTGCTGCCGCTGGACGCCTGGACCGGGGTGCTGGCCTTCGCCGGCCAGATCTTCTTCGACTTTTCGGGCTACACGACCACCGCCATCGGGGCTGCGCTGTGCCTAGGCTTCGCCCTGCCGCAGAACTTCAACTCGCCCTATGCGGCGGTGGGGTTCTCCGACTTCTGGCGGCGCTGGCATATCTCCCTGTCCACCTGGCTGCGCGACTACCTCTACATCTCGCTGGGCGGGAACCGAAAAGGCCGGCTGCGGACCTACGGCAACCTGATGATCACCATGCTGCTCGGCGGCCTGTGGCACGGGGCGAGTTGGACCTTCGTGGTCTGGGGCGGGCTGCACGGGCTCTATCTGGCCGGCGAGCGAGCGCTGACCGCGGCCTTTGGACGGCTGGCCGTGTTCCACACCAGCGTCTTCAAGCTGGCTGCAGCGGCCCTGACCTTCGTGCTGGTCTGCGTCGCCTGGGTGTTCTTCCGCGCCACCGACTTCCCGCAGGCCGCAAGGATGCTGAGCTCGATGGTCGCGGCGCCGGCGAAGGCCGCTCCCCTGCTCTACCTCAACGACATCCTGCCGGTGGCCGCCATTCTAGGCGCCATGCTGATCTGCCAGTGGCGCATGCGCGCGACCTCGCTGGAGGCGGTGGTGGCCCGCACCCACGCCGGCGCGCTGGCGGTGTTGTGGGCGGTCATGGGTTTCCTCATCCTCGCCAGCCAAGGCTCCGACAATGCCTTCATCTATTTCCAGTTCTAGCGCCGAGCGCGCACTGGCCGAGACTGAAGGCGCCCGCGCCCAGGCCCCGGCGCCGAGCGACGGCCTGCGCCATGCCGACGAGCCGGATGAAGCCCGCCGCGAGATCCCGGACCGGCCATGGGGCAAGATCGCGCTCGCCGCCCTGGCGTTGACCGCGGCGATGCTGGTCGGCTGGGAGACCTACTGGCGCAGCCAGAGCTACGAGACCGGCGACATCAAGAACACGACCGGCGCCTGGGCAGCGCAGCGGCGGCTGGCGACCGCAGACGCCACCGTGCTGATCGGCACCTCGCGCAATCTGTTCGACGTCGACCTGGACGTCTGGGAACGGACCACCGGCGTGCGGCCGGTGCAATTGGCGTTGGAGGGCAGCAGCCCCCGGTTCGTGCTGGCCGATCTGGCGAACGATCCGAACTTCCACGGGCTGGTGGTGGCCGACGTGGTGACCGGGCTGTTCTACGGCGAGTTCGCCGGGCGCGGCGCCAAGGCCCTGCCCTACGCGCGCGACGAGACCCTATCGCAGCGGGCGGGCCGCGTGCTGTCGATCCCGGCGGAGTACGTGTTCGCCTATATCGACGACCAGACCCGCCCCAAGGAGTTGTGGCGGCGGCTGGAGCTGCCGACCCGGCCGGGGCAGCAGCCGGCCTTCGTCGACCCCTACAAGATCGGCATATCGAAGCCCGACCGCAATTCCGAGATGTGGAGCCGCGAGTTGACCGACGCGGCCTATCGCGAGCGTTCGATCGCGATCTGGGGCGAGATCTTCAAGCCGCAGCCGGGCGCGCCGCCGCTCAACCCGCCGAAGGTGATCGCCGAGGTGGCGGCCAATGTCGCCAAGATCCGCGCGCGCGGCGGCGATGTGGTGTTCGTCATGCACCCGCAGGCCGGATTCCTGGCGCAGACGGAGCCCAAGGCCTTCCCGCGCGCGGTGTTCTGGGACGGCCTGCTGGCCGGGACCAAGACCAAGGGCGTCCGCTATGACGAGCACCCGCAACTGCAGGGCTTCCGGATGCCGGAGATCTCGCACATGCATCCGCGCGACGCCGAGATCTACACCGCCCGGCTGGCGCCGCTGGTAGAGGCGGCGGACGGTCGCAAGCGCCCGGGATCACCTCCGAGATAGTTCCGGTCCGCCACGCCTGAGCTTGGGAAATCACCCCATACCGGGCGTGGATCAGTCCCGATACAGATGATCGCCACACCTGGGACCGCCTGGGACGCGCCAATGCCAAGCCTGCCTTTGCTGACCGGTCTGAAAGGCTATCGGCTCCAATGGCTCCGCTATGACATCGCGGCCGGGCTGGGGATCGCGGCCGTCGGGTTGCCCAGCGCGATCGCCTATCCGGCCCTGGCGGGACTGCCGCCCGAGATCGGCCTGTATGCAAGCATCGCCGCGGTCCTCGGATACGCGTTGTTCGGCTCGTCGCGGCAGCTCATCGTAGGGCCAGACGCCGGTACGGTGATGATGCTGGCCGCCGTGTTCCTGTCCCTGGGCGTGACGGCGACGCAGGACCGCATCGTCGTCTCGGCGGCGATCGCGATCATCGTCGGCGGGCTGTGCTTCGTCGCCAGCCTCCTGCGGCTCGGCTTCATCGCCAACTTCCTGTCGCGGCCGATCCTGGCCGGCTTCATGACCGGCATCTCGCTGTCGATCCTGGTCGGCCAGCTTGGCCGGCTCACCGGCGTGAAGCTCGACAGCGACGGGCTGCTGCGGCCGCTCTACGAGTTCGCCACGAAGCTCGACCTGATCCATTGGCCGTCCCTAGCGCTCGGCGCCGGACTCTTCGTCCTGCTGCGGGTGCTGGGCGCATGGCTTCCGGCCATTCCCGGGCCGCTGGTCGCAGTGACGCTGGCCACCGCGCTGTCGGCGGTCTTCGATTTTCCCGGGATGGGCATCCGCGTCGTCGGCGAGATCCCCTCACAACTGCCGACCCCTATGCTGCCGATCCCGCACGACGTCTCGCTGGGCAACCTGGCCGTCGGCGCCGTGGCTGTGATGATCGTGAGCTTCGGCGCCGGCATCGTCACCGCGCGCAGCTTCGGCGCCAAGAACAAGTACCCGGTCGACGCCAATCGCGAGCTGGTGGGGTTCGGGGCGGCGAACGTCGCCTCCGGACTGCTCGGCGGCTTTGCGGTGACGTCGTCGGATTCCCGCACCGCCACCAACGACCTGATGGGCGGCAAGACGCAGCTGGCCGGCCTGATCTCAGCAGCCGCCCTGGCCCTGACCATCCTGTTCCTATCGGACGCCCTGTCGCTGCTGCCGACGCCGGCGCTCGGCGCGATCCTGGCCTCGGCCGCCGTCAGCCTGATCGAATGGAGCACCCTGCGCGATCTCTGGAAGATCAGCCGGGTCGAGTTCGTGCTCGCCCTGGTGAGCATTGCGGGCGTCGTCGTACTGGGCGTCCTGAACGGCGTGGCCGTCGCCGTCGGCGCCACCCTGCTCTACGTTCTGATGAAGGGCATGAAGCCGCGCGACGCGATGATGGGCCGCATTCCAGGGCGCGAGGGCCTGTTCAAGCTGCATCGGCACCAGGACGCCCAGCCGATCCTGGGACTGACGATCTACCTGCTGCAGGGCAGCCTGCTGTTCCTCAACGTCGACTACGTCAAAGGCCGGCTCGAGGCGGTCATTGAGGACGCCGCGCCGGATGCAGAATGGCTGGTCGTCGACGCCAGCGCGATCACTCAGCTCGACAGCACCGCCGTGGTCATGCTGGCCGATATCTGCGACCTGGCCGCGGCGCGGGGGCTGAAACTCGCCATCGCCGAACTGCATAGCGAGCCGCGAACCACGCTGGAGCGCGCCGGCGTGCTGGCCAGGATCGGCCCCGCCATGGTCTTCGAGGAGATCGAGGATGCAGTCGCCGCCTTCGCCAAGCTAGGTCGGAACTAGCCGCGGTCGCAGCGGCGGAGATTCCAAGCCAAGGACAGCGCCCTGCCCTTGCGGGAGGGCGCTGTCGCGGTGCTACCGGTCTTTTTCCATCCCGCCGACGGCGGCCTGGGCGGCGGCCAGGCGAGCGATCGGCACCCGGAACGGCGAGCAGCTGACGTAGTCCAGGCCGACCTTCTCGCAGAACTCGATCGAGGCCGGGTCACCGCCGTGTTCGCCGCAGATGCCGAGCTTGACGTTCGGGCGGACGGCGCGGCCGCGCTCGGCGGCGATGCGGATCAGGTCGCCGACGCCTTCCTGGTCGAGGCTGACGAAGGGGTCCTTTTCGAAGATGCCCTTCTCAAGATAGGCGCCCAGGAAACGGCCGGAGTCGTCGCGGCTGATGCCGAAGGTGGTCTGGGTCAGGTCGTTGGTGCCGAACGAGAAGAACTCGGCGTTCTCGGCCAGGTCGCCGGCGCGGATGGCGGCGCGCGGCAGCTCGATCATGGTGCCGACCTGATACTCGATCTCGCGGCCGCGCTCCTTCAACACCGCCTGGGCGGTGCGGTCGGTCAGCTGGCGCAGGAAGCGCATCTCTTCGCCCTTGGCGACCAGCGGGTGCATGATCTCAGGGATCGGCGCGGCCTTGCCGCTTTCGGCGATCTCGCAGGCGGCCTCGAAGATGGCGCGGACCTGCATCTCGTAGATTTCCGGGTACGAGACGCCCAGGCGGCAGCCGCGGTGGCCGAGCATGGGATTGGTCTCGTGCAGCTCCTTGGCGCGACGCATCAGCTTGGCGGCGTCGAGGCCGGTGGCCTCGGCGACGGCGACCAGGTCGGCCTCGGTGTGCGGCAGGAACTCGTGCAGCGGCGGGTCGAGCAGACGGATGGTGACCGGCAGCCCCTCCATGATCGTGAACAGCTCGACGAAGTCGTTGCGCTGCATCGGCAGGATCTTGGCCAGGGCGGTCCGGCGGCCGGCCTCGTCGTCGGCGAGGATCATCTCGCGCACGGCGGCGATGCGGTCCTCATCGAAGAACATGTGCTCGGTGCGGCACAGGCCGATGCCTTCAGCGCCGAACTGGCGGGCGGTGCGCGCGTCCAGCGGCGTTTCGGCGTTGGCGCGGACCTTCAGGCGGCGGGTCTTGTCGGCCCAAACCATCAAGGTGGCGAAGTCGCCGGTCAGCTCCGGCTCGATCATCGTGACCGTGCCGGCGAGGATTTCGCCCTTGGAGCCGTCGACGGTGATGATCTCGCCGGCCTTGAAGGTGCGGCCGCGCACGCGCAGCTCGCCGTTCTTGCCATCGATCTGCAGCTCGCCGGCGCCGGAGACGCAGGGACGGCCCATGCCGCGGGCGACCACCGCCGCGTGGCTGGTCATACCGCCGCGGGCGGTGACGATGCCGCGGGCGGCGTGCATGCCGTGGATGTCTTCCGGGCTGGTCTCGTCGCGGACCAGGATGACCGCTTCGCCAGCCGAGCCGAGACGCTCGGCCTCGTCGGAGTTGAAGACGATCTTGCCGGTGGCCGCGCCGGGCGAGGCCGGCAGGCCGGTGGTGACGATGTCGCGCGGGCTGGCCGGGTCGATGGTCGGGTGCAGCAGCTGGTCGAGGCTGCCGGGTTCGACCCGCATGATCGCCTCTTGCTGGGTGATCAGGCCTTCGCTGGCGAGATCCACGGCGATCTTCAGCGCCGCCTTGGCGGTGCGCTTGCCGTTGCGGGTCTGCAGCATATAGAGCCGGCCCTGCTCGACCGTGAACTCGATGTCCTGCATGTCGCGATAGTGCTTCTCGAGCTTCTCGACGACGGCCTTGAACTGCAGGAAGACCTCCGGAAGCGCCTCCTCCATGGAGAGCGCCTTTTCGCCCATCTCTTCGCGAGCGATCTTGGTCAGGGCCTGGGGCGTGCGGATGCCGGCCACCACGTCCTCGCCCTGGGCGTTGATCAGGAATTCGCCGTAGAGGCGGGCCTCACCGGTGGACGGATTGCGGGTGAAGGCCACGCCGGTGGCCGACGAGTCGCCCATGTTGCCGAACACCATCGACTGCACGTTGACGGCGGTGCCCCAGCTTTCCGGGATGTCGTGCATGCGGCGGTAGAACTTGGCGCGGTCGTTCATCCAGCTGGCGAACACGGCGCCGATGGCGCCCCACAGCTGGGCGTGCGGGTCCTGCGGGAACGGCTGGCCGAGCTCCTGCTGGACCGCGGCCTTATAGTCGGCGACGACCTTTTCCCAGTCGTCGGCGGTGAGGCCGGTGTCGACGGTGACGTCGAGGCGCTCCTTATGCTCGTCGAGGATCTCTTCGAACATGTGGTGGTCGAGGTCGAGCACCACGTTGGAGTACATCTGGATGAAGCGGCGGTAGCTGTCGAAGGCGAAGCGGCGGTCACCCGACAGCTTGGCCAGGCCCTCGACAGTCTCGTCGTTGAGGCCGAGGTTGAGGACGGTGTCCATCATGCCCGGCATCGAGGCGCGGGCCCCCGAACGGACCGAGACCAGCAGCGGGTTGGAGGTGTCGCCGAACGACTTGCCGGTGGTCTTTTCGACGGCGGCCAGTCCGGTCACGACCTGATCCTTCAGATCGGCCGGGTACTGCTTGTCGTTGGAATAGTAGTGGACGCAGGCCTCGGTGGTGATGGTGAAGCCGGGGGGCACCGGAAGGCCCAGGGACGACATCTCCGCCAGGTTGGCGCCTTTGCCGCCCAGGAGATTCTTCATCGACGCATCGCCATCGGCGCCGCCACCGCCGAAGGAATAGACCCAGCGCGACTTGGTCAGCGTATCGGTCGACATCCTAGAGGCCTCCTTAGCCCGTCACTTGCGAAAAGTCCGCGACCCGCTCCATGAGGTCGCGCACCTGCACCAGAAGACGCAGGCGGTTATCACGCTCCGCCGCGTTTTCAGAATTCACCAATACCGCCTCGAAGAAGGCATCGACAGGGCTGCGCAGTCCCGACAGGGCGCGCATGGCTCCGGCGAAGTCTTCCTGCTGCAACGCCAGAGCCACCGGCGCTTCGGCGGCCTGGAGGGCGGCGATCAGCGCCCCCTCCTCCTTCGGCGCAGCCGGCATTGCGACCGCGGGACCGACGGGCAGCTCGCCCTTCTTCTCCTCGGCCTTGAGGATGTTGCCAGCGCGCTTGTAGCCAGCCAGCAGGTTCTGGCCGTCGGCGCCGGTCAGGAAGCCGTCGAGGGCCTCAACGCGGGCGACGATGCGCACCAGGTCGTCGTCGCCGAGCGCGAACACCGCGTCGACGAGGTCGTGACGCTTGCCCTGGTCGCGCAGCGCGACCTTCAGGCGGTCGGCCATGAAACTCAGCACCTCGTCGGCCACCACGCCGTAGGGGCGGAACTGGTATTGGACCTCGCCTTCCGGCGGATCGCCGGCCGGCGCGGAGCGGTCGAAGCGGATGTCGAAGTCCTGGTCGGTGGAGACCACGTAGGGCACGCCTTCCAGCAGCGCGTCCTCGAACTCCTCGACATAGGTCTGGAAGACCTCGGAGGGCTGACGATAGGCCGGGCCCAGATAGCCGGTGGTGCGGCGCGTCGAGACGTAGAGCGCGCGCCCCGGATCGACATAGCAGCGCAGCGAGCGGTACCAGTCGGCGACCAGTTCGCGGATCGGCGCGCGCGCCTCCGAGCCCAGCAGAATGCGGATCACGCCGAGCGCGGCGCGGCGCAGCGCGTAGGGGTCGCGCGAGCCGGTCGGTTTCTCGTCGATGGCGAAGAAGGCGGTCAGGGTGTCGAGCTTCTCGGCGATGGCCACGGCCATCGTCACCGGCACGTCAGGCGCCTCGTCATTGGCGCCGACCGGACGGTAGTGGTCGCGGATGGCGTCGGCGACGACCGGGCTGATCTTCTCCTCGCGCGCGTAGTAGCCGCCCATCAGGCCCTGCAGTTCGGGGAATTCGCCGACCATGCCGGTGGAAAGGTCCGCCTTGCAGAGCCGCGCGGCCAGCACGGCCTTGGAGACGTCGGCGCCGACCCGCGGGGCGATGGCCTTGGCCAGCAGCTCCAGCCGCTCGACCCGCTCGGCCAGGGTACCGAGCTTGGCGTGGAAGGTGACGCCGGTCAGCTTCTGGAGGCGGTCCTCCAGCTTGATCTTGCGATCCTCATCCCAGAAGAAGCGCGCGTCGTTCAGGCGGGCCGAGAGCACCTTGGCGTTGCCGCGGGCGATCTCCTTGCCGCCATCGGCCGCCTCGATATTGGCGACGGTGATGAAGTGCGGAGCGAGTTTGCCGTTGCCGCCATTGCCCGGCCGAACCGCGAAGTACTTCTGGTGCGTGCGCATCGAGGTGCGGATCACCTCCGAGGGCAGGTCCAGGAAGGCCGGGTCCATGTCGCCCAGCACCGGGGTCGGCCATTCGGCCAGGCCCGAGACTTCGTCCAGCAAACCGTCGTCGTCGACCAGTTCGAGGTTGCGCGCGAAGCACAGGGTGCGCGCGCCGTCCATGATGCGATCCTTGCGCTCCCCAGGGTCGAGGATCACGAAGTGCGCGGCGAGCTTGTCGCGATAGGTGTCGAAGTCCTTCACCTTGAAGGGCTTGCCGGACCCCATGAAGCGGTGGCCCTCGGTGACGTCGCCGGCTTCGATGCCGTCGACGTTCAGCGGCACGACCTCGCCGTCGAACAGGAAGACGATGCGCTTCAGCGGCCGCACCCAGCGCAGCGTGCCGCGCCCCCAGGTCATCGACTTCGGCCAGGGGAAATTGCGGATCACGTGGTCGAGGATCTCGGCCACGATCTCGGCGGTCGGACGGCCCTTGCGATGGATGTGGGCGAACCAGACGCCGTCCTTCTCCACCAGTTGCTCGCGGGTCAGACCCGTGGAACGCAGGAAGCCGTCGATGGCCGCGTCGGGCGCGCCGACGCGTGGGCCCTTGCGGTCTTCGTGGCGATCGCCCTGCGCGACCGGCAGCCCTTCAGCCACCAGGGTCAGGCGTCGCGGACCGCCAAAGGTTTTCATGCCCTCGGGCAGCAGGCCCTGTTCGGCAAGGCGTTCGCGGACCATGCGGTCGAAGTCCCGCGCGGCCTGCGCCTGCATGCGGGCGGGAATCTCTTCAGAGAACAGTTCAATCAGAAGCTGGGGCATCAGTTGGCTCCGGCCTCAAGCGGTTGCGGCGAGAACAATTCAGCCGCTTGCGCGCGTTGGGCCGCGTTGGCGCGCGCGCTCAGCGCTCGCGTCGTAAAATGTCCGTAGAGCTTTCCGCCGGTCGCGTATTGCCAATCCGAGATCGCCGTCTCGTCGACCTCGACCCGGGAGCCAATCTTCAGACCGTCCAAGTTGTAGGGCTCATTGGCGAGTTCACCAGTCACCTTGCCGTTGGATCTGCCAAGGACGTTCATCCAGATGTGCTCTTCGCCCCCGGTGCGGGTCTTAAGCCCAACCTTGAGCGCAAAGTCGCTGTAGCTGGGCGACTTCGCATCGAACTTCGCCCAGAATATCGGCAAGGTCTTGCGCGCCTCAGCCATCGCCGCAAGGATTTGAGCGTCGTGTTCTTTCGAAACAATCAGCTCTTCTTCTGGCGGCCGTTCCGGCGCCCGAGCACATCCTGACAAGGCAGGGGCGCTCACCGCGATTAGGCCGGCGAGCGCGGCGACGACGGCGCGCTTCAAGCGTTGCCCCCTTCGTTGGCCACCCAGGCCTCGGCGCACATCTTGGTCAGGTCGCGGATGCGGCCGATATAGCTCTGCCGCTCGGCCACGGCGATCGCGCCGCGAGCGTCCATCAGGTTGAACAGGTGGCTGGCCTTCAGCACGTGGTCATAGGCCGGCAGCACGGTGCGCTGGCCCTGCGGCCCGCGGCCCTCAAGGATGCGCGGCACCTGGCGTTCCATGTCTTCGAACTGCCGCTTCAGCGTCTCGACATCATAGAGGTGGAAATTGGCTTCCGATTGCTGGCGCTCATTCTCAAGGAAGACGTCGCCATAGGTCATCGGCAGCGGGCCGTCGGGATCGTTGAAGGCCAGCTGCGTGAAGTGGTCGACGTTCTGCAGGTACATGGCCAGGCGCTCGAGGCCGTAGGTCAGCTCGCCGGCCACCGGGAACACGTCCAGGCCGCCCACCTGCTGGAAGTAGGTGTACTGCGTGACTTCCATCCCGTCGCACCAGACTTCCCAGCCCAGGCCCCAGGCGCCGACAGTGGGGTTTTCCCAGTCGTCCTCGACGAAGCGGATGTCGTGCATGCGGGTGTCGAGGCCGATCGCCTCCAGGCTGCCCAGATAGAGCTCCTGCAGGTTGTCCGGGTTCGGCTTCAGGATCACCTGATACTGGTAGTAGTGCTGCAGCCGGTTGGGGTTCTCGCCATAGCGGCCGTCGCCTGGCCGGCGCGAGGGCTGCACATAGGCAGCGCGCCAGGGCTTGGGACCCAACGCGCGCAGCACGGTGGCCGGATGCAGGGTCCCGGCCCCCACCTCGACGTCGTGAGGCTGCAGAATCACGCAGCCCTGACGGCTCCAATAGTCATGCAATTTCAGGATAAGTCCCTGAAACGAAAGCGGCTTGTCGGCTGGCATTGAGCTGGTTTTCGCAGGCGCAAAAAAAGTCGGCGGACCATAGGGCCCGCCGACCTTCGCTTCAAGGCGGAAAGCCTTGCTCTAATTGCCGCGCGGAGTCGTCGCTCGACCGGCCCGTGAGAGCGGCTTGAACTTGGCCCGGTTCTCGGGGGTGTCGGCCACCGGCTGCATGGCGGTCACATTGGCCGGCGCCACGGCTGCGGTGTCCGTCCCAGCGGTGGTCGCATCCATCGCCGAGGACGGCGTCGCCGTCGTCGTGGTGGTCGAGTAGGCGTCAGTCGCCGGCGGATTGACGCTGGTGTCCGGCGAGGCGGCGCTCATCGACTGATCGACGGTCTTGTCCATCGCCTTGGTGGATTCGTCATTCATCTGGGTTTCAGCCGCATCGGCTGGCTTGGATTTCTTGGCCCCCTCGCCGGCGTGGGCGCCGCCCGCAAGCAACGCGATCGCCGCCGAGGCGGTGAGCAGGGTCTTCATCATCATCTCATCGTCTCCAGAATGACGCAGGCCCGGCCCCCCCACTACCGGGCCGCGTGACTTTTCTAGCGCGTGGGCCGCGGCTTTGTTCCCCTATACGCGCCGTCGCCTCGGGCCTGACTCCCCACGTCTGGAGGGCGGTTTCGCCTGTATTTTAGGCGCCAACACCCTGATCTGCTCAACAATCGGGCCGGTTGCGCCTTTTCCTTGATCAGAGGTTACCGGGCGCCGTTCGCCGACCCGGCCCCCGATAGCGTCACCCTAGCCGTCGGAGGGGGGATGCCAGCCGCATCTTCCGGCGGATGCGGGAAAACTCGTTAGCGCGCTCCTGGCTTAGGGCGCGTCGGAGCAGGCGATGAAATTGGTCATAGCGATCGTCAAACCTTTCAAGCTGGACGACGTGCGCGAAGCGCTCGTGGGCGCCGGCATCGAGGGGCTGACGGTCTCCGAAGTCAAAGGGTACGGCCGCCAGAAGGGCCAAACGGAGATCTACCGGGGCGCCGAGTACCAGGTGAACTTCGTGCCGAAGGTGAAGCTGGAGGCTGTCGTCGACGACGCGGCCGCCGGCAAGGCCGTCGAGGCCATCAAGAGCGCCGCGGCGACCGGCAAGATCGGCGACGGCAAGATCTTCGTCCTCAATGTCGAGGACGCAGTGCGAATTCGGACCGGAGAGTCCGGCACGGCGGCGCTGTAGTGCGCGCCGAACTCATCGGGACAAGGGGATAGCGACAATGAAGACAACTGGATTCAACAAGCTGACGGGCCTAGCGCTCGCCGCCATGATCGCGGGCGGCGCGCTCGCGCCGGCGGCGTTCGCGCAGGACGCCGCGCCACCGGCCCCCGTGGCCACCGAAGCCGCAGCCCCGGCCG
>NZ_JBFUIW010000019.1:0-75777 GCF_056401675.1 Phenylobacterium sp. P4_E10 | reverse complement strand
CCCTGGGGCCAGCAGGCGCCGGAGCCGGCCCCGCGCCAGCGCGCCCCAGCCGCCCCGCGTGCGCGCGCCTCCAACCGCCAGTCGATGGGCGAGGCCTTCACCAAGTCGCTGCTGCGCCAGGCTGGCAGCACCATCGCCCGCGAACTGATGCGCGGCATCCTGGGCAGCATGAAGAGACGCTGACGGCGCTCCCCGTCAGCTCTTCGGCGGCTCGATCAGCTGGCGCAGCATCGGGGCGATCAGGGCCGCGAGGGCGTTGGGGTCGGCTTCGGTGAGGGCCGAAAGGCCGATCATCTGGCGCATGGCCTGGACGCCGGCGACCAGCGACAGCACCAGGGCGGCGCGCTCCGCCCTCAGCTCGCCCGACAGCGCCTGAGCCATCGCCTGTTGGTGGCGTTGTTCGATCTGGCCGCGGCTGATCTCGGCGGCCTGACGGCTGGAGGCCGAGCGGAACATGATCAGAAAGCCGTCGAGCGGCGCCGCGCCGGGCGCGGTGAGATCGACCAGGGCCTGGGCCATCGCCTGGGCCAGGTCGCCGGCGTCGAGGTTCTCGCGGCTGAGGATCACCGGGTCGGCCATGGTGTCGAGCACCACCTCGCCGAACAGCTGTTCCTTGGAGCCAAAGTAGCGGTTGATGAGCATGGCGGTGACGCCGGCCCCGCGGGCGATCTCGCGCACGCCTGCCCCATCATAGCCGTGCTCGGCGAAGGCGCGCCGCGCCGAGCGCAGGATCGCCTCGCGGGTGGCCGCGGCGTTGCGCGGCCGCGCGCTGGATTCCGTCACCGAGCCCTCACAATTCTACACGCGTAGACTTATCGTCACCGCCAATGTATACGTCTGTAGACTTAAGCCGGCAAGCGGCCGGAGGAGGACGTTATGGGCGAAACGGTTCTGGTGACCGGCGGCAGCGGCTTCGTCGGCGGCTGGTGCGTGAAGGAGCTGCTGGCCCGCGGTCATCATGTGCGGGCCACGCTGCGCAGCCTGGACAAGGAGCCGGCCCTGCGCCGCGCGGTCGGCGCGGAGGGCGAGCCGCGGCTGAGTGTGGCGATCGCCGACCTGACCGACGACGCCGGCTGGGGCCAGGCGATGGCCGGGGTCGACTATGTGCTGCACGTGGCTTCGCCGTTGGGCGGGAACGGGGCCAGTGACGAGGCGCTGATCGCTCCGGCGCGGGACGGGACCCTGCGCGTGCTGAAGGCGGCGTTGGAGGCGGGGGTAAAGCGCGTGGTGATGACCTCGGCGGCGGCGACCGCCCGGCCATCGAGGACCTCGGGCCTGCCCAGCGTCGAAACCATCTGGGCCGATCCGGCCGATCCGCAGTTCGACGGCTATCGGCGCTCGAAGATCCTCGCCGAGCGCGCCGCCTGGGAGTTCATGGAGGCCCGGGGCGCGGCCGATCGGCTGACCACCATCCTGCCCGGGGCGGTGTTCGGGCCGGTGCTTTCGCGCGAGAGCCTCGGTTCCGTCGGGATCATCCTCGGCTTGCTCAAGGGCCGGCCGGCGCGGGTTCCGCGGTTCGGCTTCTGGGTGGTCGACGTGCGAGATCTGGCCGACATCCACATCCGCGCCATGACCGCCCCGCGGGCGGCCGGTCAACGGTTCATCGCCGCCGGCGAGTTCATGTGGATGGGCGACCTCGCCCGCGCCCTGCGCGAGGGGCTCGGCGCGGCCGGGGCGCAGGTCCCGACCAAGACCATGCCGGACCTGGCGGTGAAGATCGCCGCGCTGTTCCAGCCGCAGCTGCGCTTCTTCGCCGGCGACGTCGGCAAGCGGCGCGAGACCAATACCGCCAAGGCGCGCGAGCTGCTGGGCTTCTCCCCGCGGCCGGGTGCAACGACGGTCGTCGATTGCGCGCGGAGCATCTCAGGGTGATCTTCCTCCCCCGCGAACGGGGGAGGAGCCCCTAGCCGCGCAGTTTGCGCAGCAGGACGTCGAGGTCGCGGGCGATCATCGGGTCTTCGGCCTTCAGGGACTCGATGCGGCGCACGGCGTGCAGCACGGTGGTGTGGTCGCGGCCCCCGAAGCGGCGGCCGATGTCCGGCAGCGAGCGGGTGGTGATCTGTTTGGCCAGCCACATCGCCACCTGGCGCGGACGGGCGACCACGCGGGCGCGGCGCTCGGAGATCAGGTCGGCCTGCTTGAGCTGATAGTGCTCGGCGACGGTCTTCTGGATCTGGTCGACGGTGACCCGGCGCTCGTTGCAGGCCAGGTTCGGCCGCAGGATGGCCTGGGCTTCGTCGAGGGTCAGGCGCGAGATCTCGCCGCCGACCCGGGCGACCAGGGTATTCAGCGCGCCTTCCAGCTCACGGACGCTGTCGGTGAAGCGGTCGGCCAGGAACTGCAGCACGTCGCTGCGGGCCGAGGGCATGAACTTGCCTTGGGCGGCCAGGGTCGCGAGCTTGCGCTCGAGAATGCCCAGGCGAAGGGTGCGGTCGGCCGGCTCGATGCCGCAGACCAGGCCGGCCTGCAGGTGGCTGCGCAGGCGCGCATCCATCTCCGACAGCTCCGAGGGGGAGCGGTCGGCGGTCATCACCACGCGGCGGCCGTCTTCGACCAGGGCCAGCAGGGTGTGGAACAGCTCTTCCTGGGTGGAGGACTTGCCGGCCACGAACTGCACGTCGTCGATCAGCAGCAGGTCGGCGTTACGCAGCTCATCCTTGAAGGCGGCGGTCTGGCGGTCCTGCACGGCCTTGACGAACGTCGAGGTGAAGCGCTCGGCGGTGATGTAGACCACCCGCTTGTCCGGGGCGGACTGCATGGCCTCCCAGGCCAGGGCGTTCAGCAGGTGGGTCTTCCCGAAGCCGTAGGGGCCGTGGAAAATCACCGGATTGAAGTGGCCGTCCGCCCAGGCCGCCACGCGGCGGGCTACGGCGAAGGCGAATTCGTTGGCGGGACCGGCGACAAAGGTCTCGAACGAGAAGCGGTCCTGCAGGCCCTGCTGGCGGCCGGCGCGGGCCGCGGCCGGAACCGGCGCAGCGGCGGCCGCGGTCGACAGCGGAACTTCGATCTCGATGACCTCGGCGGTCTCGGCCTTCAGGATCACCGGCGCGGCTGGCGGCTGAGCGCCGACCTCGGCCTCGAACTCCATGCGCGACTTCAGGTCCAGGTTGCGGCCCATCGGGTCGTTCATGGCCCACAGTTCGCCGATACGGCGCCAGGCGTGGCGGCGGATCCAATCCCGGGCCACGCCGGTGGCCGCCACCAGGCACAACTCGTCCCCACGCTCACGCAGGGAAGCCTGGCCCAGCCAAGAGCCAAAGGTGGCCTCGCCGAGTTCTCGCTTCAGCGCCGCGCAGGTCTTGGACCAAACGGCCCCCGCCTGCGTCTCGGCAATAGAACTCGCTACGCCCCCAGTGGCCATCATTCCAACCTCTTTTGTCGCCATCGCCCCAGCGCCCCCGCCAGACTTTTTGCCAAACAAACACAAAGTCTTACCCGGCGAGCGCATAGCCCCCGCCGCCGCCTCTATCATCCGCAATCAGATGGAAGGTCGTCTTGAGACTTGTCACCCTAGTCGGGGGCGTTAGGGGGTCAACGGTGATTCTTCGCAGCTCCAGCGGATATTTTCGTTGACTCAAATCCAGCCCTCGCAGTGCAAGGGAATCCGAATTTCAACGTTCCGTCGGCTGAGAAGGTTTGGCGCAGATGCGTCCAATTATGCCGCAGCGCAAAATAAAACGCCCGCGGGTCTCTCAACCCGCGGGTGCTTCAAAATCCGTATAATTAAAGGAGGTTAGTGGCCAAGCTCCAAGCTTGGCCTATCAACCTCAGGCCGCAGCCATCTTCTTCAGCTGGGCGGCCAGGCGCGAGACTTTGCGCGAGCCGGTGTTCTTGTGGACGACGCCCTTGGTGACGGCGCGCATCAGCTCCGACTGGGCCTCCACGAAGGCGGTCTTCGCAGCGCCGGCGTCGCCAGCGGCGACCGCCTCTTCGAACTTGCGCAGATAGGTGCGCACGCGCGAACGGCGGGCCTTATTGACTTCGGTACGGCGGGCGATCTTACGGACCGCCTTCTTGGCGCCGGGCGTGTTGGCCATGTGTCAGCTCTCAATACGGATCGCGCCCTAGCCGAAGCCGGGCGGGTAAATTGGAGGCGCGGATATACGGGAGAGAGCCTCCCGGGTCAATGCGCTGTGGACCGGTTTAATCGAGGAGGGTGAATGCGCGCCAGGCCGGATGGGCCGCGACCAGGTCGGCCATCCGCTGATAGCCGCCCGCGCCGGGGTGTGCGCCGTCCCAGGCGATGGCCTCGTCGCGCCAAAGGCCGTCGGCCATCAGCGGTTGGAAGACATCGATGAAGGGAACCTTCAGCCGGGCGGCCAGGATCTTCAACAACTCATTGAGCCCTTCCAGCCGGGCGCTGACCCCCGGGTCGGCCATCGGCGGCGGTCCGACCAGCAGCACGGGGCAATGCGCCGCGGCCCCGGTCAGCATCGCGTGGGCGTTCTTCAAACTCTCCGCCTGGGCCACGCGCGGGGCGCCGTCGACGACGTGGCTGTCATTGGCCCCGAACGAGAAGACGATCCGCATCGGTTCCTCGTCGGTGAAGCGCGGGGTCGCCTCGGCCCGCCAGCGCGCGGCGATGTCGGCGGAGGTCTCCCGGCGGACGCCGAGATTATAGAGGGTGACAGCGCGGCGGCCGGCCAGGGCGCGGCCGATCCAGCCCAGATGGTCCGGATCGCCGGCGCCGGCGACCAGGGAGTCCCCAAAGGCGATGAGCCGCAAGGTTGAGACCCTACGAGCCCTTGAAGTCCGGTTTGCGCTTCTCGATGAAGGCGGCCATGCCCTCCTTCTGGTCGTCGAAGGCGAACAGCGAATGGAATAGCCGACGCTCCACCGCCACGCCGGTCGACAGCGTGGTCTCGTAGGCGGTCTCGACCAGTTCCTTGTTCATCATCACGGCGAGCGGCGACTGGCCGGCGATCTTGGCGGCGGCGGTCATGGCCTCGCCGATCAGTTGGTCGGCCGGCACCACACGGCTGACCAGGCCCGAACGCTCGGCCTCGGCGGCGTCCATCATCCGGCCGGTCAGGATCATCTCCATGGCCTTCGACTTGCCGACGAAGCGGGTCAGGCGCTGGGTGCCGCCGATCCCCGGGGCGACGCCGAGGTTGATCTCCGGCTGGCCGAACTTGGCGCTCTCGGCGGCGATGATGAAGTCGCAGAGCATGGCCAGTTCACAGCCGCCGCCCAGGGCGTAGCCGGCCACCGCAGCGATGATCGGCTTGCGGAACTGCTCGATGCGCCGGGCGCTGGCCCCGAAGAAGTCCTGCTTGAACATCTCGGCGTAGCTCTTGCCCGACATCTCCTTGATGTCGGCGCCGGCGGCGAAGGCGCGGTCAGAGCCGGTCAGCACCACGCAGCGCACCGCCTCGTCGGCCTCGGCGGCGTCGAGGGCGAGGCTCAGTTCGCCCAGCAGCTGGCTGTTCAGCGCGTTCAGCGCCTCGGGCCGGTTGAGCCGGATCAGGGTCACGCCGTCGCGCGTCTCGACGATCAGGGTCTCGTAGCTCATGGCCCGCTCCTTATCGAATGCCCGAAGGCGGCTTAAGGCCCTTCGACCTCGTAGCCAAGGGCGCGAAGACGGGTGGGCAGGCCGTCCTGGCCGACCAGGTGCCCGACCCCGACCACCACGACGCTGCGGCCCGAGTCGGCCATTCGCGCCTTGATCGCCTTCAGCCAGCGCTCGTTGCGCTCGGTGACCAGCCGCGCATAGAGGCCGGGCGCGGCGGCTTTCAACGGTTCCAGCGAGTCCTGGTTGAGGCCCTTGAGGTCGGCGGTCATCCAATGGGCGACCAGCTGGTCGTAGGCGTCCGGGTCCTCCTGCAGCTCGCGCAGGGTCTGTTCGAGCGAGGCGATCTGCTCGGACCTTGGCGTGGCGTCGAAGATGCCGATCTGTTCCTCCGGGCTTTCGAAGGCCCGCCGCTGGGCGCGGGGCGGGGCGGAGGTCGAGATCTGTTTCTCGACGCCGGAGCTGGCGTCGGCGCCGGCCTTGCGGAACTGCGCGCCGGCCAGGACGATCTCGGCGAACCACGGCTCCAGCCGGTCGAGCACGGCGGGTGAAAGGGCGAGGTCCCTGGCCGCCGCCTCCAGGCGCCTTTGGCCATCGGGGGAGAGCTGCTTGGTCAGGGACTGACCCTCCGGCAGCATCCCGCGGGCCGCGGCCAGCTGGCCGATCTTTTCTTCGGACACCGGGTCGATCGGCAGTTCGAACCAGAGGTCGTCGGCCTTGGCCAGCGCCGCGTCCAGTTCCGCAGGCCGCCAGTTCAGGCCGGGCGGCAGCACGTGAACCGAGCCAAACAGCACGATCTCGGAATCGGCGTCGCGCACCACCCAGACCGGCGGTTTGGCCTGGGCCGGCGCCGCGCCGACGATCAGGGCGAGGCTCCCCGCAACAAGGCTTCGGATCATGCGGGAACTCACTTCTGGCAGGTCGGACAATAGAAGGTGGAGCGGCCGGCCTGGACCTCGCGGGCGATGGTCCCCTTGCAGCCGGGATTGAGGCAGGGCTCGCCCTCGCGATCGTAGGCGCGGAAGCGGTGCTGGAAGTAGCCGAGCGCCCCGTCGGCCGCGGCATAGTCCTTCAAGGTCGAGCCGCCGGCCTCGATCGCCTCCTCGAGCACCTCGCGGACGATGCCGACCAGAGGCGACAGCCGCGCGGCCTTGATCGCGCCGGCCGGCTTGAACGGCGAGATCTTCGCCCGGTTCAGCGCCTCGCAGACATAGATGTTGCCTAGCCCAGCCACGACCCGCTGGTCGAGCAGCAGGGTTTTTGGGCCCTGTTTGCGACCGGCGAAGGTCTCCACCAGACGCGGGGCGTCGAAGCCCTCGGACAGTGGTTCGGGGCCAAGGCCGGCGAACCACGGATGCCGCTCCAGGGCGGTGGTCTCGATCAAGTCCATGTAGCCGAAGCGCCGCGGGTCGTAATAGGTCACCCGGCCGCCGGCCTCGGTCTCAAACACCACATGGGCGTGCTTGGGGTCCGGGTCCGGCGCGTAGTGGAATTCCCCTGGTCGCTCGTAGCCCTCGGGTTGGGCGATCTCGAAGCGGCCGCTCATGCCAAGGTGCATGACCAGGGTCTCGCCGCGGTCCAGCTCCGCCATCAGGTACTTGGCGCGGCGGGTCAGGGTCTCGATCCGCGCGCCGGTCAGCCGCTGCACGAAGCCCTCGGGGAATGGAAAGCGCAGGTCCGCGCGGCGGGCCTCGACCCGCGTCAGGCGGGCGCCCTCGAGCACCGGCTGCAGGCCGCGCCGGACGGTTTCGACCTCGGGAAGTTCAGGCATGACCTTGAAGTGGCATTTCGCAGGCGCCTCCACAACCGGGCTTTAGCGTGCTGGCGCGGCTAGGCTTGGCGAGCTAAGACCCTGCCCATGACCGGACCTTCCGCCACTTTCGGCTTCCGCGATGTCGACCCCTCGGAGAAACCGCGCCTGGTGCGCGGCGTGTTCGACAGCGTGGCCAGCCGCTACGACCTGATGAACGACCTGATGAGCGCGGGCGTGCACCGGCTCTGGAAGGACGCCACCGCCGCGCGGCTCAACCCGCAGCCGGGCGAGACGATCATCGACTGCGCCGGCGGCACCGGCGACATGGCGCGCCGTTTCGCCAAGCTGGCCCGCAATGCGCAGGAGCGCCGCGGCGGTCCCGACGCCCAGATCATGATCATCGACTACAATGCCGAGATGATCGCCGCCGGTCGCGCCAAGGGCGGCGAGCCGGAGATCACCTGGAATGTCGGCGACGCCCAGCGGCTGCCGCTGCCGGACGCCTGCGCCGACGCCTATGTGATCTCGTTCGGCATCCGCAACGTCACCGACATCCCCGCCGCCCTGCGCGAGGCGCGCCGGGTGCTGAAGCCCGGCGGCCGCTTCCTGTGCCTGGAGTTCTCGCACCCGGCGACCGAGTTCCTGCGCAAGGCCTATGACGCCTATTCCTTCAAGGTGATCCCGCAGATCGGTCAGCTGGTGACCAAGGACCGCGACAGCTACCAGTACCTGGTCGAGAGCATCCGCCGCTTCCCGGACCAGAAGGCCTTCGTCTCGATGATCGAGGAGGCCGGGTTCGGCGCCGCCGGCTACACCAACTTCACCGGCGGCGTGGCAGCCCTGCACACCGGCCGGGCGCTCTAATCTATGGGAAGCGTTGCGGCGTTCGCTCGGCTGACGGCGGCGGCCTGGTCGCTGGCGCGCAACGACGCCCTGCTGCCGCGCGAGCTGGACGACATCTATCCGCCGGCCGCCCAGGCGCTGTCGCGCGGGCTTCGCATCTTCGCCGGCCGCCAGGCGCGTGAGGGACGGCCGGGCGAGCGCCTGGCCCGCTCGCTGGAACGGCTCGGCCCGGTGGCCATCAAGCTCGGCCAGCTGCTCTCGACCCGCGCCGATATCTTCGGCGCCGCGTTCGCCGACGACCTGTCGCGGCTGAAGGACAAGCTCGACCCGTTCCCGACCGATGTCGCCCGCCGCGAGGTGGAGCTGGCGCTGGGTCGTCCGATCGCCAGCCTGTTCGCCAGCTTCGGCGAGCCGGTCGCCGCCGCCTCCCTGGCCCAGGCGCACGAAGCGGTGCTGCTCGACGGGCGCAAGGTGGCGGTGAAGGTGCTGCGGCCGGGCATCGCCCACCGCGTCGCCCAGGACGCCGAGGTTCTGGCCCTGGCCGCCAGGCTGGTCGAAGGCGTCTCGGTCCCGGCCCGCCGGCTGGAGCCGCGGGCCCTGGCCACCACAGTCATCCGCGCTACCGAACTGGAGCTCGACCTGCGGCTGGAAGCGGCCGGCGGCGACGAGCTGGCCGAGGTGATGGCCAAGGACGGCTACATGACCGCCCCGAAGGTGGTCTGGGAGGGCGTCGGCAAGAAGGTGCTGACCCAGGAGTGGGCGCAGGGCGCGCCGCTCTCCGATCCCGCCGCCCTCGACCTGCCGGGCCTCGACCGTCCGGCCCTGGCCGACAAGCTGATCCGCGCCTTCCTGGCCCAGGCGCTCGACCACGGCGTCTTCCACGCCGACCTGCACGAGGGGAACCTGTTCGTCGCCGCGCCGGCGCAGATCACCGCCGTCGATTTCGGCATCGTCGGGCGCCTGGCCCCGGCCGAGCGGCGCTATCTGGCCGAGATCCTCTGGGGCTTCCTGGAGCGCGACTACGAGAAGATCGCCCAGACCCATTTCGAAGCCGGCTACGTGCCGCGCGTCCACTCAGTCAGCGCCTTCGCCCAGGCTCTGCGCGCGGTGGGCGAGCCGCTGTTCGGCCGCACCGCCAGCGGCGTCTCCATGGGCCGGGTGCTGACCCAGCTGTTCGAGATCACCGCCCTGTTCGACATGCGCCTGCAGCCGCAGCTGGTGTTGCTGCAGAAGACCATGATGACGGTGGAGGGCGTGGCCCGCCGCATCGATCCCGACCACGACATCTGGAAGGCCGCGGACCCGGTGGTGCGCCGCTGGATGCTGCGCGAATTGGGCCCGCCCGCACGGCTCAAGCGCTTCGTCGAGGAAGGGCTGGAGGCGCTGCGCGCCATCCATCGCCTGATCGAGAACCCGCCGCAACCGACGACCGCGGTGGTGAGCGTCGAGCCCTCCCACGCGCGCATGGCCGCGTTCGCCCTCGGGGCTGCGGTCGCCGGCGCAGCGTTTCTGCTGGCAGCCTGGTTGTTCTGACTCCGCTAGTTCCTCCGCTCGTGGGGGAGCAACTCGGGCCTGCGCATAGGCCGCAGGGGCGTTCATTTGGTGTAAGGGGCTCGGCGCCCTATATTCCGCGGTCTTCCAGACAGCGAGTTTCCCCTTGGGCGTCACCCTTGATCTCTCGCGCGGGTCCTCCGCGCCGGCCGTCGTCAACCTTTCGGGCCTCACCCGCAAGGCGCTGGCGCAGGCGTTGATCGACGCCGAGGTCGTGCGCCCGGACAAGGCCAAGATGCGCGCCAGCCAGCTGTGGCGCTGGATCCACCATTATGGCGCGACCGACTTCGCGGCCATGACCGACGTGGCCAAGGAGACCCGCGCGGCGCTGGCCGAGCACTTCACCCTCAGCCGCCCGGAAGTGGTCGAACGCCAGGTGTCGAAGGACGGCACCCGCAAGTGGCTGATCCGCATGGCGCCGGGCATCGAGGTCGAGACCGTCTACATTCCCGATGTCGGCCGCTCGGGGGCGCTGTGCGTCTCCAGCCAGGTCGGCTGCACGTTGAACTGCACCTTCTGCCACACCGGCACCCAGGCGCTGGTGCGCAACCTGACCGCGGCCGAGATCGTCGCCCAGGTGCAGGTGGCCCGCGACGACCTGGCCGAATGGCCGAGCCCGAAAGAGGACCGCCGGCTCTCCAACATCGTCTTCATGGGCATGGGGGAGCCGCTCTACAATCTCGACAACGTCGCCGACGCCATCGACATCATCGCCGACGGCGAGGGCATCGCCATCTCGCGCCGGCGGATCACCGTCTCCACCTCCGGCGTCGTGCCTGAGCTGAAGGCGCTGGGCGAACGCACCCAGGCGATGCTGGCGATCTCGCTGCACGCCACCAACGACGACCTGCGCGACGTGCTGGTGCCGCTGAACAAGAAGTACGACATCGCCACCCTGATGGAGGGCATCCGCGGCTATCCGGGCCTGTCCAACACCCGCCGCGTGACCTTCGAGTACGTGATGCTGAAGGATGTCAACGACAGCCCCGCCGAGGCCAAGGCCCTGGTCAAGCTGCTCAAGGGCATCCCGGCCAAGATCAACCTGATCCCGTTCAACCCCTGGCCGGGCACGAACTACGGCTGCTCGGACTGGAGCGCGATCGAGAGCTTCGCGGCGATCCTCAACCGCGCTGGCTACGCCTCGCCGATCCGCACGCCGCGCGGTCGCGACATCCTGGCCGCCTGCGGCCAGCTGAAGTCCGAGAGCGAGAAGGTGCGGGCCAGCGCCCGGCGCAAGCTGGAGACCGCTGCGTCAAGCGAGGCCATTGCCTGATCCTTAGCGGTCCGTGCTAACCATGCGGCTCTGTTTCTAGAAGCCAGCCGGGGTCCAATGCCCGCTCAACTGCAGTCGCCGGAAATCCAGGCCTTCGCCAACGGCTTCCCCATAGCGCTGATGCATATCGGCGTGACGGTGGCGATCCTGTTCGTCGGCGTCCTCGTCTACATCCTGCTGACGCCGCATCGCGAGATCACCCTGATCCGCGAGGGCAACTCCGCCGCCGCCCTGTCGCTGGGCGGGGTGATGGTCGGCCTCGCCATTCCACTGGCCGCGTCGCTGGCAGGATCGACCTCGGCGCTGGAGATCGGGATGTGGGGCGCGGCGTGCGTGGCCCTGCAACTGCTCGTGTTCCGACTGATGGACATGCTGCTGCGCGGCCTGCCCCAGCGCATCCAGGAGGGCGAGGTCGCGGCCGCGGCCCTGCTGGTCGGCGCCAAGCTGGCCACCGCCCTGATCATCGCCGCAGCGATGGCGGGCTGACCTAGAGTTCGATGCATTTTCCCCGCCTTCCAGATTGGCTTGTCTATCTGGCGGTGGTGTTGGCCCTCCTGATCGCCGCCGTCGGCCGTCAGGAGCGCGCTGACGCCCCGTCGCCGCCGCCGCCTGTGGCCGGCGGCGAAGGCTTGCCGCTGGGCCCGGCCTCACCGTTCGATCCGCAGGTGGTGGTCGACGTGCCGGGCAAGGCCGAGCCGGGCGTCGGCACGGCGTTCTCGGTTTCTGATAGCGGGGTGTGGATCACCGCCCGCCACGTCGTAGACGGCTGCACGCAGACCGCCATCGTTGTGGCCGAGGGCCGCGGGGTGGAAGCCCAGGTGCGGATCGATCCGCGCGGCGAGGCCGCCATCCTGCTTACCGAAGGCGGCGCGCCGCCGCTGCCGCTCGGCCTCGATCAGACCCTGCGCCGCGGCGACCGGGCCTTCCACCCGGGCTTCCCGCAGGGCAATCCGGGCGAGGCGACGTCGCGCCTGCTGGGCCGCGAGAACCTCGAGGTGCGCGGCCGCGGCGCGCGTACGGAATCGGTGCTGGTCTGGGCCGAAACCGGCCGCACCGACGGCTTGGAAGGCACCCTGGCCGGGCTCTCGGGCTCGCCGGTTCTCGACCGCGCGGGCCGGGTGATCGGGGTGACGGTGGCGGAGTCGCCGCGCCGCGGCCGCATCTACACCGCCGCGCCCGAGACCCTGCTGGCCGCCCTGACCGCCACCCACCAGCGGGCGGCGAATTTCGCGGTCGGCGAGCCGATCACCACCGACAACTACGGCCGCGTCGCCGACACCCTGCGCCGCGACCTGCGGGTGGCTCAGGTGATCTGTCTGAGAACGTAGGGCTAGGCCGCGCCGATCCACCGCTCCCGGTAGAGATGAACTCTTAGATCAGACCTCTTTCGGCTGCGGGTTCAGCCGGGCCACGGCGAAGGCCAGGGCGATGCCGATCAGGCCGAGCAGGGCCGAATAGATGAAGAAGGTCACGTAGCCGGCGCCCAGGGCGGACGGAGTGACGCCCGACTTCTCCATGGCGCTGGCGAAGGTCTCCGGCGGCAGGCCGTAGAACAGCGGGTTGAAGATAGCGAACGCGCCGCCGGCGTCGGCCGAGGCCGCGGCGCCCTCGACGATACGGCCCGACTGCGAGGCCACCAGCTTGCCCAGCAGCGCGTAGAGCGACGAGAACAGCGCGTACTGGGTGGCCGTGAAGCCCGCGCCGGTCAGGCTGGACATGTAGGCGATCAGGCAGGTGCCGGAGAAGCCCGAGGCGACGTTGTCGACGCCGATCGCCACCGACAGCGCCCAGAGCTGCGGCCCCTGCGTCGCCAGCCAGGCGAACACCAGGTTGGAGATCGGCCCGGCGAAGGCGCCGACCACCAGCGAGCGGATCAGGCCGAAGCGGGCGATGCTGAACCCGCCGAGGCCGACGCCCAGCACCGACATCACCGCGCCCAGGACCTTGCGGACCTCGGCGATCTGGAGCTTGGAGAAGCCCATGTCGAGATAGAACGGGTTCATGATGTTGAGCACGAAATCCGACAGCCGGTAGACGCAGATCAGCGCCAGGATCAGCGCGGCCGCCTTGCCGTAACGGTCGAAGAAGTTGGCCAGCGGCGCGCCGAGCGCCACGCTCAGATAGCGGCCGGGCCGGGTCTGCAGGCCCGGGGCCGGACGGGCGGCGAAGAAGATCACCAGCGCCCCGACCACGACGCCGGTCAGTTGGGCGAACACGCCCCAGGGCTTGGCCTCCCAGACCGCAGTGACGGCCTCGCCGCTCAAGCCGACGCGGTCGAAGGCCGCGGCCAGGATGGCGGCGTTGCCGGCCAGGCCCGAGCCCAGCACCAGCGCGCCGAGCGCGAACAGGACCAGCCGGATCACCCATTCGAGGCGGTCGCGGGCCGGGGCGGCGGGGATGTCCCCGGTGTCGATCTTGCGGACCTCGTGCTGCGCCTCGCGGGGCGCGCCGAGCACGCCCAGCACCCCGACCAGCATCAGCAGCGCCATGATGGCGTAGGAGGTGTTCCAGCCGGCGAACTCCGACAGCGCCAGCGGCAGCACCCCGGCCACGATCATGGCGATGCGGTAGCCCCACTGGTAGGAAGCGGCCATCGCCCCCTGCTTCTCGGTCACCGCCGCCTCGATCCGCCAGGCGTCGATGACGATGTCCTGGGTGGCCGAGACGAAGCCGACGAACACCGCGAACAGCGCCATCAGGCCTAGGCTGACGGCGGGATCGGTGCCGGCGATCAGCCAAAGGCCGAGCATGATCAGCACCTGGCAGAGCAGCATCCAGGACCGGCGGTGGCCAAGCCACTTGGTGATCACCGGGACCTTGGCGCGGTCGACCAGCGGGGCCCACAGGAACTTCAGCGAATAGGCGAGGGTGGCCAGGCCGAAGAAGGCGATCACCTCCAACGATAGGCCCGCGTCCCGCAGCCAGGCCGACAGGGTGTCGAAGATCAGCAGGTTGGGCAGGCCGGACGCGAAGCCCAGCGACAGCATGACCAGCGAGCGGCGCTCGAGATAGACAGCCAGCGCCTGCAGGGCGCCGGGCTTGCTCTGGCCCTGCGGCCGCGCCGGGCTGTCAGTGGTCATGTTTCGGCGTCCCCCGTGAGCGTTGGGGCCGCCCCCAGCGTCAGCCGACCTTGGCGCGGTCCGCCCGCGCAGTCCAGCCGCCGCGACCGGTCCAGCGGCCGAGCGCCGCACGCAGCGCGTCCGGGGTCAGCGGCTTGACCAGGAAGTCGTCCATGCCCGCGGCCAGGCAGGCGTGGCGGTCTTCTTCGAAGGCGTTGGCGGTCAGGGCGACCACCGGGGTGGTGACGCCCATGTTGCGGGTCCGGCGGGTGGCCTCCAGGCCCGAGAGGCCCGGCATCCGCATGTCCATCAGGATCAGGTCGTATTCGCCCACCGCCAGCGCGGCCAGGGCCTCTTCGCCGCCGCCGGCCTGGTCGACGCGGCAGCCTTCGCGGGTCAGCAGGGTGCGGGCCAGCAGGGCGTTGATCGGATTGTCCTCGACCAGCAGAACCCGCGCGCCCGGCGCGGCGGCCGGCGCGATGCGGTCGTCGACCGCGCCGGCGCTGGCGCTGGCGCGGTGGTCCTCCGGACGGCGGGCGGCCAGCACCCGCTCGGCCAGCGAGGCGCGGCGCAGGGGCTTGATGAGGTAGCCGGCGAACCCGGCGCTGCGCAGGTCGTCGATGTGGTGGCGCTCGTCCGGGGTCAGCAGCACCAGCATGGCGCGCTTGGGCGGCGCGCGGTCGGGCGCCAGGGCGCGGTCGATCAGGATGACGTCGCTGTCGCGGGCCCCGGCCAAGACGCCGGCCAGGTCACGGGCGACCAGCGCCTTGCCGCCGCCGGCCTCGATCTGGCGGCGCGCGGCCTCGGTGACCACGCCACTGGCGCTGGCCACGGCGATCGTGCGGCGGGCCAGCGGCCGCTCGGCCCGCACCGGGCGGCGCTCGAAGTGCGCCTCGAACCAGAAGGCCGCCCCGCCGAGGCTGGCGGTCTCGACCCCGACATCGCCGTCCATAGCGTCGGCCAGCTTGCGGGCGATGGCCAGGCCAAGCCCTGCGCCGCCCAGTTGCACGTCGCGCAGAGGGTCGGCCTGTTCGAAGGCCTTGAAGATGGTCTCGCGGTCGGCGGCGCTGACCCCGGGCCCGGAATCCTCGACCGTGAAGCGCAGGCTGCCACGGGTGGTTTCGGCGACGCTGACCAGCACGCCGCCGGTAGTGGTGAACTTCACGGCGTTCCCGGCGAAGTTCAGCAGGATCTGGCGCAGGCGGCCTTCGTCGGCGACCATCTGGCCGATGCCGGCCGGCGCGGCCCAGGCGATCTCCAGCCCCTTTTCCTGGGCGCGCGGCGACAGCAGCTCGCAGACCGAGCGCAGCAGGCTCTCGACCTCGAAGGTGGTGGGGTGCAGTTCGATCTTGTCGGCGCCCAGCCGTGCGAAGTCGAGCACGTCGTTGACCAGGCCCAGCAGGTGCTCGCCGGACTCCCGCAGCGCCGCCACATAGGCGCGCTGTTCCTGGGTCAGGCTGGTGCCCTCCAGCAGCCGGGCCATGCCCAGCACCCCGTTCAGGGGCGTGCGGAATTCATGGCTCAGCGAAGCGAGCTGCTCGGCGCTGACGCGCGGATCTTGAGACGGGTCGTGGTTCATCGCCCGCAACCCTAAGGGCCGCGGCTTAACGGGCGGTCAAACCGCGTTCAGTGTGCGGCCATTTCCTGGGCCAGGGTCAGCAGCGCCGCGCGGGCCGAGGTTTGCGGTATCGCGGCGTAGGCCTCCAGCAGCTCCACCGCGCCGGTCAGGGCCAGCGCCTTGACGATCTCGTCGGTGGAATCGGCCAGGCCGCCCTCTTCGCCCACCAACCAGCCGACCGAGATGTCGAGCGCCTGGGCGATGGCGACCAGCATCGATCCAGACACGCGGTTGGCGCCGCGCTCGTACTTCTGGATCTGCTGGAACGAGACACCGACCCGCTCGGACAGCACTCCCTGGCTGATCCCAAGCGACTTGCGTCGCAGGCGCATGCGCGCGCCGATTGCGATATCGACCGGATCTGGTCCGATGGCGTCGTCGAGGGGCATTCTGTCCTCCCCACCAAGTGTGCGATAATCTTCGGGCGTTAAGCCTGTCATCACCATAACAAGTAGACGGCCGGTAACGCGAGTCGCTAACGTATTCGTCTTATGCGCGCACAGATCGAGACCGCCGCAGATGCAGTTGAGCTTCTGACTCCTCGGGAGCGCGACTGTCTGCGTCTGGTCGATCGGCACCTCAGCTCCAAGCAGATCGCTCGCGAGCTGGGCATGTCGAAGGCCTCGGTCGACACCTATTGCGACCGCGCCCGCCGCAAGCTCGGCGTGCCCGACCGCTACGCCGCCGCCCGCGCCCTCGCCGACCATGAAACCGCTGTCCCGATCGGATCGGGACATGACGCGATCAGGACAGACGCCGCCAACGTCCTATGGGCTGATGAAGCCCTGCAAGGAGACGAGGCGGATGGGCGACTGGATGAGAGAGCTGGCGGACGTCAGGGGCGAGGTGGTGGACCTGTTCCCGAGCCGCGAGACGGCGGATCGTCGGGCGGCGGTTGGCCAGGCGCTGCGGATGCGCAACGAGGCGGCGGCGTTCGAGCGTCGCTGGCCGACGCCCCCAGCCCACGAGGATATGGTTCCGAGCTTTACGTGGAGCCAGCTGGAACGCCAGCTCGCGGACTTGGCCGATTCCCCGCTGAAGGCGACCATGGCCCAAGACCTGATTTCGGCTTTGCGGAAGATGTCTCAGTTCAAGCCGCCGGAAATGGTTTTGCGGGAAATCCTCTGCACCAGTTGGGCGCTGTTGGACGAGGGCTTCCAGCCGGAGTCGCCGGACGCCCGCTAGGACCGGCAGCGCGACTGGGCCTGGTGGGCCTGATCGCCATCGTTTCGGCGCTGGCTTTCGGGGCTCTGCTGGCCGGCCTGCACGCGCTTCAGAGCTTAATTTAATCCTAATTCCAAACGGGGCTTTAGCCCTGTTCCCCGAAAACTGAACACGCACAAGAAGGCGCGGGCGCTCGGCCGCGCGCCAGGAGACCACCATGCTCAAGCAACGTCGTATGATCGCCGATCAAGTCGCGGCGAGTTTGTTCGAAGCCGAAGCCGCCATCGACGCCGCCCTGGCGAAGACGGCCGGCCTGGCGGGAGTGATGCCCGGCCTTCGCGCCGACGCCGGTCTGTCGGCCCTGGTGGGGCAGGAGGCGGTCGAACGGGCGAGCGAAGCCATCGCCCTGCTCGCCCAGGCGCGCCGGGCGATCTGCGAGACCCACAAGGAACTCGACATCGCCAAGACCCAGATCGGGCTCGGCGCGGTGATGTACGGGACGCTCGACAAGCCGGTGGAAGCGTCAGCCGGCCGCCGTCCGCTGCGCATGGTGGCGTCGTAGTCGCCACCTTCCAAAGTTGCATCTCGCGGGATTAACCGCAGTATCTGGGCCTTCAGTTCGACTGGGGCCCCTTTTGCTTTGAACAGCGCGGTGCTGCAACAGATCTGGCTCGCTGCGCTGCTCGGCGTCTCGGCCTACGCCCTTTGGCGCGGCGGTCGGGACGAGCGGATCGTCGCCGTGGCCAACGTGGTCGCCTGGTGCGCCAGCATGCTCGTGCAGAACCGCCACAACTGGGTCGACCCGCAATGGGGCGTCTTCGCGGTCGATGCGGCGTTCCTGGGGGTGCTGCTCTGGCTCGTCGTGCGCAGCGATCGCATCTGGATCCTGCCGGCCGCGGCCTTCCAATTGCTCGCGGTCATCACCCATGCCGGTATCTTGGCCGACAAGGGCGTGCGCGCCCTCGCCTATCTCGTGGCGCTCAGCGTCTGGAGCTATCTGGTGCTGATCTCGCTGGCGGTCGGAACCCACCTGCGCTGGCGGCTCACCGCGCGACCAGCACGCTGATCTCGGATTCGCGCACGATCCGCTCGCCGTTGGAGCCCAGCAGCCGCGAAGCGGTGTTCGGTTGGTGCGCGCCGATGATGATCAGGTCGGCCTCCGCGGCCCGCGCCTCGGCCAACACCTCGCCGGCCACCCGGCCCACGCGGACCCGCAGGGTCACGGGCCGGTCGGCGTCGCTGATCGTCTCGGCCCACTTCTGGAGTTCGGCCTCATGGTAGGCCTGTTCGTCCGCATCGAAGGTGTTGGGCAAGTGGACGTTGTAGCGGGACGAGCGCGGCGTGCGCACGTTCAGCAGGGTGATCCGCGCACCTGACGCCCTGGCTATATCCCGCGCCCGCTTCAGTTCCCGCTCGGTGTTGGTGGGGTCCTCGATATCGACCGTGACGAGGATGTGGCTGTAGCCGGGCATGAGCCGCCCCTTGTTGCTCCGGGGGTAAGACGCGCAAGGCGCCGCTTCGGTTGCAGGCGCCTTGGCCGCGCATGCGCCCGGACACCAAATATCGCGCGCAGGTTGCGGATCTGTGCGTGCGAGGTCTCGCAGTTCGACCCCTAGGTGACAGACCCGAGGGGACCGACCATCCCCATGAGCGTACTATGCTGAGTGTTGGGGAGCGACATGGAGAGTGCAGTGGCCCCGACTGACGAACAACCCTCATTCGCTCCGGAATCGGCAGCTGCGGCAGGCCGGAAAAAGACTGCCGCCGGGGCTGCGGAGGCCAAGCTCCTGTCAATCAGTATCGACACCGACACCGGTCAGGTGGTCGGCATCGAAAGCATGGACGCCGCTGGCGGCCGTCGAGAGATTTCCGACGACGAGCGTGTCCGCCTGTCCGAGCTGAAGCCCGAAGCGACGCTGCGGGACATCGTCGAGCAGGCGTTTGAGGCCGGCGTCAATTGCGTGCTGGGCCAGCGGGCCCGGGACGAGGAAGCTGAGGAGTCCGATGAGGACGCCGAGCTGTCCCGGATGCTGCTGCGTTCGATGATCGCTGAAAGCGCCGCCAAGCGGCTGATGCAATTCGAAATCCTAAGTCCCGCCATAGCGGGGACACTGATCGAACGCGCCGCTCGCGAGTCCGAGGCCGGCGCGGCCCACTGAAAGTCGGGGACTAAACTGCAGCGTCATACGGTCAGCGAGCCCATGGCGCTGCGCAAAAGAAAGTAACGAGGAGCGCCACAGATGACGTTTGACCCAACTTTCAACGGTCAAGGTAGAGATTCCGACGACATCGCCCGCCTGCTGGCCGGCGGCAAGATCCGCGGCCGCAAGCGCATGCGCCGCCTTCTGATTGCGCGCCTCCTCAGCGATCGAGGCGGCGCGGAAGCGGACGACGAGGACGAAGGCATTGATGACGAAGAAGGCGGCGGCGACGACGAACGACTTGTTCGCGTGCTGGTCGGCGGGGTCGCGCGCAAGCGGCGCCTACGTCGGCTGGTGCTAGCCCAGATCATCCGTCAGCGCGGAGAAGAAGACGACGAAGGCGAAGGCATCGACGATGAAGAGGAAGGCGACGGCGAGGATCATCGTCTCGCGCGCATCCTGCTCGGGAGCGCGGCGCGCAAGCGGCGCCTCCGCCGCCTGGTGCTCGCCCACCTGATCCGCGAACGCAGAGCGGGCGAGGAAGGCGAAGGCATCGACGACGACGAGGACGAGGACGAAGGCGAAGGCGAAGGGATCTCGCGCGGGGGCTTGCTCGCCAGCGCGGTGCGTCGCCGGCGTCTCCGTCGCCTGGTGCTCGCCCACCTGATCCGTGAGCGCGGTGATGAGGACGAGGGCGAAGGCGTCGAAGATGACGACGACGATCGTCAACTGGTGCGCTTCCTGGTTGGCCGCAAGGCCATCCGGCGCCGCCGCTTCCGGCGCGCGGCCGGTGCTCGGGAACTGAGGGCCTAGGCCCTCGGCGGCCGCGGCTGGAGGGGTTCGGCCCCTCCAGTCGCGCCTTGCCTTAGGCCATCGCGCTGGCCTGGCCGGCGCGGCGATAAACCAACGCCTCGGCCACGTGCACGCGCCGCACCGGGCCCGACCCTTCCAGGTCGGCGATGGTGCGGGCCAGGCGCAGCGTGCGGCTCCAGCCGCGGGCGGTCAGGCCGCCGGCCTCGGCTGCGCGGGCCAGCAGGGCGCGGGCCTCGGCCTCCAGGCCCGCGATCCTTTCCAGGAAGTCGCCCTCGGCGCGGGCGTTGAGCGGGGCACCATCGTCTCCGGCTCGTTCGGCCGCCAGGGCGCGGGCCGCGGCGACCCGCGTGGCGACCTCCGCCGTGCCCTCGGCCGGGGCTGGCAGGGCGAGGTCCGCGGCGCTGACCGGCGGCACGTCGATCTGCAGGTCGATGCGATCCATGAACGGACCCGAGACCTTCATCTGGTAGTCGGTCTGGCAGCGCGGCGCGCGCCCGCAGGCGCCGCGTCCGGCTCCGCCCAGCCCGCACTTGCAGGGGTTCTGCGCCGCCACCAGCTGGAACCTGGCCGGATAGCGCACGTGGGCGTTGGCGCGGGCCACCACCACCTCCCCGGTCTCCAGGGGCTGACGCAGCGAATCCAAGGCCTGGGCCGAGAACTCCGGTAGTTCGTCGAGGAACAGCACGCCGTTGTGGGCCAACGACACCTCGCCCGGCTTCACCCGCAGACCGCCGCCGGTCAGCGCCGCCATGCTGGCCGAATGGTGCGGAGTGCGGAACGGCCGGGTGCGGGTCAGTTCGCCCTTGGCGATCAGGCCGGCCACGGAATGGACCATCGAGGTCTCGAGCAACTCGGTCGGCGACAGCGGCGGCAACAGGCCGGGCAGTCGCGCCGCCATCATCGACTTGCCCGAGCCGGGCGGGCCGCTGAACAAGATGTTGTGGCCGCCGGCCGCGGCGATCTCCAGCGCCCGCTTGGCGTGCTCCTGGCCCTTGACGTCCTTGAGATCAGGAGCCCGCTCGCCCTCGATCATCGCCCCCGGCTTGGGCGGCGACAGGATCTGGGTTCCGCGGAAATGGTTGACCACGGCGATCAGCGAGGGCGCCGCCAGGATACGGGTGTCGCCGGCCCATGCGGCCTCGGCGCCGCAGCTTTCCGGACAGATCAGGCCCAGCCCCATCGCCCCGGCGGCGACCGCCGCGGGCAGGGCGCCGGCCGCCTGCACGATGCGGCCGTCCAGCGACAGCTCGCCCATCGCCGCCCACTCGGTCAGGGCCTCGGGCGGCAGCACCCCCATGGAAGCCATTACCGCCAGAGCGATCGGCAGGTCGTAGTGGCTGCCTTCCTTGGGCAGATCGGCGGGAGCCAGGTTGGCGATGATCCGGCGGCTCGGCATGGCCAGGCCCAGCCCGGCGAAGGCGGCCCGGACCCGCTCGCGGCTCTCGGCCACGGCCTTGTCGCCCAGGCCGACGAGCATGAACTTCACCTCGCCGGTGGTGAGCTGCACCTCCACGTCGACGCGGCGGGCTTCGACGCCCTGGAACGCTACGGTGACGACGCGGGACGCCATCCCAACCCCTAGAATTGGCTCAACTTATCCACAAGCCGAGCACGCCGAGCGGGCCGGATCAAGAACAAAAATAGAACTTTTTAGGAAGTTGAGACGATTCCGCGACTTATACGTGTCTCTTGGAGTTGCAAGCTAAGCCGTTGAGCGCGCGGTTTCAATAGCGTCCCAAAGAATCGCCGTCGCATTGACACCGGTGAACCGCTCCAGCGCTCGGGCGCCGGTCGGCGAGGTGACGTTGATCTCCGTCAGGTAGTCGCCGATCACGTCGATGCCGACGAACATCAGGCCGCGGCGCTTCAGCTCCGGACCGATGATCGCGCACAGCTCCTTGTCGCGGGCGGTGAGCTCGACGGCCTCGGCGCGGCCGCCGACCGCCAGGTTCGAGCGGATCTGCCCGGCGCCGGGCACGCGATTGATCGCGCCGACCGGTTCGCCGTCGACCAGCAGGATGCGCTTGTCGCCCTTGCTGACCGCCGGGATGAACTTCTGGGCGATCACCGGCTCGCGGCCGATCATCCGGTGCAGGTCGAGCATGGCGTCGAGGTTGGGGTCGTCGGCCAGCAGCCGCGCCACGCCCGAACCGCCGCCGCCATACAGCGGCTTCAGCACGATGTCGCCGTGGCGGGCGCGGAAGTCGTAGATCGCCTCGACGTCAGAGGTGATCAGGGTCGGCGGCTGCACGCCGGGAAAGCCGGTGACGAACAGCTTCTCGGGCGCGTTGCGCACCTCGGTCGGGTTGTTCACCACCAGGGTCTTGGGATGGATCACGTCCAGGAAATGGGTGGAGGTGATGTAGGCCATGTCGAACGGCGGGTCCTGGCGCAGCAGCACCACGTCGAACGCCGACAGCTCGACCAGCTCCCAGTCGCCGAACTTGGCGTGGTCGCCCTTGACGTCCTGCACGCTCACCGACCGGCCACGGGCGAACACCCTGCCCTCTTCGAGCGCCAGCCGCTCGGGCGTGTAGACGAACAGCGAATGCCCGCGCGCCTGCGCCGTCAGCATCATCAGGAAGGTCGTATCGCCTTCGATCTTGATGGCCTCGAGCGGGTCCATCTGGACGGCGACCTTCAACGACATGGGTAGCTCCTCAACGGTCAAGGCGTCTCAGATAGGCCGGGAGGCACGGCAGCGCCAGCGCGCGATGGCGCTTAGCAGTCAGTTCCGCTCCTGCTGGGGTAGGTGGTTCGCGGCGCAATGGACCCGCCTAGTTCAGCCGCAGCCGGACCCGCTCACGCTGGGCGCGGGCGGCGAGGGCCGCGCCGCCGTCGAGGCTGGAGGCGTGGGCCAGGGCTTCCAGGGCGCCGGCCAGCGCGCCTTGGCCCTCGCGGGCGGCGGCGACGTCGAGCCAGGGGCGGTGGTCGAGCGGATCGAGCAGGGCCCGGCGCAGGGCGGCGCGCTCGGCTCGGCCGTAGTCGCCGGCCGCGGCGGCGCGGGCGAAGACGTTGTTCTGCAGCCTAATCAGCACTGCTCGGTCGCTGGCCGGAGCCATCAGCCGATCGAGCCGGTCGGCGACGTTGGGGGTCAGGCCGGCGTGCAGCGCCCGGCGGGTCAATTCCGAGGGCAGCACCACCCGGCCCTCGCTGAACGGGTCGAGGGCCAGCGGGCCCTCGCGGGTCTCGATGCGCAGCAGGAAGTGGCCGGGGAAGTCGACGCCCTGCACGGTCAGGCCGCACCGCCGCGCGACATGCAGATAGAACACCCCCAGCGCCACCGGCAGGCCGCGCCGCCGCTCGGCCACCGCCACCACACAGGCGTTGTCGGGGTCGTCATAGGTTAGAAGGTCGCCAGTCAGGCCGAGATCGCCGGCCATGGTCTCGGCCAGCGCCTCCTCGGGGCTCTCCAGTTTCAGCCGCTCGGACAGCCGCTCGACGCCCAGCCGCGCCATCTCCAGCGCCGGCTGCGGGTCGCGGCCCGGATCCTCGTGCACGGCGCAGGCCACCGCCGCGTCGAGCAGCGGGAAGACGTCGTCCGGCGCAAGTCCGGCTTCTCGCAACAGGTTTTCGGCTTCCTCTTGGGTCATAGGCTCTCAAGCGCCCTTCCAGGCGTCAGGACTGTGTACCGGCAAGCGCCCCGGCGCGAGCGCGACCAAATCGAGCCGAATGGAAAGATTTTGCAAGCTGGGCCTGCGCGCGGCGATAGCGCGCCCCGCTCGTCGCAACCGCTCACGCTGGGTCTGCGTCACCGTCTCAAGCGCCGCCTCCAGGCTGGTGCGGCGCTTGACCTCGACCACGACCAGCACCTCGCCGCGCTGGGCCAGCAGGTCGATCTCGCCCTGCGGCGTGCGCAGCCGGAAGCCCAGGATGCGGTAGCCCTTGGCCATCAGCCACAGGGCGGCCCAGACCTCGGCCCGGCGGCCGGACAGCCTGGCGGCGGCTCCCCGGGCCTGGCGGCTCATTTGCCCTTCAGCTCCATGGCCCGCCGGTAGAGGTCGCGGCGAGGCAGGCCCAGCGCCTTGGCCACCTCGGCGGCGGCGTCGGCGGGCTTGAGGCGAGTCAGGGCGTCGGCCAGGGCGGTGTCGGCGTCGGCGGCGCTGGCCGCCTCCTCGCGGCCGGGCCCGACGAGGATCACCAGCTCGCCCTTGGGGAAGTCCATCTTCGGGTCGGCGGCCAGCTGGTCCAGCGGTCCGCGGGTCACGGTCTCGTAGAGCTTGGTCAGCTCGCGGGCCACGGCCGCTTCGCGCGGTCCGAACACCGCGGCCATGTCGGCGAGGCTCGAGGCCAGGCGGGAGCCGCCCTCGAAGAACACCAGGGTGGCGCGGATGCCGGCCAGCTCTTCGAAGAAGGCGCGGCGTCCGGCGCTCTTGGGCGGTGGGAAGCCGGCGAACAGGAAGCGGTCGGTCGGCAGACCGGCCACCGACAGCCCGGCCAGCAGCGCCGAGGCCCCGGGGATCGGATAGACGGCGGACCCCTGCGCCACGGCCTCGCGCACCAGCCGAAAGCCGGGATCGGAGACCAGCGGGGTGCCGGCGTCGGAGACCAGGGCCACGCGCCCGCCCTCGGCCAGCAAGGCCAGGGCCTTGGGGCCGCTGCGTTCGGCCGAGTGCTCGTCATAGCGCTCGATCTTCTTCGACAGGCTGTAGGCGCTGAGCAGCTTGGCCGCCACGCGGGTGTCCTCGGCCAGCACCAGATCGGCGGCGTTCAGCACGTCCAGCGCCCGTAGGGTGATGTCGCGCAGATTGCCGATCGGGGTGGCGACCACATAGAGGCCCGGATCGAGCGGGGCCTCGGACAGGGCCGGCGGAGGAGGGTGACGCGACATGGGCGCAAGGCTTCGCCGGTTATCGCTCAGGTCGCAAGCCTTGAGGTCACGTGGTCGAGCAGCAGGCGCCCCTCCGGAGTGGCGCGCAGCCGGTCGGAATCGTCGGCCAGCAGCCCAGCCTCGACCAGGTTGCGGACCTTGGGATGCAAGGGCGTCAGGCCCAGGGCCGCCACTTCGGCGAAGCCGACGCCGGGCGCAATGCGCAGGCCCGCCAGCAACCGCTCTTCAGCGGCCTCGATCTCGGTGAGCATCTCGCGGGTCGCAAAGCCGGTTCCGCCCGCCTCGACCGCGCCGATGTAGTCGGCCGGCCTGGCGTGGGCGAAGGTGGCGGCGCGCCCGCCCTCCAAGCTGAGCCGGCCATGCGCGCCGGGGCCTGCGCCCACATAGTCGGCGCCGGTCCAGTAGACGAGGTTGTGGCGCGAGCGCGCCGCCTCGCCGCGGGCGTGGTTGGAGACCTCGTAAGCTTCGAAGCCGGCGGCTTCCAGCACCGCTTGAGTGGTCTCGAACAGCTCGGCGGCTGCATCCTCGCCCGGCGGCCTCAGGCTGCCGCGGCGCACTGCGCGGTCGAAGGCGGTGCCGGCCTCGATAGTCAGCTGGTAGGGCGAGACGTGCTCGGCCCCCAGATCGAGGGCCTGGGCCAGCTCGGCGCGCCAATCGTCGGGGGTCTGGCCGGGGCGGGCGTAGATCAGGTCGATGGAGAGCCGCGGGAAGATCGCTGCTGCGGTTCGCGCCGCGCGGATAGCCTCCTCGGCGTCGTGATTGCGGCCGAGCAGGGTCAGGCTGGCGTCGTCCAGCGCCTGCAGTCCCAGCGACAGGCGGTTCACGCCAGCCGCAGCGAAGCCGGCGAAGCGATCGGCCTCGGCGTCGGTGGGGTTGGCCTCAAGGGTGACTTCCAGGTCGGCGGCGGGGCTCCAGAGCCTGCGGGCCAGAGCGACCAGCTCGCCGGCCCAGTCGGGGTCCATCAGCGAGGGAGTGCCGCCGCCGAGGAAGATCGAGACCAGCTCCCGCGGCCCGGTCAGCTGGCGCTGGGCGGTCAGGTCGGCGGCGATGGCGCGGACCAGGGCGGCCTGCTCCTCGCGCCGGCCGCGGTCGCGATAGACGTTGAAGTCGCAGTAGGGGCAGATCTTCGCGCAGTAGGGCCAGTGGATGTAGAGGCCCAGCGATTCAGTCAAAGCAGGGCGGCCTTCAGCTTGGCGAAGGCCAGGGCGCGGTGGCTGATCTGGTCCTTCTCGATGGGGTCCATCTCGCCGAAGGTGATGGTTGCGCCGATGGCCTGGAAGATCGGGTCGTAGCCGTGGCCACGGTCGCCGCGGCCAGGAAACACCAAGGTCCCGTCGACCCGGCCTTCGACGACCACGGCGGGGCCGCCCGGCCAGGCCACCGCCAGGGCGCAGGTGAACCAGGCGCCGGCGTCGTCGCTTTCGACCTCCTCCAGTCGCTGCTCGACCTTCTTCATGGCTCCGACGAAATCCTTCTCCGGTCCGCCCCAGCGCGCCGAATAGATGCCCGGCGCGCCGTCGAGGGCGGCGACCGACAGGCCGCTGTCGTCGGCCAGGGCGATCAGGCCGCTGGCCTCGGCGGCGGCTCTGGCCTTCAGCAGCGCGTTGCCGACGAAGGTGCTCTCGGTCTCTTCTGGTTCGCTCAGGCCCAGTTCCCCGGCGCTCACCAGCTCGAAGCGGTTGTCGAGAATCGCCGCCAGCTCGCGGGCCTTGCCGGGATTGTGGGTGGCGACCACCAGCTTGGCGCCGGGTTCGAGCTTCAGGGCCATGGGCGAATACCTCGCAGACGAAGGGGCGGCGGACCATAGAGCCGGCGGCGGCCGGACGCATTGCGAAAGTTTAATATCGTTTTTCGATATTTCAATTGATCGAAAAGCAATGCGATCATATCGATTATCAACACCAGCGGCGATCCCGCCGCGCCAAACCCAAGAACAGGAGCTGCTCATGTTCTCGTCCATGATGTCCGGCTTGGAACGGACCCTGATGATCGCAGCGGTCGTGATGGCCGCCTTGCCGATCGCCGCCTTGGTCACCGGCGGCGCCTTCGCCTAGTCTGGCGCTTCGTTACAACGCGGAGCGGCTGCATGCGCGCCCTGGGGCCAGGCTCGGTTTCGAGCTTCCTGAAGATCATCCTCGACGTCGTGTTCGTCGCGCTCTGGATCGGCCTGGGCGCGGTGGCGCTGATGATGCTGGCCGCCGCCCTGTTCAGCTTCAATCCGGAGCTGATCGACAACATCTCGATCCGCACCGGCGCCAATGAGATCGAGGCTGGCGGGCCGGTGCTGCTCGGCGGCTTGGCTGCGGCCGGGCTCTATCTGGCCGGAGTGCTGGTGATCGTCGAGCGGCTGCGCCGGATCTTCGCGACCCTGACCGCCGGCGACCCCTTCCATCCGGAAAACGTCCGCCGCCTGCGGGTCATCGGCCTAGTGCTGGCCGGTCTGGAGATCGGCCGCTACGCGATCTACGGCATCGGCATATGGGCCTTGCCTGGCGCCGACATCAAGGAGCCGGAGCTCAGCCCCACGGCCTGGTTCTCGGTGCTGGTGGTGTTCGTGCTGGCCGAGGTGTTCCGCGAAGGCGCCCGCCTGCGCCGCGAAGCGGAGCTGACGATCTGACCATGCCCATCCGCGTAAACCTCGACCGAGTGCTGCTGCAGCGGCGCATGTCGCTGACCGAACTCGCCGACCGGGTGGGCGTGACCATCGCCAACCTCTCGATACTGAAGACCGGCAAGGCCAGGGCGGTCCGCTTCTCCACCCTCGCGGCCCTATGTCGCGAACTCGACTGCCAGCCGGGAGACCTGCTGGTCTACGAGCCGGGACCGGACGACTCCGGACCCGACGACGGGTTCGACTAGCCGCCCGCTCGGTAGTATGGCCGGGGCGACGGGGCTCCTTCCAAGGGATTTCAAATGCTGCTGCACCTTTCGACCTGGCAAGAGATCGAGGCCTATCTGGCGCGCTCCAAGACGGTGGTGGTGCCGATCGGTTCGAACGAGCAGCATGGGCCGACCGGCCTGCTGGGCACCGACTGGCTGTGCCCGGAGATCATCGCCCACGAGGCGCAGAAGACTTCCGACCTGCTGATCGCCCCGACCTTCAACATCGGCATGGCCCAGCATCACCTGGGCTTCCCGGGCACCATCTCGCTGCGGCCGACCACCTTCATCGCCGCGATCGGCGACTGGTGCCGCTCGCTGGCTGGCCACGGTTTCGAGAAGATCTATTTCCTCAACGGCCACGGCGGCAATGTCGCCACCATCGAGGCGGCCTTCTCCGAGCTCTATGCAGAGGCCAGCTTCGCCGGCCGCGAGCGCGGCTTCGCCTGCAAGCTCAAGAACTGGTGGGATCTGAGAGGCGTCAACGCCCTGGCCAACCGGCAATTCCCCAGCGGTCACGGCAGCCACGCGACGCCCTCGGAGATCGCCGTCACCCAGTGGGCCTATCCGGACTCGGTCAAGACCGCCAACTACGCGCCGCAGATCGCTCCCACCGGACCGATCCGTGAGGCCAAGGACTTCCGGGCTCGCTATCCGGACGGCCGCATGGGCTCTGACCCCGCCCTGGCGACGCCCGAGAAGGGCGGCGAACTGGTGGAGCTGGCCGTGCAAGGCCTGATCGCCGACGTCGCCGACTTCGGGGCTGAACCGTTCCCGGCGCGCGGCTAAGCGGTCAGGATTTCGCCATCCACGACCTGCACCGGCCAGGGGCTCAGCCTCTGGTCGGCGCAGGGCCCGGCGACGCAGACCCCGTCCAGCGGCCGAAACAGCGCCGCGTGCCCGCCGCAGAGGATCAGGTCGCCCTCGCGGGTCAGGTAGCGGTCGTCCCAGGCGGCCAGGGGCCAGCCGGCGTGCGGGCAACTGTCGACATATCCGCGGATCTCGCCGCCGACCCGCACCACGAAGCCGGCGAACATCTTGCCGCCCTCGCGGAAGCGAAAGCCCTTGGAGCCGGGATCGGCGATCTCGGCCAGCGGGCAGAGCGCCACGCCGGCGCCCGGGCGGGCGGGATTGTCGGGGCCGTCCCGCGTCAAGCGAACCCGCCGAGGGTGGGCTTAAAGGCGGTGATCTCCACCTTCTGGAACAGGCCGGCCTTGTTGTAGGGGTCGTCGGCCGAGAAGGTCCGCGCCTGGGCGATGTCGTCGAACTCGACGATCAGCAGCGAGCCGGCCATCGCGCCCTCGGCATCCAGCAGCGGGCCGGCCAGCTTCAGGTGCTCGCGGAACCCGCCGACATAGGCCAGGTGCGCCTCGCGGTTGGCCATCCGCAGGTCGAGCGATTGCGGCTTGTCGAGGCAGTGCAGGGCGAAGATGGTCATGGCGTTTCCCATTATCGTTCGGTTCTGATCGGACGCGACAGCAGGCCGGCGATGGCCTCGTCGACCTGCGCCTCGCCAGCCAGGATGGCGGCGACGGCCTCGCAGATCGGGGCCTCGACCTCCAGCTTGCGGGCCAGGGCGACGACGGCGGGCGCCGAGGCGACGCCTTCGGCCACCGAGACCTTGCCGGCCAGCGCCTGCTCAAGGGTCTGGCCGCCGCCCAGCGCCAGGCCGACGCTCATATTGCGCGACTGCGGCGAGGAGCAGGTCAGCACCAGGTCGCCGAGGCCGCAGAGACCGGCGACGGTCTCGGCCTCCGCGCCCAGGGCCACGGCCATCCGGGTCATCTCAGCGAAGCCGCGGGTGATCAGGGCGGCGTGAGCGCTGCGGCCCAGGCCCTTGCCCTCGGAAATCCCGCAGGCGATGGCCAGCACGTTCTTCACCGAGCCGCCGATCTCGGCCCCGACCATGTCGACGGCCAGGTAGGGGCGGAAGGTCGGCAGGCTGAGCGAGGCGGCGATCTGGAAGCCGAGCTCCTCGTCCGGGCAGGCGAGGGTCACCGCGGTCGGCAAACCGCGGGCCACGTCGATGGCGAAGCTCGGGCCCGAAAGCACCGCGGGCGAGGCCTGCGGCAGGGTTTCGTCCAGCACCTCGGTCATCAGCTTCAGCGAGCCCTGCTCCACGCCCTTGGAGCACAGCACCACCGGCACGCCGGCCTTGGCGTGCGGCCGGAAGGCGTCGAGGCTGGCGCGCAGGTGCTGGGCCGGCGTCACATTGAGAATCAGGTCGCAGCCGGCCAGATCGGCCAGGTCGCCGCTGGCCTTCACCGGGGCGTCGAACACCACGCCGGGCAGGAAGGTTTTGTTCTCGCGCTCGCCATTGATCGAGGCGACGACGTCGGCCTCGCGGGCCCAGAGCGTCGTCTCAAGGCCGGCGCGGGCGCAGACCAGGGCCAGGGCGGTGCCCCAGGCTCCGCCGCCGATGACGCCTGCGGTCTTCATGCCTTGGCTCCCTTGCGGCCGAATGCGTGGGTCGGGTTGGCGGCGGCGGCCTCTGGGTCCAGCGGCCAGCGCGGCCTGGCTGGGGCGTCCAGCGGGTCGGAGATGCCCAGCGCCAGGCGCTCGGCCCCGGCCAGGGCGATCATCGCCGCGTTGTCGGTACAGTAGGCCAGCGGCGGGGCGTCAAACGAGAAGCCGTGCCTGGCGGCGGTCTCCTGCAGCTTGTCGCGCACCGCCTTGTTGGCCGCCACCCCGCCGGCCACCACGAAGCGCAGCCGCTGGCCGGGACGCTCGGCGGCGTAGGCCTCCATGGCCCTGTCGGTGCGCTCGGACAGCTGGCGGGCGATCGCCGTCTGGACCGCGGCGGCCAGGTCGCGGCGCTGATCGTCGGTGGTCACTGTGGCGGCGAACCGGGCGGCGGCGGTCTTCAAGCCCGAGAACGAGAAGTCGAAACCCTTGCGGCCCAGCAGGGCGCGGGGCAGCTCATAGGCCGAGGCGTCGCCGCCCTGGGCCATCTGCTCCAGGTGCGGGCCGCCCGGATAGGGCAGGCCCATGCTCTTGGCGATCTTGTCGAAGGCCTCGCCGGCCGCGTCGTCGATGGTCGAGCCCAGCCGCTTGCAGGCGCCGACGCCCTCGACGCTGAGCAGCTGGCAGTGGCCTCCGGAGACCAGCAGCAGCAAGAATGGATAGGGGATGTCGGCCGCCAGCCGGGCCGAGACCGCGTGGCCTTCCAGGTGATTGACCGCCACCAGCGGCAGGTTGCGGGCAAGGGCCACGGCCTTGCCGAACGCCAGTCCGACCATCACCCCGCCGACCAGGCCGGGCCCGGCGGTGGCTGCGACGCCTGTCAGCTCGCCATAGCCGACGCCGGCGGTCTTCATGGCCTCGGCGACCACCCCGTCGATGGTCTCGACGTGCGAGCGGGCGGCGATTTCAGGCACCACGCCGCCATAGGGCGCGTGCTGGGCGAACTGGGTGCCGATCACCGAGGACAGCACCTCGACCTGGCCGTCGCCGCCCAGGCGCACGACCGACGCCGCGGTCTCGTCGCAGCTGGTCTCAAGCCCCAGAACTGTCAGAGGGTCGCTCACCCAGGCTCCCGATGGTTGCGGCGCCCCGCTTGGTCCTATAGGCCGGGGCTTCCTTTCAGAACGCCGAGGTAGACTGCGCGTCGTGCCCACGCAACAGCCCGTCCGGATCGGAGCCCGCGGCTCCAAGCTCTCCCTGGCCCAATCGGGCATGGTCCAACGCCGGATCGCCGCCGCCCTGGGCGCCGATCCCAGCAACCCCGCCGAGGTCGAGGCGGTCGCCCCGCTGATCGTCATCACCACCACCGGCGACCGCGTGCAGGACCGCCGGCTGCTGGAGATCGGCGGCAAGGGCCTGTTCACCAAGGAGATCGAGGAGGCGCTGCTGTCGGGCGCCATCGACTGCGCGGTGCACTCGATGAAGGACATGCCGGCCCTGCTGCCCGAAGGGCTGTGCATCGCCGCCATCCCCGAACGCGAGGATCCGCGCGACGCCTTCCTGAGCCACAAGGTCGAGCGCCTGGAGGACCTGGCGCAGGGCGCGGTTCTTGGCACCGCCTCGCTGCGCCGTCAGGCGCAGTCGCTGCACCGCCGCCGCGACCTCGACGTGCGCATGCTGCGCGGCAATGTCGACACCCGCCTGGCCAAGCTCGCCGCCGGCGAGGCGGACGCCATCCTGCTGGCCATGTCCGGCCTCAAGCGGCTGGGCCTCGGCGACCTGCCCAAGAGCTTGCTCGATCCGGTCGAATATCCGCCGGCGCCGGGACAAGGCGCGTTGGCCATCGAGACCCGGGTCTCCGACATGGACGCGCCGTGGCTGGCGGCGATCCGCCACGCCCCAACCACCGTCGCCGTGGCCGCCGAGCGCGGCGCCCTGACCGCGCTGGAAGGCTCCTGCAAGACCGCCATCGGCGCCCATGCGCGGCTGGCGGGCGGCTCGCTGCACCTGATCGTCGAGGCGCTGTCGGCCGACGGCGCTCACCGTTTCCGCCATGAAGGCTCGGCCGAGCTGGCCGCCGCCCGCGACCCGCAGGAGGCGGCGCGCGCGCTCGGCCTGTCGCTGGGCGAGGCGGTCAAGCGCGAGGGCGGCGACCTGATCCTGGCGCCGGAGTGATTGATTAAGCTTCGCTAGAGCGCCAGGGTTGAGCTCAGCCATGACCACCCGCCCGCTCATCGTCTGGATCACCCGCGCGCAGCCCGGCGCCGAGGCCACGGCTGCGCGGGTGCGCGGGCTCGGCCATCAGGCCTTCGTCGCGCCGCTGCTGACCATGCACCCGTTGCCCGGCGTCCAGGTCGACCTGAACGGGGTCAAGGCTCTGGCCTTCACCAGCGCCAACGGCGTGCGCGCCTTCGCCCGGGCCAGCACCGACCGCTCGCTTCCAGTGTTCGCGGTCGGCGCGGCCACCGCCCAGGTCGCCCGCGAAGTCGGCTTCCGCCGCGTGCTGTCGGCCGACGGCGACGTCGCCGCCCTGGCCAAGGGCATCGCCGACCGGCGCGCCGAGATCGGTGGCGCGGTGCTGCATCCGGGCGCCGTGGAGCTGGCCGGCGACTTGGCCGGAGCGCTGGAGCGCAGCAAGGTCGAGGTCCGCACCCTGGCGCTCTACGACACCGTGCCGGTCCCGCTCGATCCGCACGACCTCGAGCGGCTGGCGGATGTCGATGTCGCCCTGGTGCATTCGGCCAAGGGGGCCAAGGCGCTGGCCGACGTGCTGCGCATCCATCCGCGCCCCAGCCTGCGGGTGCTCGGCCTCTCCATGGCGGCGCTGCTGCCGCTCAGCCGCACCCCGGTGGCCGAGCGAATCCACGCCCCGTTTCCACTCGAAGCCGCACTGTTGAATCTGTTAGATCGATAGACATGAGCGACCAGCTGTCCGCCCCGCGTGATCCTGGCTCCTACGGGCGCCGCCGCTCCGCCGGCTTCGGCATTGGGGCCATCGCCCTGTTCGGCGTGGCCTGCCTGGCGGGCGGCTACGGCCTGGCCCGTTTCGGGCCCGAACTCTATCCCGACAAGCCGCAGCCGGGGGCGAGCGCCGAGCGCGCCGCCGTCGCCCCAGCACCGTCGCCCACGGTCGCACCCATGGCCGTGCTGGTCGACACCGCGCCGCCCGAAGCGTCGCCGGCCCTCGACACCGCGCTCGGCCAGCGGGTCGAGGCGCTGGAGAGCGACCGCGCCAAAATGGCTTCGGCGGCCGCCTCGGCCCTGGCCGCCGGGGCCCTGGTCGAAGCCGCGCAAGGCTCACGCCCGTTCCCGGACGAGGTGAAGGCCCTGGCGGTGCTGGCGCCCTCGCTCGATCTGCGCGCCCTGGCGGTGGACGCCGAGCGTGGCGCACCCAGCCGCGCCGCCCTGGCCGCCAGCTTCCCCGACTATGCGGCCCGCGCCGCCTCCGCCGCCCGCGCCCCGGACGACGGCGCCGGGGTGCTGGAGCGCATCGGCTACGCGCTGTCCCGTGTGGTCGCCCTGCGCCGGGTCGGCGACGTTCCCGGCCAGGGCGTCGATGCCCTCATCGCCCGGGCCGAGCGCCAGGTGGAGGACGGCGACGTGGTCGCCGCGCTCGCCACGCTCGAGACCTTGCCGGCCGACGCCAAGGACGCCATCGGCCCGTGGCGCGACCGCGCCGAGCGCCGCGCCAAGATCGACCGCGAGATCGCCACGGTCCGGGCCCAGGCGCTGGAGGAGCTCGTCCGCCAGGCCCGGAGCGGCGCATGATCCGTTCGGCGCTGATCGTCTTCCTGGTCGCCGCCTTGGCGACCGCCATGCTGGCCGTCACCGGCGAGCCGGGCCACGCCACCCTGGTCTGGCTCGGCTGGCGCGCCGACATGACCGCTGCGGCGTTCGTGCTGATCACCCTCCTGGTCGCGCTCTGCGCCATGATCGCCTGGCGCGCGCTGCTGTGGGTGGCCGAGGCCCCGCAGCGGGCCGAGCGGGCCCGCGCAGACGCCCGCCGCCCCCAGGCCAACGAGGTTCTGACCCGCGGCTTCGTCGCCGCCGCGGCCGGCGACGGCTCCGAGGCCCGCCGCCTGGCGTTGAAGGCCGCCGACCTGGCCGACGAGGCCCCGGGACTGGTGCGCGTGCTGGCCGCCCAGGCCGCGGAAGCCGCCGGCGACGCCGCCGCGGCCCAGGCCGCCTACACCGCCATGCTCAGCCTGCCGGACATGCGCCTGGCGGGACACAAGGGGCTGATGCAGCTCGCCCTCGCCCAGGGCGACCGCGCCGCCGCCGCCGCCCATGCCGAACAGGCCTATGCCGAGGCGCGCACCGCCCGCTGGGCTTGGCGCGCAGTGCTGGAGGCCAAGCTCGAGGCCGGCGACTGGGACGGTGCGCGCGAGCTGGCCAAGAGCGCCCTGGATCGCAAGATCGTCTCGCCCATCGTCGCCGACCGGGCCCGCGCGGCGCTGCTGGCCGCCTCCGCCGCCGAGGCCGAGGGCGATCCCAAACGCCGCGCCCAGGCGCTCGACTTCGCGGTCGAGGCCGCCCGGCTGCAGCCGGGGTTCGCACCCGGCGTGGTGATGGCCGCCCGCCTTCTCAGTGAGGACGGCAAGGCCGCGCGCGCCTCGCAGGTGATCGAGAACGCCTGGAAGGCCGCGCCGCACCCGGCCCTGTGGCTGGCCTATCGCGACCTGCGCACCAACGAGACGCCGCGCCAGCGGGCCGAGCGGCTCTGGAAGCTGGCCTCGCTCAACTCGTCGGCCCGTGAAAGCCGCATCCTGCTGGTCGAGCAGGCGCTGATCGGCGGCGACCCCGACCGTGCGCAGGACGCGGCCAAGGCGCTGGAGGCCGAGCCGGTCACCGCCCGCATCGCCGGATTGCTGGCCCGCACGGCCTTCGCCGCCGGTCAGCCGGACGAGGCGCGGGTCTGGATGGCCCGCGGCGTCAGCGCCGAGCAGGAGCCCGACTGGTCCGACCTCGATCCGGAGGGCCGAGCCTTCGCCTACCAGCCCGCCGATTGGGCCCGGCTGGTGGCCAGCTTCGCCGAGAGCGGCGAACTGATCCATCCGCGACACGAGCGGCGCGAGCGCACGATGAGCGAGCTGCCGGAGCTGCCGATCTCCTATGCCGACTCCGCCGCCTTCCTGGTCGCGCACGAGGCCGAACCCGCCCCCTACGCCTTCGCCGAAGGGGTCTATGAAGACGAGGATCCGCCGACTCCGCCGACCCCGCGCGCCGGCGAACGTCGCCCTTCCGGAAGGCGACGCTTGGCGAGCGCGCCGAGAGTCGCTAAGTAGGCGCTCCCTCGCGGGCCAAATCGGCCTGTGAACGCGTACCAGGCCGCTTTAGCTCAGCTGGTAGAGCACCTCATTCGTAATGAGGGGGTCACAGGTTCGAGTCCTGTAAGCGGCACCACCCTCCCATCTGAAGACGACGCCCTGCTCGGCCTGTCGCGGACGGGTTTGGCGCGCGCCCAAACGAAAAGGGCGCGGCGAGAGGTCCCGCCGCGCCCTTCAGGCTGTGGTCTTCGGTGCGCCCTTAGGTCGGCGAACCGGCCGGGGCCGCCGGAGCGGCGGCCGGGACGGGAAGCGCCGGCGCCGCGGGAGCAGCGCCCTTGGCGGCAGGGGCCGCGCCCTTCGCCGCCGGCTTGGCCGGGACGGGCTTGTACTTGTCGTTGTAGGTGACCTTGGCCTCGGCGCCCTTGCGCATGGTCTCGATCTGCTTGCCGACCTGCTCTTGGGTGCGCATCGTCTTCAGGCCGGACATGGCGTAGTTGATCGCGCGGTCGCCGGTGAACGGCATGACGCGCGAGTCGCGGATCTGGTTGACGAAGATCGCGTTGCCGCGCGGGAAGATGAAGATCTCGCCCGGGGGCAGCTTCATCAGAGTGTCGGTCAGGCCTTCCGGCGCGCTCAGGGTGTCGAGCACGGTGGTGGTGCGCTGGAAGTCGATGTTTTCGCGCGAGAGGACGCCCTCGATCTGCTCGAGGGTGGTCATCGGCTCGAATTCCTTCATCAGCTCCTGCTTGAACTTCCCGACGACCAGCTGGTCGACCACCATCACCCGGCGCTGGGCGAACATGTTCGGATGGTCGGTGACGAACTTCTCGGCGTCCGGACGGGTCGGAGCCACGACGGTCGCTGCGATCTGCCGCTGCATGGCGCCGACCAGCATGGCTTCCTTGGCCTGCTGTTCCTGCTGAGCATACTGCGGGGTCTTGTCGAGCTTCTGCTCCTTCGCGGCCTGGGCCACGACCTTGCGAGTGATGATGGCGTTCAAGGCCGCCTGTTCCATGGCCTTGCGCTCGTCGGGATTGGCCGACGAGGCGCCGCCCAGTTCACGGTTGAGCTCGGTGATGGTGATTTCTTCGCCGTTTACGGTGGCGACCACCTGCCCCTTCGGGGCCTTGGAGCCGCCGCCGATCAGGCCGCAGCCGCTCATGGCGATGCAGGCCAGCAGGGCTGCGCCATGAGTCCAGTTCAATTTCATCGGTCTCTCCCCGAGTGTGTCGCGACGGCTCAGCTTCAGATCGCCACGATGACGTGTAGGCGTCAACTTGGGCGAGCCGTCTCAACGGGCCGTTTGTCCCTTTAACCTCGAAACTTCTTAAACTGTGACGAACAGCGCTGTGCGTCGAGCGCAGGCGCTCCCGCGACCAACCCCTCGCCGGTCGCGGCGATGTCCGCGTCGTTTGGTGTTGCAAGTCAATGCGGGACAAGGGAAAACCGCTGCCGTCCCCGGCCGTCGAGCCGCACCGGGCTCGAAAGGTCCCCAAGTTTCATTTCATGAGCGACGAACCTAAGCGCCGCCCCGTACTTTCGCTGAAGAACCCGCCGAAGGTCGTCCTTCCGGAGGGTCTGAAGCCGCGCGCCCCGGTCCCGCCGCCCCTCCCGCAGCATGAGTGGAAGTGCAAGCCCTGCGGCGCCGGGTTCTCGATCGAGGCGACCTTGGCCGACGAGGTTGTCATCCGCTGCCCCGGCTGCAACGCCAAGCTGGGAAGCGTGGGCGACTTCCGCACCGAGCCGCTGCCGACCAAGGTCCGCGCCCGCTCGATCAAGAAGGCCTAGGCCCCCACCACCTCGCGCATCACCGGGCCGATCTCGTCGTGCAGCACGATGTCGGCGTAGCCGTCCTGATCGGTCGGCTCGCGGTTGACGATCGCCAGCATCGCGCCGTTGCGCTTGGCCAGCAGCGGGAACCCTGCCGCCGGATAGACCACCAGGGACGAGCCCAGCACCAGGAAGAGGTCGCAGGCCAAGGTCGCGGCCTCGGCGCGCTCCATGGGCGCCTCGGGCATCGCCTGGCCGAACGAGATGGTGGCGGACTTCACCAGTCCGCCGCAGGCGCGGCAGACCGGGATTTCGCCGCGCTCGGTGAAACTTTCGCGAAAATCTTCGAACTCATGTCGCAGGCCGCAGGCCAGGCAGCGCGCATAGTGCGCATTGCCGTGCAGCTCGATCACCTGCGCCTCCGGTATGCCCGACTCCTGATGCAGGTTGTCGACGTTCTGGGTGATCACCGCGCGGGCCCTACCTTCGCGCACCAGCCTGGCGACAGCGGTATGGCCGTCGTTCGGCCGCGCGCCGGTCCATCTGGCCGCGCCTGAGAACACCCGGCCCCAGGCCTCGCGCCGGCGGTCCTCGTCGCCGACGAACTCCTGGAAGTAGATCGGCTTCATCTTGCTCCAAACCCCGCCGGGACTGCGGAAATCCGGCACCCCGGACTCGGTGGAGATGCCGGCCCCGGTGAAGATCACGATGTTCCGTGCGCCGTTCAGCGCCCGGGCCAGCGCGGCGCGTCCGCCGTCGTCGGTCATGGTGGCCTCTCCCGTGGATCCGCCAGCGATCGGTAGCGCGGGCCGCCGCGGTCGCCAAGCGCGATCGCGCCGGTAGGGCTGGCCAGAAATCCCAGGCAATACAGAGTAAGTATCTAAAGTATTGCTGCCGAGAAGCGGGCGGATAGAGCAAGAATGGCGCTGGCGTCACGTCCAGTATGAAAAGTGCGACAATTTGGCGTGATGCGATTAATCGTCATTAACCGTCGGGAAGTGTGTTTTGCGCAATTCAATGCCTGAACTGTACTGTCGGGGCCTCGAAATGAACTTCAGTAATATGCGCATATCCGCCAAATTGATCGCGGCATTCGTCGTGATCTTGGCGGTGTTCTCCATGTCGGCGACGGCCGTGTTCTTCAGTCTCAGCGCCACCGTGAAGGCGGCCGAGGCGAACAACGTCAGCAACAAGAACAATGAGCACGTGACCAGCGTGCTCTACTACGCGGTCGAACAACAGAACGCGGCGCGCGGTTTTGCGGCCACCCGCAACGCCGACTTCCTGAAGAACTACGAAGCCAACCGCACAGCGCTCTACAAGAACCTCGAGGACTTCACGGCCAACACTGCGCTTGCCGAGCAGAAGCAGCGCGCCGCACGCCTGAGGGCCGCATTGAACGCCTGGGAAGCCAAGAACGACGAGATCATCAAGCTCTCGCGCGATCCGATGACCGAGTTCCAGGCCCTTGCGCTGTTGGACGAGGTGCGTCTGGGCGACGTCCGCACCGTCCAGGGCGAGATCATGGACGCCCAGCGTAAGCTGGTCGCCCAGCGACTGGCCACTCAACAAGAGGCCATCAAGCAAGCCCAGCTGACCCTGATCGCCGGCAGCGCCATCGCCATGCTGGCCGCGGCCGCCATGGCCTGGCTGCTGTCGCGCGCCATTGCTGCGCCGATCGGCTCGATGACCCGCGTCATGGGCAAGCTGGCCAGCGGCGACAACGCCGTCGACGTCCCCGCCCTCGGCCGCAAGGATGAGATCGGTGAGATGGCCAAGGCCGTCCTCAGCTTCAAGGAAGCCGCGATCGAGAAGATCCGCCTGGAGGCCGCGGCCGCCGAGCAGCGCGCCGCCGCCGAGGCCGAGCGCAAGGCCCGCGAGGAAGAAAAGGCCCGCGAGGCCGAGCAGGACGCCGTCGCCATCGGCTCGCTGGCCGAGGCCCTGGGCAAGCTCGCCAAGGGCGACATGACGCACCGCATCACCGCCGCCTTCGCGCCCAAGGCCGAGCAGCTGAAGACCGACTTCAACGCCGCCGTCGCCACCCTGCAAGAGACGATGAAGGTCATCAGCGGCAACACCACCTCGATGCGCTCCGGCGCCGGCGAGATCAGCTCGGCGGCCGACGACCTGTCGCGCCGCACCGAGCAGCAGGCCGCTTCGCTGGAAGAGACCGCCGCGGCGCTCGACCAGATCACCGCCACTGTCCGCAAGACCGCCGAGGGCGCCAATCACGCCCGCGACGTGGTCGAGACCGCCCGCAGCGACGCCGAGCGCAGCGCCGCCGTCGTCGAGCGCGCCACCGCGGCCATGGGCGAGATCGAGCAGTCCTCCAAGCAGATCGGCCAGATCATCGGCGTGATCGACGAGATCGCCTTCCAGACCAACCTGCTGGCGCTGAACGCCGGGGTCGAAGCGGCCCGCGCCGGCGACGCCGGCAAGGGCTTCGCGGTCGTCGCCTCCGAAGTCCGGGCCCTGGCCCAGCGCTCGGCCGAAGCGGCCAAGGAGATCAAGGCCCTGATCAACGCCTCCTCAGCTCAGGTCGGCCAAGGCGTCGATCTGGTGGCTGAAACCGGCAAGGCTCTGCAGCGGATCGCGGCCCAGGTGGCCGAGATCAACTCCTCGGTCTCCGAGATCGCCGCCAGCGCTCAGGAGCAGGCCACCGGCCTGCACCAGGTCAACACCGCTGTTAATCAAATGGATCAGGTCACGCAGCAGAATGCGGCCATGGTCGAAGAGTCCACCGCCGCCAGTCACGCGCTCGCCAATGAGGCCGTCGAGCTCGCTCGCCTCATGGGCCAGTTCACGATCGGCCAGGACAACGACCGTCCGACCGCGCGCCAGGCCGTGCCTGCGCCCCGCGCCGCCCGTCCGTCGCCCTCCCGCAGCTACGGCTCGGGCGCGGCCACGGCGCGCAAGCTGGAGCCGGTCGGCGACACCGACACCTGGGAGGAGTTCTGATGGAAGTAGATTCCCGTATCCCGTCGCCCGGCGCTGAGCTGATTTCGGTACGCATCGCCGAACAGGCCTACGCCATCGACATCATGGCGGTGCGAGAGATCCGCGGCTGGACCGCGGCGACCCCGCTGCCGCACGCCCCGTCGCACGTGCTGGGCATGATGAACCTGCGCGGCGCCATTCTGCCGGTCATCGACCTGGGCGCGCGCCTGGGTCTGGGCCCGGCCAACCCCAGCACCTCCTCGGTGGTGGTGGTGGCGCAGATCGGCGACGCCCAGATGGGCCTGGTCGTCGACGCGGTGTCCGACATCCTGACCGTGACCGAAGGCCTGATCCAGCCGCCGCCGGAAGTCGGCAGCCCGGAATCCACCGCCTATGTCAGCGGCGTGATGACCACCGACACCGGAATCGTCTCGCTGCTGGCGCTCGACTACATCCTGCCGCCGGACATCCAGGCGACCGCCGCGGCCGCCTGATCGCGGCCGCCAGTTCAGTACCAGTAAGTGCGTTTGGGGGAATAAATGCTGGCGCGACTTTCCATTGCTTGGAAGCTGATGCTCGCTGCGGGCTGCGCCATCGGCGCCCTGCTGCTGATCGCCGCCGCCCTGGTGGCGACCAACGCCAGCGGCATCGTCCGCGACCTCTCGAACGACAACGCTGAAGCCCTGGCCGGCAAGGCCGCCGCCGAGGTCTCCGGCGACCTTGGCCACCTGGAAGGCATCGCCCGCGGGCTGTCGGACACCCTGGGAGCGGCCCACGCCGCCGGGATCCGCGACCGCAAGGTGCTGACCGAGATGATCAAGCCGACGGCCACGGCCTCGCCGATGATCCTCGGCGCCTGGTTCATGGAAGTGCCGAACGAGCTCGACGGCCTCGACGCCGAGCACCTGGGCGACCTGGCCGGCGGCTCCAACAAGCTCGGCCAGTTCACCCCCTACTGGGTCAATGAAGGCGGCTCGCTCAGCCTCGCGCCGCTCGACACCGGCAGCGACTACGAGCAGCCGTTCTACCAGACCAGCTTCACCAGCAAGAAGGCTGCGATCGTCGAGCCCTATCCCTACGAGATCGGCGGCAAGACGGTGGCCATGACCTCGATCACCTTCCCGGTGCTGTCGAACGGCAAGCTGATCGGCGTCGCCGGCATAGACCTAGCGCTCGACAGCATCTCCAGCGAGCTCGGCGCCCTGCGCCCGTTCGGCGACGGCCGCGTCATGCTGGTCTCGCCCCAGGCCAACTGGGTTTCGCACACCGACGCCAAGCTGCGCATGAAGCCCTATGCCGACACCGGCGCCGCCGAGCTCAAGGGCGCGATGGGCGATGGCAAGTCGGTGCTGCTTTCGGGCCTCGACCAGCCGATCGGCAAGGTCGAACGCCTGGTCGTCCCCGCGCCGCTGACCGGCCTCAACTCGACCTGGGCCGTCGTCATGGACGTGCCGACCAAGCACATCACCGGTCCGGCCCGCCAACTGGCCATCTGGCTCGCCATCGGCGGCCTGGTGATCCTGGCCCTGGTGCTGGGCGCGCTGTTCGTCGCGGTCGGCAAGCTGGTCCGCCAGCCGCTGGCCGGCATCACCGCGGCCGTGGGCGAGCTCACCGCCGGCCGCTACGAGAAGGCCGTCGCCGGCGCCGACAAGCATGACGAGGTGGGCGAGATCGCACGCGCCCTCGAAGGCTTCCGCCACGGCCTGGCCGAGAACCGCGCCCTGCGTGCCGGCCAGGAGGCCGCCAACGCCGCCGCTGAAACCGAGCGCCGCAACGCCGAGGCCGAACGCAACGCCGTCGCCGCCCAGCAGGCCGTGGTGGTCAACGCCCTGGCTCAGGGTCTGGAACGCCTAGCCCAGGGCGATCTGACGGCGCGCGTCGACGCCCAGGTCGCGCCGGAATACGAGTCGCTCAAGCACGACTTCAACGTCGCCATGAGCCAGCTGCAGAACACCATGGGCGTGGTGGTCGGGGCGACCTCGTCCATGCGCTCGGGGGCCGATGAGATCAGCAAGGCCGCCGACGACCTGTCGCGCCGCACCGAGCAGCAGGCCGCTTCGCTGGAAGAGACCGCCGCGGCGCTCGACCAGATCACCGCCACCGTCCGCAAGACCGCCGAGGGCGCCAACCACGCCCAGGGCGTCGTCCAGACCGCCCGCTCCAACGCCGCGGAAAGCGCCCACGTGGTGCAGCGCGCCACCGACGCCATGGGCCAGATCGAAGGCTCCTCCAAGCAGATCGGCCAGATCATCGGGGTGATCGACGAGATCGCCTTCCAGACCAACCTGCTGGCGCTGAACGCTGGGGTCGAAGCCGCCCGCGCCGGGGAAGCCGGCCGCGGCTTCGCCGTCGTCGCCTCGGAAGTGCGGGCCCTGGCCCAACGCTCGGCCGAAGCGGCCAAGGAGATCAAGGCCCTGATCAACGCCTCCTCGGCCCAGGTCGGCCAGGGCGTCAGCCTGGTCGCCGAGACCGGCAAAGCGCTGCAGCTGATCGTCGAGCAGGTGGCCGAGATCAACGGCATCGTCACCGAGATCGCCGCCAGCGCCCAGGAGCAGGCCACCGGCCTCCACCAGGTCAACACCGCGGTCAACCAGATGGACCAGGTGACCCAGCAGAACGCCGCCATGGTCGAGGAATCGACCGCCGCCAGCCACTCGCTGGCCGGCGAAGCGGTCGAGCTCGCGCGTCTGATCGGCCAGTTCAAGACCGGCGGCTCGGCTCCGGCGGCAAGCCAGGCGCCCGCTCCGCGCCAGCGCTCGGCTCCGCGCCTGGCCGTCGCCGGCGGCGGCGCGCCCCGCGGCATGGCCGGGCACGACAGCTGGGAAGAGTTCTAGAAGAATAGTTCCTCCCCTCATGGGGGAGGTGGCTCGCCGCCTGGCGGCGAGACGGAGGGGGCACGCTGACTCAGCATACCCCCTCAGTCAGCCATCCGGCTGACAGCTCCCCCGGCGGGGGAGCATCTGGCTGGAGAAGGATCGCCTAGGGCCGCACTCCGAACGCCGTCTCGACGTCGGCCGCCTCGACCCCCCCGATCTCGATGATCTTCAGCCGCGCGGTCTCGCCCGCGGCGATGCGCAGCGCCGATTTCGGCCGCTTCAGCGCCTTGGCCAGGAAGGCGACCACCGCCGCATTGGCCGCGCCGTCGCTGGGCGCCGCCGACACTCGCACTTTCAGGAAGGCCCGCCCGGCCGGATCCAGCGCCCAGCCGTCGGCGCTGTCGCGCCCGCCCTTGGGCGTCACCCTGACGGCCAGACGATAAGGCTCAGCCAAGGCCCATCAGCGCGCCGGCCGCGGCCGGCAGCAGGTAGCGCTGGATGCCCGAGATCACCAGGATCGCCAGCACCGGGCTGATGTCCACGCCGCCCAGGTTCGGCATGATCTTCTGGAACGGCGCCAGCACTGGGCGGGTCACTGCATCCAGGAACCGGGCGACATTGTAGACGAACTGGTTGCGCAGGTTGATGACGTCGAACGCCACCAGCCACGACAGGATGGCGCTGGCGATCAGCGCGAAGACCAGCAGGCCCAGCAGGGCGTCCAGAATGAAGAAGACGAAGCCGACCAGCGGAGCCATCGCGAAATCCGTAGAGGAATGTGGCCCCTTCTATCGGCTGGCGCGCGGGCGCTGGCAAGACGTGAGGCCGCACCGCAGATCTGCGGCTTGACAGACCCGCCCCTCGCCCCCTAAGTCCCCGCCTTCCTGGGGCCGTAGCTCAGTTGGTAGAGCGCCTCGTTCGCAATGAGGAGGTCAGGGGTTCGACTCCCCTCGGCTCCACCAATCTCTCTCAAAGAGGTTGGTCGCTTCCAGGATCCTCTGAAATCTAGAGCTTGGTTCCCGGACCGTCCTCCGTGAGGACGCCGTCGAAGTGTTCCTCGTTGGCCGCGGCTTCGGCCTTGGTGGCGCGGATCACCCCGTCGCGGTGCTCGGGCGGGCCATAGAGCGTGTAGAGCTTCAGGGTCTTGTCGCCAGTGTTGACGACGTTGTGCCGCGCGCCGGCCGGCACGATCACCCCGAAGTCGGCCTTCACCTTGGTCTTCACGCCGTCGATCCAGACCTCGCCCTTGCCCTTCTCGAAGCGGAAGAACTGGTCGTGGGTCTCGTGCGTCTCCTCGCCGATCTCCTCGCCGGGCTTCAGGCTCATCAGCACCAGCTGCAGGTGCTTGCCGGTGTAGAGCACGCGGCGGAAGTCCTTGTTGCCCTCGGTCAGCTCCTCGATGTCGTCGACAAAGCCCTTCATGGCGTCCCTCGCTGGTTTGGAGGCCGAGGCTCGGCGCATCGGCGCTGCCCCGCCTTGATCGGCGTCAAGGCGGGTATCCAGCACTAAGCGGTTGGAACGGCGAAGGTTCCGAGACCTAGTGCGCGTCGTCCCAGTTGTCGGCGGCGCGGGCTTCGACCACCAGCGGCACCGATAGCGCCACCGCCGGTTCGGCCGCTCGCTCCATGATCTTCTTGATCACGGCGATGGCGGCGTCGGCTTCGGCCTGCGGAGCCTCGAACACCAGTTCGTCGTGCACCTGCAGCAGCATCCGGGTCTTCAGACCCGCCGCCTTCAGCGCGTCCGGCATGCGGATCATCGCCCGGCGCATGACGTCGGCGGCGGCTCCCTGGATCGGGGCGTTGATCGCCGCGCGGTCGCCGAACGCCCGCTCAGCCTGCGACTTCGAGCCCACCGCCGGAATGTGCACCTTGCGGCCGAAGATGGTGGTGACGAAGCCCTGGGTCCGCGCCGCCTGCTTGGTGCGGTCCATATAGGCGCGGATGCCCGGGAAGCGTTCGAAGTAGGTCTTGATATAGGCCCCGGCCTCGTCCTGGGGGATCGACAGCTGATTGGCCAGGCCGAAGGCCGAGATGCCGTAGACGATGCCGAAATTGATCGCCTTGGCGCGGCGGCGGGTCTCCGAGGGCATGCCCTCGATCGGCACGCCGAACATCTCCGAGGCGGTGGCCGCGTGAATGTCGTGGCCCTCCATAAAGGCCTTCTTCAACTGCGGGATGTCGCCCACGTGCGCCAGGATGCGCAGCTCGATCTGGCTGTAGTCGGCGCTGATCAGCACATGGCCCGGCTCGGCGATGAACGCCTTGCGGATCTTGCGGCCTTCCTCGGTGCGGATCGGAATGTTTTGCAGGTTGGGGTCGTTGGACGACAGCCGCCCCGTGGTGGTCGAGGCCAGGGCGTAGGAGGTGTGCACCCGCCCGGTCCGCTCGGCGATCGCGCTGATCAGGTTGTCGGTATAGGTGCCCTTCAGCTTCGACAGCTGGCGCCAGTCCAGCAGCACCCGCGGTAGCTCGTGGCCCTCGGCGGCCAGGTCCTCCAGCACCGAGGCGTCGGTGCCTTGCGCGCCGGTGGCCGTCAGCCGCTTCGAGGCCAGGCCCATCTCGCCGTACAGCACTTCGCCGATCTGCTTGGGGCTGCCCAGGTTGAACGGCCGTCCGGCCAGGCGATGGGCCTCGATCTCCAGCTCGCCCATCCGCACGGAGAAATCGTTGGAGAGCTTGCGCAGGGTCTCGGTGTCGACCTTGATCCCCTCGTTCTCCATCTGCGCCAGCACCGGCGGCATGCCCCGCTCCAGCGTCTCGTAGACGGTCAGCAGCCCCTCGCGCGCGAGCCGCGGGCGCAGGTGCTGGTAGAGCCGCAAGGTGACGTCGGCGTCCTCGGCCGCGTAGCAGGTCGCCGGCTCCAGCTTCACGTGCTTGAAGCTCTTCTGCGACTTGCCGGTGCCGGTCACCTTCGAGAACTTGATCGGCTCGTGCTCCAGCCAGCGCTTGGAGAGCTCGTCCATACCGTGGCTTTTGTGCAGCCCGCCCTCCAGGGCGTAGCTGATCAGCATGGTGTCCTCGATCGGCGCGACAGCGATCCCGTGGCGCGACAGGACGGCGATGTCGTACTTGGCGTTCTGGGCGACCTTCAGGACTGCCGGGTCTTCCAGCAGCGGCTTCAGCCGCGAGATCACCTTTTCAAGCAGCAGCTGCTCGATCGCCTCGGGGGCCTCGAACTCCAGGCCGCCGCTGTGCTCGTGCTCATGGCCGACCGGGATGTAGCAGGCCTCGCCCGGCGCCACCGCCAGCGAGATCCCGCAAAGCCCCGCGGTGGCCGATGACAGCGCGTCGGTCTCGGTGTCGAAAGCGACCACGCCGGCCGACCTGGCCCTGGCGATCCAGGTGTCCAGGGCGGCCAGGTCGCGGACGCAGACATAGGCGTCGACGTCGATGGCCGCGGCGATCGGCACGACGGTGGGAACGGGCTTGGGCGCCTGGGCCCCGGCCGGCGCGCTGGCCGTGCCGCCGCCGCCCTGCACCCGGCGGGCCAGGGTGCGGAACTCCATCTCCTCGAGGAAGGCGGCCAGTTCGGCGGCGTCGGGCTCCTTGACCGCCAGGGCGTCGACCGGCTCAGGCAGCGGGGTGTCGCAGTCCAGCCGCACCAGTTCGCGCGAGAGCCGGATCTGGTCGGCGAACTCGATCAAGGTGTCGCGGCGCTTGGGCTGCTTGATCTCGCCGGCCCGGGCCAGCAGCGTGTCGAGGTCGCCGTATTCGTTGATCAGCAGGGCGGCCGTCTTGACGCCGATGCCGGGCGCGCCGGGCACGTTGTCGACGCTGTCGCCACACAGCGACTGCACGTCCACGACCTTTTCCGGCGGCACCCCGAACTTCTCGATCACCTGCTCGCGGCCGATCTTCAGGTTCTTCATGGTGTCGAGCATCGACACCCGGTCGCCGACCAGCTGCATCAGGTCCTTGTCGGACGAGACGATGGTCACCTCGCCGCCGGCGTCGCGCACCTTGCAGGCATAGGCGGCGATCAAGTCGTCGGCCTCATAGCCGGGGAGCTCCAGGCAAGGCACCCCGAACGCCCGCGTGGCGCGGCGCATCAGCGGGAACTGCGGGATCAGGTCCTCGGGCGGCGGCGGCCGGTGCGCCTTGTACTGGTCGTACAGCTTGTTGCGGAACGTCTTCTCCGAGTGGTCGAAGATCACCGCCAGGTGGGTCGGCCCTTCGGCCTGCGCCTTCATCTCGACCAGCAGCTTCCACAGCATGTTGCAAAAGCCGCTGATCGCCCCGATCGGCAGGCCGTCCGACTTGCGGGTCAGCGGCGGCAGGGCGTGATAGGCGCGGAAGATGAAGCCCGACCCGTCCACCAGATAGAGCCGCTGTGCGGGTCCGTCCTGGGTCTGGGTGCGGGGGATGTCTTCCAGGGTGGCTTCAAGCGGCGCGTCGGTCATGGCCGGGAAGATAGGGCGGCGGCGCGCCCGGGTCAGCCCCTGGCGTCATGCTTGCTGACAACGCCTGGCAGGATCGCCGCCGCGCGCCCTAGCCGAAGCGCTTGTTAAGGTCGGGCGCGCCCTTGCCGGCCTCGGCCAGCTTGCTGGCGTCGCCGTCGGCCAGGAAGGCCTGCACCAGTTGGCCCAGGGTCGCATAGGCGGCGCGGAACGGGGCGGTGGCCGAGGACAGCCGGCGCACGCCGATCTCCTGCAGCCGCGCAGCCGGGGCGATGCCGCCGCGGCCCATGGCGTTGAGCGGCAGGGCGATCTCCTTGGCGAGCACGGCCAGCAGCGCCTCGTCGGCCGGGCCGGGCACGAAAATCCCGTCGGCTCCGGCCGACCGGTAGAGCTCGGCGCGGCGCAGGGTCTCGGCCAGGGCCGCTTCGCCCTCGGCCAGGCCTTTCAGATAGATGTCGATGCGGGCGTTGACGAACAGCGGGACGCCGGCGGACTCCGCGGCCTTGCGCACGGCTTCGATCTTCCGCGCGTGCAGGTCGGGCGAACGGGTCCCGTCCTCGAAGTTGATGCCCACGGCGCCGGCGCCGATCACGCCTCTGACCGTCTCGGCCACGGCGGCCAGGTCGTCGGAATAACCGCCCTCGATGTCGGCGGTCAGCGGGACCTTCAGCACCCGGCCCATCTCGCCGATCGCGTTCAGCAGCACCGGAACCGGGAGGTTGTCGCCGTCAGCATAGCCATGTGCCCAGGCCACGGCGGCCGAGGAGGTGGCCACCGCCTTCGCGCCGGCGTCCTCCATCATCGCCGCGCTGGCGGCGTCCCAGGCGTTGGGCAGGACGAGGATCTGCGGACCCTCGTGCAGGGACTTGAAAGTCTGGGCTTGGCTCATGGACGGCTCCTCATCGGTAACGACGATATAGGAGCCGCCGCCGTGACATGCTGGTGGGAATCGGCCGCCAACCGCGTCACTGCTGACAGGGTGTGTCAGTGGCCGTGCGGGCCCTCGTAGACGCCGGGGGCCAGGCGCTCGTCCTCCGGGCCCTCCGAGCCTTCCGGCAGCACGAAGCGGCGGTCGCAATAGGGGCACTCGACGAACGAGGCCTCGCCCATCTCCAGCCAGACCCGCGGGTGGCCCAACGCGCCGCCGACGCCGTCGCAGGCGACGCGGCCCGAGCGGACGACGACGACTTCCGAGGGCGGCAGGTCAGGGGTGCGGGCGCCTTTGGCGGGCATCGGCTCCAGCTTGGAGGAGCGGCCTTGATCGGGAACGGGGGCTTTGCGGGCCATTTCTTCGAACTCTCCGGCGGCGGAAGCTTGGCGGAAGCGCCGCACGCGCCTAGGTATTCGACCACGGCTTTCGCCGTCAATGCACGCCCCGGACACAAAGAGACGCATGACGCTACCTGAGTTCGCCATTGAGGCCGAGGGCGTGGTCAAGATCTACCCCGCGACCAAGACGTCGCCGGAGATGCACGCCTTGCGCGGGCTGGACCTGCGCATCCCCCGCGGATCGATCTTCGGCCTGCTGGGCCCCAACGGCGCCGGCAAGTCGACCTTCATCAACACCCTGGCCGGCCTGACCAAGAAGACGGCCGGCACGGTGCGGATCTGGGACCGCGACATCGACGAGCGGCCGCGCGACGCCCGCGCCGCGATCGGCGTGGTGCCGCAGGAGATCTCAGCCGACCCCTTCTTCACCCCGCGCGAGTCGCTGGAGGTGCAGGCCGGGATGTACGGCGTGCCCCCGGCCGAGCGCCGGACCATGGAATTGCTCAACGCCCTGGGCCTGGGCGACAAGGCCGAGGCCTATGTGCGCCAGCTCTCGGGCGGCATGAAGCGGCGGCTGATGGTGGCCAAGGCCATGGTGCACAATCCGCCGGTGCTGATCCTCGACGAGCCGACCGCCGGCGTCGACGTCGAGCTGCGCCGCCAGCTGTGGGCCTATGTGCTCGAGCTGAACCGCAAGGGCGTGACCATCGTGCTCACCACCCACTACCTGGAAGAGGCGCAGGAGCTCTGCGACCAGATCGCCATCGTCAATCGCGGCGAGGTGGTGGCCTGCGAGTCGACCTCCAGCCTGCTGCAGCGCCTGGACACCCGCAATGTCGTGGTCACACCGGCCGAGCCGCTGCTGACGGCGCCCGACCTGCCCGGCTTCGAAACCAAGCCGCGGGCCGGCGGGGCGTTCTCGGTGACCTACCGCACCGGCCATTCGAGCGTCGAGCAGGTGCTGGCCGCGGTGCGCGCCACCGGCCTGCACATCAAGGACATCGCCACCGAGGACCCGGACCTGGAGGACGTCTTCGTCTCCTTGACCACGGCCGGCGCCTAACCCTTCCGTTTTGCGCCGCTTTCGGTTAGACAGCGCAACTCTCAAAGACGCACCCGTAGCTCAGCTGGATAGAGCGTTGCCCTCCGAAGGCAAAGGTCACACGTTCGAATCGTGTCGGGTGCGCCATTTCTCCTCGTCGGATCAATGATTTAGACCCTCGGCGCCGGCCGCTGGGTTCTCCATGCTCGATCGAGCTGACACGGCATCGAGGCATGAAAAAGCCGGCGGAGCGCGCCCCGCCGGCTTTTCGAAGTCCAACTTCGCTGCCTTAGGCGGCGGCGAAGGTCGTGCGACGACGGCGGATCGCCGCGCCGGCCAGGCCGAAGCCGGAGATCATCATCGCCCAGGTCGCCGGTTCCGGAACCGCCGACAAGCCGCTGATATCGTCGACTTCGAAGGAGTTGTCGGCCGACTCGAAGGTCAGGCCAGTGATGTAGTCGCCGGCGCCGGCGATCGCATAGAAGCGGCCATTGGTCCCGGGCTGCTGTTGATTGCCGTTGGCCGGACTCGGGATGACGATCGTGTTGCCGCTTTTGGCGTGGATGGTCAGAGTGTTGTAGGTGTCCAACGAACCCCAGTTGAAGCTGATGCTCGACATGATCGAGTCGAACGTCAGCACCGCCTTGCCGCCGCCCTTGACCGACATGTAGTTGCCGCCGGGGTCGGAGAACGGGTTCTGGGCGCCATCGCCGTTGGTGACGCTCTGGATAATGGTCAGCGTCGAGCTGTCCAGAAACGCCAAGCTGCCATCGGTGAAGTCGTAGAGGAGGGTGTCTGGGGCGCGGGGCGCATCCAGACCGGGCTCGAAGCTATAAATGACAGCGGCGTTCGCTGAACCCGCAAGCAATACAGTCGCCGCAGCGGCTGCTGCAGCACCTTTCGCCAGCAATTTCATGAGGTTAGCCCCTCAGTGCGGTTGTTGATGGCCGCCGAGCGCAGCCATCTTCGATAACAGCGATAGCTGAGCTTCTATCTTAAGTAAATATAAACCATACCTTCAACCGCCAGAATCTTTCCATATGTGTCGGGTAGACGACCAGTAAGGGTGGCTATCGTGCGAGTTGCGACTCTCGCAGTTCTTAGTATCTCGAGGTTGATCGTGATGCGTATGGAGGTTTGGATTTAAGTATAATCTATGCGTGATCACGCATTCCGACGCATTTCCGCCACTATAGATTCAGGATGCGGCGATTGTGGCTGATACCGATCTGACGCCAGGGCGGGCGACGAGGCGAGCTTGACTGAAAAGATCATCGTGCGGCCGCGCCTAGCCCTGCCTTGTGGGAAACCTGCACCTTCCCTGTTGGCCTCGCTGAAGGCTCAAACCTCCTCGGCCAAGGTGTGCAGGTTCTTCAGCCGAAGCTGTTCGCCCGCCTCGTCGTGGAAGAACGGCAGGAAGGCGTAGCGGCGGCCGCGCGTCACTGGCGTGGCCTCGTGCAGCAGCGAGCAGGAGAACACCACCGCGCCGCCGGTCGGCGGCCGGTAGGTGCGCGCGCCATACTCCGGGAACCGCAGGTCCCCGCCCTCGAATTCGTCGGCGTTGAGGTTGATCGAGCAGGCGAACTTGCGATGCGCCGTGCCGGTGGTGGTGTTGTCCCGGTGCGGACGGAAATAGCCGCCATCGTCGGCGTCGTAGCAGGCGACGATGTAGCGTTCGATACGGCTTGGCCGGAACTGGAAGGCCAGGTTGATCTGGCGCATCAGACGGGTCTCCAGGCGCTGAATGATCTGCCGCTTCAGGTCCGGATGCTCGACCGTGACGTCGCTGCGGCTTTTGAAGCTGTCGAGCACGGGAACCGTCTTGTCGCCGACCTGTCGCATGACCCCGGAGGGCGTCCCGCCGACCTCGTCGTAGAGCGCAATCAGTCGTCGGCACAGCTCCGGTTCGAAGATCCGCGGAACGATCAGCACCGGGGCGTTCAGCGGCGTTCCGGCGTGATCGTCGGGCGCCGGCAGCCGGTCCAGCAGGCCAAGCACCCGGTCGGTGTCGCTCATCGCGCCCGTGAACAGGATCCGCAGGCTGGGATCGATCACGCACCAGTGCGGGGCCTCGGCGCCGTCCTCGCCCAGCGCGCGGTAGAGCCGGCTGACCATCCCGCCGCGGTCGAGGAACCAGCGGACGCCTAGGCGGTCCTTGGCCGTCGCGATGGCCGCCTCGTCGCGGACCACGCAGAAGACGATCAACCTGACCTGGTCGAACAGCGCCTGCGCCGCCTCGATGGCGGCCAGCGCCGCCCCGCGCGCTCGCGCCTCCTCCGGGAGGAAGGCCAGGACCACATAGCGGCCGCCGAGGCTGGAGAAGTTGAAGCGCGGATTGGTCGGCGTCGGGCAGACGAACCAGGGCGCGGCTTGACCGGGAGGGAGGCTCATATGCGGTTGGTCGCGTGGACGTCCGCGCCCCACAAGCATAAGAAGCTTATAAGGATGCGCCCCGCGCAAGCCGCATAAGCGGGGCATAATTGTACCGGATCGCGGTGCGCTCCATGGTCCGCGGCGTCGGCGGCCTCGCTCGTCTCCCAATCTTCGAGCCTGGGGTTCCCACGGACAGGGCGACGCCGCCGACGACCCGGCTTTGCAAGGAACCGCATGGCGCGGGAACGGACAATCAGATCGCGAAGGCGCCTGGCCGGCGCCTGGCGCTACCTGGCCGCGCTCGGCTTCGTGGCCGCCTCGACCGCCGTCGCGGAGGTCATCTATCGCGTCTTCGACACCGACCGACTGTCGATGGTGTTCCTGGCCGGCGTGCTGGTCTCGGCCGTCACCCTGGGGCCGGGGCCAGCCTACTTCGCCGCCGCCGCCGCCTTCGTGGTCTATGACGTCTACCTGGTCGAGCCGCGCTTCGTCTTCACCCTGACCTCGGCCGAGGACGTGATCGTCCTCATCGTCTTCCTGGCGGTGGCGGTGCTGACCGGCGGTCTGGCCGGGCGCCTGCGTGAGGCGCAGCGCAAGGCCGAGGCCAGGGCGCGGACCTCCGGCGCCCTGCTGCGCGCCAGCGAAGAGTTCTCGGCTTCGGACAACGAGGACGCCGTGCGTCAGGCCCTGGCCAGCCGGATTGCCGAGGCCGGTCGCGAGGCGGTGGTCTTCTACGATGGCAGCACCTGGACCGCCCCGGCCCGCAACGCCGCGCCCGCGGCCCTGGCGGCCATCGCCCAGGCCCCGGCGGCCCATGCCGCCACCTTCGAGGCCGGCGGCTGGCGTCTGCGGCCGCTGCGCGCCGACGGCCACGCCCTGGGGGTCGCCGCCTGGCGCCCGAGGGAGCGGTCGATGGCCGAGGACGACGATCGCCTGGTCGACGTGCTGGTCGACATGGCCGGGGCCGCCATCGTCCGCTCGCGGCTCTCGGGCGAGCGCGCCGAGATGCAGGCCCGCACCCGCACGGAGGAACTGCGCAACGCCCTGCTGTCCTCGATCTCGCACGATCTGCGCACCCCGCTGGCGGCGATCCTCGCCTCGGCCAGCAGCCTGCGCGAGTTCGGCGACCGCTTCGATGCGGCCACCCGCCAGGACCTCACCCTGACCATCCAGGAGGAAGCCGAGCGCCTCAACGTCTTCGTCGGCAACCTGCTCAACATGACTAAGCTGGAGTCCGGGGCCCTCACCATCGCCGGCGTCGCCTTCGGCATGGCCGAGGTCGCCGAGCGGGTGGCGCAGCGGGTCCAGCGGCGGGCTGGCGCCCGTGAAATCGTCCCTCATGTGGCCGGCGACGACCTGTCGGCGGTGGGCGACCCGATCCTCGCCGAGCAGGCCTTGGCCAATGTAGTGGAGAACGCGGTGCGCTTCTCGCCCAACGGCGCCCGCATCGACATCACCGGCCGCCGCGAAGGCGGCCGGGTCGTGGTCGAAGTCGCCGACGAAGGGCCGGGCGTGCCGCCGGCCGAGCTGCCGATGCTGTTCGAGAAGTTCTACCGTTCGCCCTCGACGGCGGCCGGCCAGCAGGGCACGGGCCTGGGCCTCTCGATCACCCGCGGCCTGGTCGAGGCGATGGGCGGGAACGTGTCCGCCCGCGCCCGCGACGACGGCCGCCCCGGCCTCGTCGTGGCCCTGGCGCTGCCGGGAGTCGCTGCATGAACGCCCACCTGCTTCTGGTCGACGACGAGCAGCAGATCCTGCGCGCGCTCAAGCCGGCCCTGGCGGCGGCCGGCTATACGGTGACCACGGCCGAGACCGGGCACGAGGCCCTGGCGCACCTGGCGGGCGAGGTCTGCGACGTGGTGATCCTCGACCTTGGCCTGCCGGACATGGACGGCAAGGCGGTGATCTCGCGCATTCGCGAATGGTCGGAGGTCCCGATCCTGGTGCTGTCGGCCCGCGATCTGGAGCACGAGAAGATCGCCGCCCTCGACCAGGGGGCCGACGACTTCATCAACAAGCCCTTCGGGGTCGGCGAGCTGTTGGCCCGCATCCGCGCGGCGCTGCGCGGTCGCGAGCGTCGCTTCTCGGCCAACGCAGTCTACCTCAGCGGCGATCTGGAGGTGAACTTCGCCACCCGCCGCGTCGTGCTGCTGGGCGACGAGGTGCGGCTGACACCGCGCGAATACGACTTGCTGAAGACCCTGGCGCGCTACGGCGGGCGGGTGGTCACCCATCGCCAGTTGATCACCGCGATCTGGGGGCCGGCGGCCCAGGTGGACGCACAGTTCGTGCGGGTGCTGGTCGCCCAGCTACGCCAGAAGATCGAGGAAGAGCCGTCGACCCCGAAGATCCTGCTGACCGAGCCCGGGATCGGCTATCGCCTGACCCCGGAGGACGAGGTCTAGCGCTTGCCGGGCCAGGTCAGGAAGCCGTTGGCGTCGCGGCCGGCGGCCGTGAAGGCCATCTGCGGCCGCGGTGCGACGGCGGGCGCGGCGGCCCCGCCGGTGGTCCAGGACTGATAGACTTCCTCCTCGGTGATCCGGGCCTGAGGCGCCGGCGGAGGGACGCGGGCGTACTCGCGCTCGGGCGGCGGCGCGGCGGCGACCTGCACGCGCGGTTTCTTCTTCGGCGGGTGGCGGTGGACCTTCACCGGCTTGGCCGGCGCCTTGGCGACCTTGGCCGGCGGGCAGGCCTTGGCGATGATCTCCTCGACGCTCGGGCAGGAGGCGGTCGGCGCGGCGGCGGCGGTGGTCATCGGAACGGTCACCGCGCCCTGGTCCGCGGTCGCGCCGACCTTGGGCGGGCCCTTGGAGTCGCAGGCGGCCAGGGCCACGAACACGGCGATGGACAAGACGGTGCGCAGGCGCATGGCGGTTCCCGGCGTCAGAATGAGGCCCCAAGGATGAAGTTCAGTTTTCGTTAATGCTGTGGCTTTCACCGTGGGCGCGAAGAAATCCCGTGACAAGCTCGTCGTAGAGCGCGAGCCGCTTGTAGGCGCGGAAGTCGGCGCTCGCCGTAGCCCAGGCCCGGGCGAAGGCCGCCAGCCGCGGCGGGTCGGCGGCCAGGTCGTCCAGCGGATGCAGCCACACCCGGATCGTGAACAGCGCCCCGCCGGTGCGCGGCAGCCGCCTCAGGGTCTGGCGCTCGACCCGCACGAACAGCTCCGCGCCCGCCCGGCTCGGATCGATCGCCGGGATCTGGGCGCGGATCGGGGCCGGGTCGGGGGTGAACGACTCGCCGGAGTTCACCACGCTCCAGTTGCGCCGCTCGAGGATCAGGCCGGGCCGCAAGCCGTCGAAGATCCGCACCACCCGCACCAGGAAGCGGTCGGCGAAGCCATGCACCGGTCCGTGGATGTGGGCCAGGCTGCGGCCCAGGACCTCGGGCGCAGAGAAGAAGGTCGGGGCGCAAAGCGACAGGGCCGAGACCCGCCAGTGGCCGTCCCGCCTCTCCATCAGCACCAGGTCGTCCGGCACGCGGCGGGCGGCGGCGTAGAGCGGCGGCAGGTCGGCCGACGCCGGACCCAGCGCCGCCTCGACCAGGTCCAGCACCTCTTGCTGCCCGTCCCGCGACTCCGGCGTCTCGCCCCAGACCGTGTCGCGATGGTCGCGGTAGAGCGGGTCCTTGCGGGCGGCTGGATCGGCTTCGCCGCCTTCGAGCCAGGCCTCCGCTGCGATAGGCTTCAACCCGATGGCGAAGTCGGCGCCGTCTTCGTAGGGGGCGTGGCGAATGCTCATCGCGGCTTGAAGCGGCGGGCCAGCGCCCACAGCCCCACGCCCAGCGCGATGCCGATCGAGTCGGCCAGGGCGTCGCGCCAGTCGCCCTGCCGGCCATAGGGCATCAGCGCTTGGGCGACCTCGATGCCGACGGCCAGCACCCAGACGCCGACGATCACCGCCCAGCGCCGATGGGTCGACATCAGCAGACCGATGATGACCAGCAGGCCGAAGGCGATGGCGTGCGCCGCCTTGTCCCAGATCAGGGCCGAGCCCGGCACGTCGTCGTTCGGGGCCAGGGTCAGATACAGGATCACGGCGACCGCCCCGCCGAACACCGCCAGGCGCAGCGGTCGCGGGATGAACGAGAAGAAGGCGTGCATGCCCTTTTAGTAGCGGCGGCGCGCGGCGTCGGCGAGCCTTTCAAATCCGGCCCAGGCCCGCTAGCTTCCGGGCATATTCAAACACGGGTTTAATTCATGTCGGTCGAAGCGGTGATCTGGGATTTCGGCGGGGTGTTCACCTCGTCTCCGTTCGAGGCGTTCGCGCGCTATGAAGCCGAGAACGGCGTGCCCAAGGACCTGATCCGCAAGGTCAACTCGACCAACCCCGACAGCAACGCCTGGGCGCTGTTCGAGCGCAACGAGATCGACGCCAAGGGCTTCGACGAGCTGTTCCTGGCCGAGTCCACGGCGCTGGGCCATCCGGTCCCGGGCCGTGACGTCCTGCCCCTGCTCTCAGGGTCGGTGCGGCCGCGGATGGTCGCAGCGCTCAAGGCCTGCAAGCAGCACTTCAAGGTCGGCTGCATCACCAACAACATGGTCAGCCACCACAGCCCGGGGGCGGACGAACCGCAGCGCGCGGCAGGGGCCATGGGCCAGATCCTGCCGCTGTTCGACCAGGTGATCGAAAGTTCGAAGGCCGGCGTGCGCAAGCCGGACCCGGCGATCTATCTGATGATGTGCGAGGCCCTCGGGGTGAAGCCGGAGGCTTGCGTCTACCTCGACGACCTGGGCATCAACTGCAAGCCGGCCGCGGCGCTCGGCATGCGCGCGATCAAGGTGGTGGACGTCGACCAGACGCTGGCCGAGCTTTCCGCCGCCACCGGCCTGGTGTTCGACGAAGAGGAGCTTGCGTGACCCGTCCATCCCGTATCGGCGCCGAGGCGGCGCTGGCCAAACTGCCCGGCTGGAAGGTCGCCGGCGACAAGCGCGAGGCGATCTCGCGCACGTTCAAGTTCGCCGACTTCAACACCGCCTTCGCGTTCATGACCCGGGTGGCGATTCGCGCTGAGCAGCTGGACCACCATCCGGAATGGTTCAACGTCTACAACCGGGTCGACGTGATCCTCACCACCCATGACGCCGACGGGGTGACGGAACTGGACGTGGCGCTGGCGACCTTCATGGACGAGGCGGCCAAGGCCGCGGGAGCGCAATAGCCTAAGCTGGGAGGACGGCGATGGCGGGACGGGTCGAGGGGAAGAAGGCTTTCATCACCGGCGCGGCCCAGGGCCTTGGCGCGGCCATGGCGCGGATGCTGGCCGCCGAGGGCGCCAAGGTCTCGATCGCCGACATCAACCACGAGGGCGCCAAGGCAGTGGCGGGCGAGATCAACGCCGAGCACGGCGAGGGCACGGCCTTCGCCTTCCCGCTGGACGTCACCAAGGAAGACCAGTGGATCTTCGCGCTCGAGGAGGCCGATGCGGCCATGGGCGGGATCTCAGTGCTGGTCAACAACGCCGGCATCAGCCGCGGCGGCGACATCGAGCAGCTCAGCTTCGAGGATTGGAAGCTGGTGATGAGCGTCAATGTCGACTCGGTGTTCCTCGGGACCAAGCACGCGCTGAAATACATGCGCGAGAACCAGCCGGGCTCGATCGTCAACATCTCCTCGATCGCCGGCCTGATCGCCGCCCACAATTCGCCGGTCTACAACGCCTCCAAGGCCGGGGTCTGGCTGCTCAGCAAGGGCATCGCCCTGCACTGCGCCAAGCAGGGGCTGGATATCCGCTCCAACTCGGTCCACCCGACCTTCATCGACACCCCGATCCTCGACCCGCTGCGCCAGCAGTTCGGCAAGGAGGTCGCCGAGGGCAAGCTGGCCCGCCAAATCCCGCTCGGTCACATCGGCGAGCCCGACGATATCGCCCATGCGGTGCTCTATCTGGCCAGCGACGAGAGCAAGTTCATGACCGGCGCCGAGATGAAGCTCGACGGCGGCATCTCGGCGATGTGAGGCGCTGGTACGTGACGCTGTTCACGATCGTCGTCGCCATGCTGCCGTACGGCTAGCCTCTCATCGTAGGTCGCCCCGCCAGGGTCCTGCGCCCGACGGTTGCGGCCACGGCGAGGCCGGCCAGAATCGGCAGCAGGATGCCCGCCACCTGCATCCAGAAGGGATGCGGAGCTGCAGTGAGCGTGACGAAGAAGGCGCCCGCGACCATCACGGCGATGAGCACCGCAGGCCAGCGGGCGTCTGCGATCCAATTACCGAGCAGGCCGCCCACTGCGACGCCGACTGCGTAGCCGCCGACAACCCAGGCCTGGGCGGCGAACGACATCTGCGCCAGCATCTCGCGCTTCACAGGATCCCTCGGATCCATGGTGGGGAACGGGAAGATCACATGGCCCAGCAGTTGCCAGGCGTAGATCCCAGCAAAACCAACCGCGGCGCCGGCGACCATTCCAAGCAGAGTCCTGAACATGCCAAAACCCCCGAGCCCAGGACTTCAATCAGCTCCCGGGATTAGCCGTCCGCGCATTTTGTATCCGTGACCGAAGCGGCGCCATATCGGGTGAACCCCTGCGGCGGCCGCGAGCGCCGTCAGGAGCTCGCAGCCTCGAGGCCTGAGCGAACGGCTGCGAGGTAGGTTCTGCCGACCGGTACGGTCAGACCCCCCGTGAGCTCGATGAGCGTCTGATGGCCGTCGCGGCGCAACCCGGCGACTTCCTTGCGCGCGACCCACCAACGCCTGTGCGCTTGAAAGCCAAGCTGCGGCGGCAGGATCTGCACGGCTTCGCTGAGCCGCATGTAGATGAGAGCCGATCCACGGCGTGTATGGACCAGCAGATAATGGTCCTGCGCCTCGAGGGCCAACAGGTCCCGTCCTAGCCGGTCAGGGACGCGCTCGAAAAACGGATCGGCGTTCACGTCCTCTGCAGGGGGCGCTGGCCGGTGGGGGGCCAGGAACGGCCATGCCGCAATGCCGGCAATGACCAGCTGGACCGCCGCTACCGAAAGATAGAGCGACACCAGGCGTCCTGGCGGCGTCGACCGTCCGAAAACCACGTCGAGCGCCCATGCCACGACGAACATCATTGGCAGAGTCGAGAGCAATCCCACGAGGACGATCGCGGCGACCTTCGGGAGGCGAGCGAACGCGGCCCAAGGACGAAGGATCTGCAGGGTGGCGATCGCCAGCCCGTAGCCCGTCGCCACAAGGCCGAACCAGAAGGCGTAACGTTGGGGGTGCGCCAGAGACTGAAACGAGCCGAACGGCCCTGCGAACCCCAGAAATACCCCCAGCGCGATCGCACCGTAGAAGCTGGTGAAGAGCGGGGAGGTCCAGGTTCGGAGGGGAATCGAGGTCATCTTGCGGCGTTGGCGAAAAGCGAACGCTATTCGCGGAAACCGGCGTTGTCGAGCCGGCCGGATGTGAGCTTCACGGACCTATTCCGTCGCAAATTTCCGGACCCCGATGACTTTAGCCCTTCGCATAAACGGCCAGACTCGACACGTCGACGCGCCGCCTGATCAACCGCTTCTGTGGGTGTTGCGAGAGCAGCTCGGCCTGAAGGGCGCGAAGTTTGGCTGTGGCATCGGCGCCTGCGGGGCGTGCACCGTTCATATCGATGGCCAGGCCGTTCGCTCCTGCGTCACCCCGGTCGGCGCGGTCGGCGAGGCCTCAGTCACCACGATCGAGGGGCTCGCTGCGAAGGAAGCGCTCCACCCTGTGCAGCAGGCATGGATCGAAGAGGACGTCGCTCAATGCGGGTACTGCCAGGCCGGCCAGATCATGGCGGTCGTCAGCCTGCTAGCTGAAACGCCGAGCCCATCTGACGACGAGATCGACGCCAAGCTCACCAACCTTTGCCGGTGCGGCACCTACACGCGCATCCGTACCGCGATCCGCCGTGCGGCTAAGCTCATGAAGCAGCGCGCCGCATGAGCGCGGCGACGTTGACGACTTCCCGGCGCGACCTGCTGAGGGCTGCCGCCGGGGCCGGCGCCCTCCTGGTGTTCGCCCACCCGCAGGCCGGTCGCGCGGCGGCCCGTTTCGTGGGCGCGATCGGCCCCTTTGTTCGCATCGAGGCTGACGGTGCGGTGACGATCGGCTGCCATGTCGGAGAGATGGGCCAGGGCGTATCGACCTCCCTGCCGATGCTCATCGCAGAAGAGCTGGATGTGCCGTTCGAGCGGGTGTCGATCCAAGGGATGCCGCTGCATCTGGCGCGTAACGCTCGGGGGCAAGCGCGCTCTTATCTGGGCGCGGGCCAGAGCACCGCCGGCGGCTCGAACAGCGTGAGGGTAGGCTTCACGCCATTGCGGCAGGCCGGCGCACGCGCCCGACGGATGATCCTCGAAGCGGCGGCCGATCGCTGGCTTGTTCCGGTGGACGAACTCACAACTCAGGGCGGCGTCGTTCGGCATGCTGCGTCCGGCCGCACCGCCACCTACGGCGAACTCGCCGGCGAGGCCGCGAAGCGCCGTGAGCCGACTGGCGAGATCGCCCTCAAATCTCCGGACCAGTTCTCCATAGTCGGCAAGCCGCAGCGCCATCTGGATGCGGACCGGATCGTCCGTGGCGAGCCGCTGTTTGGGATCGACGCAGAGATGCCGGGCATGCTCCACGCTGTCGTTGCCCGCTGTCCCTACCTCGGCGGCAAAGTCGCCACCCTGGATGAGGGCCACGCGCTCGGGCTTCCGGGCGTTGTCGCGATCGTGCCGATCCCTGTCGCCCAAGCGCCAGCGCCGCCCCTCACCCCGCAGAGCACGCCGCTGGCGGCGGGGGTGGCGGTCGTGGCCAGGTCCTTCTGGGAGGCGTTGCAGGCCCGCGACGCGCTCAAGATCAACTGGAGCCGGGGTGCGGGAGCAGCAGCCGACGAAAGCTCGGCGCGCGCCTATGCCGACACCTGGGCGAAAATGGAGGCGACCCCAGGCGACGTGGTCCGCAAGGACGGCGACTTCGCCAGCTTGCGCGCCCCGCAAGCGCGGATGATCAGCGCCCGGTATGAGGCCGCAATGGTCGCCCACGCCTGCATGGAGCCGCCGAACGCCATCGTTTCGGTCGATCCGGACGGGAAACGCGCTCGGGCAATCCTCGCAACTCAAGCGCCGGACATGGCCGCAGCCACTATAGCAACGGTCACCGGAGTCGACCCGTTGCAGATCGACGTCACGCTCGCGCGCATGGGTGGGGGCTTCGGACGGAAATTCGACCAGGACATGGTCGCTGAGGCAGCCATCATCGCCAATTCGGTGAAGCGCCCGGTCAAGCTCGTCTGGACCCGTGAGGATGACCTGCAGCACGATCTCTACCGACCTGGCGCCTGTCACATCCTCGATGCCGCGGTGGCCCCTGGTGGCCGTATTCTCGGTTGGCGTCACCGCCTGGCGACGCATTCACGGGTGGCGGGCGCCGCCGGCAATCCCCCGCCGCGGTTGACGGAGTACTATCCCGACGGCTTCCCCGCCGGTCACGTCCCGAACATGGAGGTCGAATACCACCTGTTGCCATCGGCGGCCCCGCGCGGCGCCTGGCGCGCGCCAGGCCACGTCGTCAACGCCTTCGCGATCGAGTGCTTCCTTGACGAGATTGCGGTCGCTTCAAACCGAGATCCCGTCGAGCTGCGCCTTGAAATGATCGGAGCCGGCGGCCCCCACAGCTACATGTACCTGCCCCAGATGCCGCGCCAAACCTTCGACACCCGGCGCTATGCGGCGGTCATCCGACGTGCGGCCGAGGCGTCCGGATGGGGCAAGCCGATCCCCAAGGGCCGCGGGCGCGGATTTGCGGCGCACTTCACATTCGAAAGCTATGTCGCCCAGGTCGTCGAGGTGACGGTCACGGATGGCCGCGTGCGCATCGACCGGGTCACCGCGGTGGTCGACGCTGGCCTGATCATCAACCCAAACGGCGCGCGCGCGCAGATCGAAGGCAGCATCAACGATGGCTTGTCGGCAGCGCTCGGCCAAGCGATCACCGTGCGCGACGGCCAGGTCGAGCAGCAGAACTTCAACGACTATGAGATGCTGCGTATGGAGGGCGCCGCCCGGCGCATCGACGTGACCTTCATCGAGTCACGTGAACCTCCCAATGGCCTCGGCGAGCCGGGCGTGCCGCCGCTCGCGCCGGCCCTGGCCAACGCGATTTTTGCCGCGACAGGCGTGCGTCTACGCCGGACGCCGATGCTGCCAGACCTGGGACCCGGGCTCGCCGCAAGGACGCGCAAAGCCCCAAGTTGATGCTGGAGCTCCCCACCCGTCTGGACGTTCCACGGGTCAGCCTTCGGCGCGGAGGTGAAACGCTCCTAATTGATCAGCATCGCGCCGAGCAGCAGCTTGGCGCCGCGCTGGCCGAGGATGCGGTCGGTGTCGCGCTGCAGGGCCTGGGCCAGGACATCGCCGTTCGGCGGCGTCGCCGGCGTCATCCCGCTCGCATAGGTCTGCAGGGTCTGGATGTAGGCGGAGCGCAGCCGCGGCAGGTAGAGCTCGGTCTTGGCGCGCAGCTTGGGGTCGGGCACGTCCAGCCCGCATTGCACCGTCATCACCCCGCGCTTGCCGTTGAGGCGGGTGATGGTCGCCGCCAGGGTGTGGACCTCCACATAGTCGCCGACGCTCTGTTTCTTCTTGTCGTCCTTCTGTTCGGACGAGCCCATCAGGCCGGGCGCGGCGAGGGCGGCGACGATGGCGATCAGGCGGCGGCGGTGCATGCGCGACAGCACGCCACATCATGGTTAGCGCTCTCTTTACGAGCTCCACCGAACAGTGCGCCGACGATTCGTATTTTGTGACTCGTGTTCGTGTTCAGGAGCGCCTCATTGGCCCGGTTCGCAGCGACCAACCTAGACCTCGACGGCAAGGTGATCTTCGTCACCGGCGGCACCGGCTCCTTCGGACGACGCTTCATTGAAACGGTTTTGCTGCGGGCCAAGCCGCGCAAGCTGATCGTTTTCTCGCGCGACGAGCTGAAGCAGCACGAGATGCAGATCGAGCTGTCGGAGAAGTTCGATGCCGAGTCCCTGCGCTGCATGCGCTTCTTCCTGGGCGACGTGCGCGACCGCGAGCGGCTGACCCTGGCCACGCGCGGGGTCGACATCGTGATCCACGCCGCGGCGCTCAAGCAGGTGCCCGCCGCCGAGTACAACCCCTCGGAATGCATCCACACCAACATCATGGGCGCCGAGAACGTGGTGTGGGCCTGCCTGTCAAACCGCGTGAAGCAGGTGGTGGCGCTGTCCACCGACAAGGCCTGCAACCCGGTCAACCTCTACGGCGCGACCAAGCTGGCCTCCGACAAGACCTTCGTGGCGGCCAACAACCTCTCCGGCGACATCGGCACCCGCTTCTCGGTGGTGCGCTATGGAAACGTCGTGGGCTCGCGCGGCTCGGTGGCGCCGCTGTTCCAGCGCCTGCTGGCGCGGGGCGACAAGGAGCTGCCGATCACCGACGAGCGGATGACCCGGTTCTGGATCACCCTCAACCAGGGTGTCGACTTCGTGCTCTCCTCGCTGGAGATCATGCGCGGCGGCGAGATCTTCGTGCCGAAGATCCCCTCGATGAAGATGACCGACCTGGCGGTGGCCATGTCGCCGGGGATCTGCATCAAGGTGATCGGCATCCGCCCCGGCGAGAAGCTGCACGAGATAATGATCTCGGCCGACGACTCCCGCACCACCGTCGACCTCGGCGACCGCTTCGCCATCGAACCGGCCTTCGGGGAGTTCGGGCGCAAGTCCTTCGACAGCGACTTCCCGATGGTCGGCGAGGGTTTCTCCTACGCCAGCGACACCAATGACGAGTGGCTCTCGGGCGAGGGCCTGCTGGCCCTGCTGGCCGACGGCGCGCCCGAGCGCCGCTATCGGCGGGCGACCGACTGACCATGCTCGCCTACGGCCGCCAGACCATCGAGGACGACGACATCGCCGCGGTCGTTGAGGCGCTGCGATCGGATTTTCTGACCACCGGGCCGCGGGTCGAGGCGTTCGAACAGGCTTTCGCCGAGACGGTCGGCGCCAAGTACGCGGTCGCCTGCGCCAACGGCACCGCTGCCCTGCACCTGGCGATGCTGGCGCTGGAAGTGCAGCCGGGCGAGGCGGTGATCGCCCCCTCCATCACCTTCCTGGCCACCGCCAACTGCGCCCGGTTCGTCGGCGCCGAGGTGGTGTTCGCCGACGTCGATCCGCAGACCGGGCTGATGACGCCTGAGACGCTGGCCGACGCGATAGGCCGCCTGGACGGCCGTCGCCTGCGCGCGGTGCTGCCGGTGCATCTGCGCGGCGACACGGCGCAGCTTCCGGTGCTGGAAGCCCTCGCCCAAGCCCACGGCGCGGTGCTGGTCGAGGACGCGCCGCACGCGCTGGGCTCGTCGATGACTTTCGGCAACGTGCTGGAGCGGGTCGGTGACTGCGCCCACTCGGCCATGGCCACCTTCTCGTTCCACCCGGTGAAGACCATCGCCACGGGCGAGGGCGGCATGGTCACCACCAATGACCCCCGCCTGGCCGAGCGCCTGCGCCGGCTGCGCAGCCACGGCATGATCCGTCCCGAGGGCGGCGATCCCTGGTGGTACGAGATGCCGGAGGTCGGCTTCAACTATCGCCTGCCCGACATCCTCTGCGCGCTGGGCCTCTCGCAGCTTGCCAAGCTGGACCGCTTCGCCGAGCGCCGCCGCGCCCTGGCCGCCCGCTACGACGCGGCGCTGAAGCCCCTGGCGCCGCTGGTGCTCCAGGCGACCCGGCCCGACTGGAGCGACCCGGTGCTGCACCTGATGGTCGCCCTGATCGATTTCGAGGCGGCCGGCCGCTCGCGCCGCGAGGTGGTCGAGGGGCTGAAGGCGCGCGGCGTCGGGACCCAGGTCCACTACATCCCGGTCCACACCCAGCCCTACTACCGGCAGCGCTATGGCGAACTCGTGCTGCCGGGCGCGAGCGCCTGGTACGACCGCTGCCTGTCGCTGCCGCTCTATCCGGGGATGGACGACGCCGACGTCGACCATGTGGTCGGCGCGCTGAGGGACGTCCTTGGCCTCTGAGGCGACGTCCGTTTGTCGCGAGGGTTTCTGGGAAAAGGCCTTGCCGCGCGGCGCGGACGGCATAGGTAGAGCGCCCGCGCTCACCAGGAAGGGCCCGCCAGTGGCCAAGGACGAACCCGCTCAGCTCAACAGCGCCGCCCTGGCGGTCGGGGCCGGCTGCTACTTCATCTGGGGCCTGGTGCCGCTGGCCTTCCAGATCATGGGCCGGATCGGCATCGGCGCCTGGGAGATCCTCGCCCACCGCACGCTGTGGGCGGCGCCGACCGCCTTCCTGTTCGTAGTGCTGGCCCGCCAGGTCCCGCAGCTGGCCAAGGTGCTGCGCTCGCCCCGGACCATGGCCTGGCTGACCCTGTCGGCGGCGGTGATCGCGATCAACTGGCTGGTGTTCATCTGGGCGGTGAACAACGGCCGGGTGTTGGAGACCAGCCTCGGCTACTTCATCAATCCGCTGATGGCGATGGCCGCCGGGGCGGTGATCTTCCGCGAGCGGCTGGACGCCATCGGCAAGGGGGCCATCGCCCTGGCCGGGGTCGGCGTGGTCATCCAGGCGTTCGCGCTGGGCCACGTGCCGATCGTCTCGCTGACCTTGGCCACCAGCTTCTGCGCCTACGGCATCATCCGCAAACGCGTCGCCGCCGAGGCCCAGACCGGCCTCTTCATCGAGTGCGTGATCCTGGCCCTGCCCGGCGTCTTCCTGATCGGCTGGCTGCAGAACTCCGGCCAGGGCCACTTCACCGCCAGCCCCGCCGCCACCGCCTGGCTGCTGGTCTGCGGGCCGCTGACCGCCCTGCCGCTGATGATGTTCTCCTGGGCCGCGCGACGGATCCCGTTCTCGGCGATGGGCTTCCTGCAGTTCATCGCCCCCAGCATGACCTTCGTCATGGGCGTGCTGCAGGGCGAGGCCTTCACCCCGCTGCGCGGCGTCTCGTTCGCCTTCATCTGGATCGGCGCCGGCGTGTTCGCCTTCGGCGCCTGGCGGCGCGGCCGGGCGCTCGCGGCTCAGAGCGCGGCGTAGGCCGCCTCGATCAGCCGCTTGGCGCGGGCGTCGCCGATCAGGTCGGTCGACTGCTTGTTCATCACATAGGCGCCGGCCAGACCAGTCTGCGGATCGGCGAACGCGCAGGACCCGCCCCAGCCGGAGTGACCAAATGTCTGCTCGCCCGGGCCCCAGACCTTGACCGCCGAGTTGCGCATGAAGCCGGCGCCCCAGCTCATCACGAACGGCAGCACCAGGTCCTGGCCGTGGATCCGCTCGCGGCTGGCCTCGGCGATCAGCGCCGGCGACAGGATGGTCTCGCCGTCCAGCCAGCCGTCATTGGCCAGCGCTCCGATCAGCCGCGCCAGGGCCGGCGCCGTGGCGTGGCCGTTGGCGGAGGGAATCTCCATCCGCCGCCACTCGGCCTGGCCGCGGCCGGCCGGCGACGACCACGGGGTCAGGAACGCCGCCTTGGTCGCTTCGTTGAGCTCGCCGAAGTTGGGCAGGCCGCTGGGCCGCTGCAGGTCGGCGGCGCGGTGGTGTTCTTCGTCCGGCAGGCCGATCCACAGGTCGAGCCCGAACGGCCCCGCCAGGTCCTCGCGCAGCGCCGCGCCCATGGTCCGCCCGTCGACCCGGCGGAAGATCTCGCCGGCCAGATAGCCGAAGGTGATCGGGTGATAGCCGCTGGCGGTTCCCGGCAGCCACAGCGGGGCCATCGCCGCCAGCTTGGCGCAGATGGCGTCCCAGTCGAACCACAGCGCCGGCTCCATCTCCTCGGGGAAGCCGGAGAGGCCCTCCTGGTGGCTCATCACCTGCTCGACGGTGATCGCCCCCTTGCCGGCCTGGGCGAACTCCGGCCAGACGTCGGCGACGCGCTGCCCGTAGTCGAGCTTCCCGGAGTCCACCAGCCGCGCGATCAGCAGCGCTGCCACCGCCTTGGTGGTCGAGAACACCGGCGTCAGGGTCGTCTCGTCGAACGGCTTGGTCCGCTGGCGGTCGGCGAAGCCGGCCCATAGGTCGACGACCAGCTCACCGTTCTCCACCAGCGCGAACCGCGCGCCCAATTCCTGGCCGCTGGCGAAGTTCTGTTCGAACTCCGCGCGCACCCCGGCGAAGCGGTCCGGGCAGACGCCGTGGATCTCAATGGTCATGCCAGTCGCTCCAGTCTTACGCTCGGCGATGTCGCCTTCAGCCGCTGGGCCATGGCGACGATGGGAAGTTCGGCCGCCTTGGCGGCATGGGCGGCGGCCACCGTCTCGGCCACCCCGCCGACCGCCCGGCCCAGCGCATAGGAGCCGGTCAGCCCGTCCAGCAGCGCCGCGCCGAACAGGGCGCTCAGCAGGTCGCCGGTGCCCTTGGGCGCGGTTGGCAGCTTCGGGTGGGCGGCCATCCAGGCCTCGTCGCCGTCGGCGTAGATCACCCCGATCTCCTCGCCAAGCGGGACGGATGAGACCAGGACCGGCTTGCCCAGCCGCCGCGCCGCGGTCAGCGCGCCCTGCGGGTCGCGGGCCGGCTCGCCGGTCAGGTGGCCCAGCTCCCAGACGTTGGGCGCGACGATGTCGGCGCGTGGAAGCAGTTCGCGGGTCACCGCCTCGGCGACCTCTGCGGGCACATAGAGCCCCTTGCCGGCGTCGCCGATGGTCGGGTCGACGATCACCAGCGGTTTGCGCGCCGCCTCGCCGGCATAGCCCGTGCGCTTGGCGCCACGCACGGCGTCGATCGCCTGGGCGGCGGCGCTGACCTGCTCGGGAAACGCGAAATAGCCGGTGAGGACCAGGTCGGTCTGGCCATAGAGCTTGTTGGCCTCGATGCCGGCCAGCATGCCTTCGAGCACGCTGGGCTCGACCTTGGCGCCGCCGGGCGGGCCCCAGCCGGGGTGGCGGCCATAGAGCACGGTCGGGGCGACCATGGCGTCGATCTTGAAGGCGGAAAGCGCGCTGGCCTGGGCGGAGCCGCCCACGTGGCTGGCGGCGACGTGGCTGGAGATGATCAGCGCGAGCGGCATCGCCACCTGCTTAGCCGAGGGCGGCTGAGCGGGCCACAATAGAACTTCGCCCCCGGGGATGCCGGGGGCGAAGGGATCGTCCTAGTAGCGGTAGTGGTCCGGCTTGAACGGGCCGGCCTGCGGCACGCCGATATAGTCGGCCTGCTCGTTGGAGAGGGTGGTCAGCTTGGCGCCCAGCTTTTCCAGGTGGAGGAAGGCGACCTTCTCATCCAGGTGCTTGGGCAGAGTGTAGACCTTGGTCTCGTACTTGGCCTTGTTGGTCCACAGTTCGATCTGGGCCAGGGTCTGGTTGGTGAACGAGGCGCTCATCACGAAGCTGGGGTGGCCGGTGGCGTTGCCCAGGTTCACCAGGCGGCCTTCCGACAGCACGATGATCTTCTTGCCGTCCGGGAATTCCACGTGGTGGACCTGCGGCTTGATCTCGTCCCACTTGAAGTTGCGCAGGCCGGCGATCTGAATCTCGCTGTCGAAGTGGCCGATGTTGCAGACGATGGCGTTGTTCTTCATCCGACGCATGTGGTCGACGGTCAGAACGTCCTTGTTGCCGGTGGCGGTGACGAAGATGTCGGCCTTGTCGGCGATGTCGTCCATGGTCTGGACTTCATAGCCTTCCATCGCCGCCTGCAGGGCGCAGATCGGGTCGATCTCGGTGACGATCACCCGGGCGCCGCCGTTGCGCAGCGAAGCGGCCGAGCCCTTGCCCACGTCGCCGTAGCCGAGGACCACCGCGACCTTGCCCGACAGCATGACGTCGGTGCCGCGGCGGATGGCGTCGACCAGGCTCTCACGGCAGCCGTAGAGGTTGTCGAACTTCGACTTGGTGACGCTGTCGTTGACGTTGATGGCCGGGAACGGCAGCTCGCCGCGCTCGGACATCTGGTACAGGCGATGCACGCCCGTGGTGGTCTCTTCCGACACGCCGCCGATGGCGTCGCGGATCGCCGAATAGAAGCCCGGCTTTTCCTTCAGGTAGCGCTTCATCACGGCGTAGAGCGCTTCTTCTTCCTCGTTCTGCGGGTTGCTGAGGACCGAGGGGTCCTTCTCGGCCTTCGGGCCCAGCACGCAGAGCAGGGTGGCGTCGCCGCCGTCGTCGAGGATCAGGTTCGGATAGCCGCCGTCCGACCACTCGAAGATGCGGTGGGCGTATTCCCAGTACTCGACCAGGTTCTCGCCCTTGATCGCGAAGACCGGCGTGCCGGCGGCGGCGATGGCCGCGGCGGCGTGGTCCTGGGTGGAGAAGATGTTGCACGAGGCCCAGCGGACTTCAGCGCCGAGGGCTTCCAGGGTCTGGATCAGCACGGCGGTCTGGATGGTCATGTGCAGAGAGCCGGCGATGCGGGCGCCCTTCAGCGGCTGGTCCTTGCCGAACTCGGCGCGCACGGCCATCAGGCCCGGCATCTCGGTTTCGGCGATGGCGATTTCCTTGCGGCCGAAATCGGCGAGGGCGATGTCTCTCACGACGTAGTCGGTCATCGGTCGGTCCTGTGGGAGGGGTGTTTGGCGGTTCTATAGCCGCCCGGCCGCACAGGAGCAAGAAATCACATAAAGAATGCTTTATATGATCCAGAAGGTCGGGGTTGTGACCAGCTTGTCCATCCCCTTGGCCGCGGCCTTGATCAGCTGCGGCCGGCCGGCCTCGCGCGCCGCCAGCAATTGGCGGGCGGCGGTCAGCGCCGCGCCCTTCAGCCTCAGCCGCTCGATCAGGCCGCCGGCCACCGCCACGTCGTTAAGGGTCCCAAGCTGGTCCTGCAGTTGCTTCAGCGTCTTGATGAACAGCTTGGGGTCGCTGTCGAACAGCGGAGCGAAAGCCTCGGCTGCGTAGCGCAGCTTCTTGGCGGCGATCCGCGCCCTATGCCGGGCCTCGTCGTCCCGACCCTTGAGGTCGCCGGCCAGTTTCAGCAGCGCCTTGCGCCGTCGGGTCAGGGCCTTGGTGGCGAATTTCTCGGCCGGCAGGTCGCGGCGCTTGGCGCTGGTCTTGCCGCCTTGGGTCAGCCAGGCGCCGGTCTCCACCCAGGCGGTGGTTTCCAGCACCAGCTCGCGGAAGCGGCCGGAGGCCACGGCCGCGCAGGCCTTGGCGTGGGCGCGGGCGCGGGCCGCGCTGACCACCGGGGCCAGGGGCGAGAGGTCCAGGGTCGGCTGGGCCAGCACCGTGGCGCCCTCGGCGAACACATCCAGGTCGCGGGCTTCGTCGCAGGCGCCGGCCAGCCATTTCAGCTCCGACTTGATGGCGTCGGCCTTGGAGTCGTCGACCGCGTCCTTGAAGGTCGAAATGGCGCTGCGCATCCGGCGCACCGCCACCCGAAGTTGGTGCACGGCCTCGACGCTGTCGGCCTCGCGCAGCACCACGCCATTGGCGGCGATCTGCACCAGGGCGTTGCGGGCGATGGCCTGGAAGGCCTCGCCGGCGGTCAGGCCGCGGGCCAGCGGGGCTTTGTCGTGCCGCCGCGGAGCGCGGTCGCTGCCGTCGATCAGGCCCTGACCCTGGGTCGCCTTGCCGTCGAACGACAGATAGAGCGGCGCCGACTTGGAGAGCTGGCGGGCCAGTTCGAACATCGGGCCGCAGTCGCCGGACTTCAGTTCCAGCTCGACCTCGCTGATCCGGCGGCTGCGCTCGCCGGCGTGGACCTCGCCTTCGTCCACCGCCAACTCGATCGCCGCGCCGCCGAAGTCGAAGGTGCGCTGGCGGCGGGTGACGCGGACCGTGAAGATCGGGGCCAGGATCTTGCGCTTGGCTGGCGACAGTGCCGCCTTCAAGGCTGGGAAGTTGAGATCGAGGGCCTCGCCCTCAAGCGGGGCCTCGTGTTCCTCGCGGGCGAATCCATCGCCGCGCTTCAGCGTCTGCACGCGCTTGCCGCCGCCCTCGCGGATGCGCAGAGAAATTCGCGCCTGGCGCAGATCGCCCTGCGGGGTGTCGTAATAGGTGGAAATCAGCGATTTTTCGTGGGTTTCCGCTGCGGGCGCGGCTGTGAGCACGACCGCCAGATCGGCTGGTTCGCAGAGGAACTTCAACTCGATCTCGTCTTCGCCTGCGCTCATGCGCTACACGCTCCCGAACCGCGCGACTTGCCTGCCTACTCGCAGGCGGCCAATGGCGGCCCCTGTATGAGGAGATTGCTCATGAACGCTCCAATCGCTCAAGGTTTCCGCGCGGTGGACCTGGCGCAGCCCCGCCACGACTGGACGCTCGCCGAGGTCGAGGGTCTGTTCGAGCTGCCGTTCATGGAGCTGGTGTTCCAGGCCGCCGCGGTGCACCGGACCTGGTTCGACCCCAGCGAGGTGCAGCTCTCGCAGCTGCTCWSSATCAAGACCGGCGGCTGCGCCGAGAACTGCGGCTATTGCAGCCAGAGCCAGCACTTCGAGACCGGGGTGAAGGCCGGCAAGCTGATGGACGCSACCAGCGTGATCGCCGCGGCGATGGACGCCAAGGCYGGCGGCGCGCAGCGCTTCTGCATGGGCGCGGCCTGGCGCGACCTGAAGGACCGCGACGTGCCGAAGGTGGCGGCGATGATCGCCGGCGTGAAGGCGCTGGGCCTGGAGACCTGCGCGACCYTGGGCATGCTGACCCGCGACCAGGCCCAGTCGCTGAAGGACGCCGGCCTCGACTACTACAACCACAACCTCGACACYGGGCCGGACTATTACGACCAGGTGGTCACCACCCGCACCTAYCAGGACCGCCTCGACACCCTCGAAGCGGTGCGCAGCGTGGGCATGAGCACCTGCTGCGGCGGCATCGTCGGCATGGGCGAGACGCGGACCGACCGGGCCGGGCTGCTGCACGCCCTGGCCACCTTGCCGGCCCATCCCGACAGCCTGCCGATCAACGAYCTGATGCCGATCCCCGGCACCCCGCTGGGCGACTCCGAGGCGGTCGACCCGCTGGAGTTCGTGCGGATGATCGCCGTGGCCCGCATCCTCTGCCCGAAGACCGTGGTGCGGCTGTCGGCCGGCCGCGAGCACATGAGCCGCGAACTGCAGGCGCTGTGCTTCCTCTCCGGCGCCAACTCGATGTTCATCGGCGGCAAGCTGCTGACCACCGCCAACCCGGACAAGGATACCGACGCCGCCCTGATGGCCGACCTCGGCCTGAGGCCCATGACCATGGCGGGCGCCTAGCCCAGAGCGAGCGTCATTGATGGTCATTCGACGGGCCTCGACGCTTGTCTGGGCGGCGGCGCTGCAGTTCCTCTTCCTCACGGCGCCGGCGCAGGCCCAGCCGAAAGTCCTGTACGGCCCATTCGCACCGAACGTCAGCATCAGCGACGCTGTCTCCGCTCAGCCAGGTATGGGTTGGCGGACCATTCGGCATCGGAAGACGAACGAGGTCGTGCAAGTCGTGGCGGATCGTCCTCTTCGGTTCGCCGACCTCAACTGGCGGCTCAGCCTTGGCGATTCCGTCGCCGCCCGCTCGCTGGCGAAGATCTACAGCTTCGATATCAGGTCGGAACTCTCCGCCGAGAGCGTCGGCTCGTGTCTGCTCCAGTTCTCCCACGTCATATCGACACTCGAAGGAATGTACGGGCCATTCGGCCAGCACCCGGCCTTTGCCCGGGACGGCAAGGGAGTGAGCGCTCCGCTGTATCGAAGCGAACCCTTCGAGACGCGACCTATCGGCGACCGCTCGGTGCTACGCGACTACGGCGACGGCGACTACACGACCTTCTTCGAAGTCGACGAGGGGACGGGCGAGGCTGTGATGGCCGAGGCGACGTTCTCTTCTGCGGAACGAGCTTGCTCGCTCCGGATCAACGTCTTCCAGGATGAAGACCGGATCCCTCGCGCACAGGCTTCACGTGCCAGGTACGAAGGGCGGGAAGACGCGCCGCCAACGTCCGCTCTCCGTCCTTAGCGGACGTCCGCTTTCGGGAGCAGCGGCGGAAGGAAAGTCGCGATCGATCAAATCCGACCCGGACGCTCGTCGAGAAGTCTGCTTCTGGGCGGGCGGAAACTTGGCTATCGTCGGCCGACGGGGGACGCGGATGCGAAGACTGCTGCAGTGGGTTGTGCTGGCCACATGCCTCTGGCCGCGCGGGGCAGCAGCGGCCGACAGCCCACCCTTGCACACAGCGGTGCAACACCAGGAGGAAAGCAGGCCCTTGAACTCCGGGCGCTATGACGGCAAGCCACTACTCCGGCTTCTGGAACTCTATGTCTTGTGGTCAATCGGAGAATTGACCCCCAAAGACGAAGCTACTCTCACCGCTATGGCGCCAAAGTTGAGAGCTACGTTTGGCGGTGACGGTACTTGGCAGAGCGCTGTCGCGGCATCGATGGAGATGCCCCGTGAAATGCCTGGGTTCATTCGAGCCAATTGGGACAAGAACCGGTCAATCGCGGCCAATAGGGTTGCGCTCGCGCCTCAAAGCTTTGCCGAGATGTTCGTGGACAGCAATTTCGCCAAGTGAAATAGGCGAGCGCCGAGGCGTTCTCGCGCGGCAAGCAATGTCCGCAAACCACCCGTCGCTGACGCTCCGGAGATCGGCTCTTGAGCCGGAAGCGGCGGCGAACCCGCCTCGCCCAAATTCTATCCCTTGTCGGTTGCTGACACCTCCCGGCGTCCTTCGGGCTAGCTTGACCCTCTGAGCGCGCCTATCTGGCGAGGACGCTTGAGGCCAACCCGGGGGACCCGTGCAGCCGATCATTTCAGTTCAGGGTCTCTCCAAGACCTATGCCGGGGGCTTCCAGGCGCTCAGGTCGGTGGACCTGGACATCCGCAAGGGCGAGATCTTCGCCCTGCTCGGGCCGAACGGCGCGGGCAAGACCACCCTGATCAGCGTCATCTGCGGCATCGTCAATCCGAGCACCGGCACGGTCACCGCCGATGGCCACGACATCCTGACCGAGTACCGGTCGGCGCGCTCGAAGATCGGCCTGGTGCCGCAGGAGCTTTCCACCGACGCCTTCGAGAGTGTCTGGGACACCGTAAAATTCAGCCGCGGGCTGTTCGGCAAGGCGCCGAACCCGGCCTATCTTGAGAAGGTCCTTCGCGATCTCAGCCTCTGGGACAAGAAGGATTCCAAGATCATGGCGCTCTCCGGCGGCATGAAGCGCCGGGTGATGATCGCCAAGGCGCTGAGCCACGAGCCGCGCATCCTGTTCCTCGACGAACCGACCGCCGGCGTCGACGTAGAGCTGCGGCGCGACATGTGGGAGATGGTGCGCGGTCTACGCGAGAGCGGCGTCACCATCATCCTGACCACCCACTACATCGAGGAGGCCGAGGAGATGGCCGACCGGATCGGGGTGATCAGCAAGGGCGAGATCATCCTCGTCGAGGACAAGGACGTGCTGATGCGCAAGCTGGGCAAGAAGCAGCTGACCCTGCATCTGCAGGAGCCGCTGGCCGAACTGCCGACCGGTCTTGCCGACTATCAGCTGGAGCTGGGCGCGGACGGCCACCAGCTGACCTACACCTTCGACGCCCAGTCCCAGGAAACCGGCATCGCCGGCCTGCTGCGCAAGCTCAGCGCCGCCGGCGTCGACTTCAAGGACCTCCAGACCACGGAAAGCTCGCTGGAGGAGATCTTCGTAAGCCTGGTGAGGGCCCGGCCATGAACCTCTACGCCATCAAGGCCATCTACATCTTCGAGCTGGCGCGCACCTGGCGCACCTTGATGCAGTCGATCGCCTCGCCGGTGATCTCGACCTCGCTTTACTTCATCGTGTTCGGGTCGGCGATCGGCTCGAAAATGGTCGAGATCGACGGGGTCAGCTACGGCGCCTTCATCGTGCCGGGCCTGATCATGCTGTCGATCCTGACCGAGAGCGTCAGCAACGCCTCATTCGGGATCTACATGCCGAAGTTCTCGGGGACCATCTACGAGGTGCTCTCCGCGCCGATCTCGGCCTTCGAGATCGTCGTCGGTTATGTCGGGGCGGCGGCGACCAAGTCGGTGATCCTCGGGCTGATCATCCTGGCCACCGCGCGCCTGTTCGTGGAGTTCCGCATCGACCATCCGGTCTGGATGGTCGGCTTCCTGGTGCTGACCTCGATCGCCTTCAGCTTGCTCGGCTTCGTGATCGGCGTGTGGGCAGACGGCTGGGAGAAGCTGCAGATCGTGCCGATGATGATCATCACGCCGCTCGCCTTCCTGGGCGGCAGCTTCTACTCGATCAGCATGCTGCCTGAGCTCTGGCAGAAGATCACCCTGTTCAACCCGGTGGTCTACCTGGTGTCGGGATTCCGCTGGAGCTTTTACGGCGTCTCCGACGTCGACGTCGGCCTCAGCTTGGCGGCCACCTGCGTCTTCGTGCTCATCTGTCTGGCCGCCATCTGGGCGATCTTCCGGACGGGTTACAAGCTCAAGTCTTGAGGGCGCGTAAAGCTAAGTCTCAGTAAATTACCCCACGGACTCACAACTACCCGCGATGATCGGAAAGGGTGTACAGACTTTGACGTTCCATCAACTGTCGGAACGTGTTGGCTCTGCGCGGAGTGTCGGGGGAATTGTACAGTAAGGCTTGAGGTTTGCGACTGCGCTGAGTTCTGCACGGCCCCACGCCCTTGGGAGATCTGCCGTGAACCTCGTTCAAACCGTGATCAGCGCCCTGTCGCCTGATCTCGTAACCCAGCTGTCCGGTCATCTCGGCGAGTCGTCCGGCGCCGTCAGCAAGGGCTTATCGGCCGCGACGCCGTCCCTGCTGGCCGCGGCCCTGCAGCAAAGCTCCACGGCGAGCGGGGCCAGCGGCCTGCTCAGCTTGATCAGCCAGGCGGTGGGCGGCGGCAACCCGCTGGATCGGCTGCCGGCCCTGCTCGGCGACGATACCGCCCGCACCGCCTATCTCAGCGAAGGACGCACGCTCTCTGACAGCCTGCTGGGGACCAATAGCGGAGGTGTGACCAACGGCCTGGCCAGCTTCGCCGGCCTGAAGGGCGGCGCGGCCACCAGCCTGCTGTCTCTGGCCGCCCCGCTGGTGCTGGGCGCCATCGCCAAGTCACTGGGCGGCGCGCCGACCGCCTCCGGCGTCCAGTCGCTGCTGTCCGACCAGCGGGCCAGCATCCTCGGCGCTCTCCCGCCCGGGCTAGGCGCGCTGTTCGGTCTCGGCGGCGCGGCCCAGGCGGCGCGCGGCGCGGCGCCAGCCGCGGCGACCACGAGCGGCGGCGGCTTCATGA
>NZ_JBFUIW010000018.1:0-78245 GCF_056401675.1 Phenylobacterium sp. P4_E10 | reverse complement strand
CCGTCCCGGCGATCGTCCGGGCGGCCCGCGCCCGCCGCGTGGCGCTGCGCCCAACGCTCCGCCAGCCACCCCCGAAATCCAACGCGCCGCCCGCCAGGCTCCGCGTCCCGGCGAGGCCGGCCGTCGTCCTGACGACGACGAGGATACCCGCCGCAAGGCGGCCGCCAACGCCCCGAACAAGGCGATCAGCCGTGTGAAGGGCGCCGCCCAGCGTCGTGAAGGCCGCCTGACCATCCAAGCCGTCGCCGGTGACGATGAGGGCGCCGTCGAACGGATGCGTTCGCTGGCCTCCGTTCGCCGGGCCCGTGAGCGCGAGCGCGAAAAGCGCAAGGGTGGAGCTCAAGAGCAGGCCCGCGCCGCGCGCGAAGTCGTCATTCCGGATGTCATCACGGTGGCCGAACTGGCCAACCGGATGGCGACCCGCGGCGTCGAGATCATCAAGTTCCTGATGCGTCAGGGCGTGATGCTGAAGATCAACGACGTCATCGACAACGACACCGCCGAGCTGGTGGCCACCGAATTTGGCCATACCGTTCGCCGCGTCTCGGAAGCCGACGTCGAAGAGGGCTTCATCGGTGAAGAGGACCTCGACGGCGCCCTGATCTCGCGGCCGCCGGTCGTGGCGGTCATGGGCCACGTCGACCACGGCAAGACGTCGCTGCTGGACGCCTTGCGTTCGGCCGACGTCGCCGGCGGCGAACATGGCGGCATCACCCAGCACATCGGCGCCTATCAGGTGCGTCTGGCCAACGGCCAGGCGGTGACCTTCCTCGACACCCCCGGCCACGCCGCCTTCTCGGCGATGCGCGCCCGCGGCGCCGACGTGACGGACATCGTCATCCTGGTCGTGGCCGCCGACGACGGCGTCATGCCGCAGACCATCGAAGCGATCCAGCACGCGAAGGCGGCCAACGCGCCAATCATCGTGGCGATCAACAAGATGGATAAGCCCGGCGCTAATCCGCAGCGGGTCATCAACGAGCTGCTGCAGCATGAGATCGTGGTCGAGAGCCTCGGTGGCGACACCCAGGTGATCGAGGTCTCGGCGCTGAAGAAGGAAGGCCTCGACAACCTGATCGAAGCCATCCTGGTCCAGGCCGAGATGATGGACCTGAAGGCCAATCCGGACCGCACCGCGGACGGCACGGTCATCGAGGCCAAGCTCGATCGCGGCCGCGGCGCGGTTTCGACCGTGCTGGTCAAGCGCGGCACCCTGAAGCGCGGCGACATCGTTGTGGCCGGGGCCAACTTCGGCCGCGTCCGCGCCCTGCTCAACGAGCGTGACGAGCAACTCGACTCCGCCGGCCCCTCGGTGCCGGTCGAGATCCTCGGCCTCGATGGCACTCCGAGCCCCGGCGAGGCCTTCGCCGTGGTCGAGAACGAAGCTCGCGCGCGTGAACTGACCGAGTACCGCACCCGGGTGAAGCGCGAGAAGGCCGGTTCGCCGGTCGCCGCCGGCGTCACCATGGCCGACTTCATGGCCAAGCTTCAGGACAAGAAGATCTCGGAGCTGCCGGTCATCATCAAGGCCGACGTCCAAGGTTCGGCCGAAGCGATCGTGGGTTCGTTGGACAAGCTCGCCACCGACGAGGTCCGTGCGCGGATCATCCTGTCGGGCGCCGGCGCGATCAGCGAAAGCGACGTCATGCTGGCCAAGGGCTCGGGCGCGCCGATCATCGGCTTCAACGTCCGCGCCTCGAAGCAGGCCCAGAGCCTGGCCGAACGCGAAGGCGTCGAGATCCGCTACTACGCGATCATCTACGACCTGATCGACGACATCAAAGGCGTGCTCTCGGGCATGCTGGCGCCGGAGCAACGCGAAACCTTCCTGGGCAACGCGCGCGTCCTGCAGGTGTTCGACATCACCAAGGTCGGCCGGGTCGCCGGTTGCCGGGTCACCGAGGGCGTGGTTCGCCGCGGCGCTCGGGTGCGGATCGTCCGCGAAGACATCGTGGTGCTCGAACTCGGCACGCTCCGCACCCTCAAGCGCTTCAAGGACGAAGTGGCCGAGGTCGGTTCGGGCGTCGAATGCGGCATGTTCTTCGAGGGCTTCCAGGACATCAAGGAAGGCGACGTCATCGAGTGCTTTAATCTCGAGGAAGTCGCGCGCAGCCTTTAAGGCTCGCGCCGCTCATCAAGGATCAGGCCCCCGGGAAACCGGGGGCTTTTTCTTTGCGGCCAATCGCCCATCGGCGCGAAGCCAAGGGTGTCATTCTTTGGCCCAGCTCTGATGTTCGACTACGGGCGCTGGACCGCAGCGCGACTTTGGCCGGGCGATCGTCGGCGAAGGGGTCCGGGCGTTACCTTTGGCGCTGGCGCGAGCCGCGGCTTCGGAACGGCATCGCGTGCAACCGATCACGCGAGCAAATAGCTTGGGATACGACATGCTTCGATTCACTCAGCAGCCCCACGGGTCGCCGATGAGATTTGTTTTCCTGGCGCTGGCAGCGCTTGCCCTGTCGTCCTGCGCCACCGCCCAACGCATTGACGCGGCCGGCGACGTCCACGCCTTGCTGGTCTCGATCCGCGACGACGACAAGGCGGCCTTCGAGGCTCACATCGATCGCGACGCCCTCAAGCGCCAGATCGAGCAGCGAATGATGAGCGAGGCGCGTAAGAGTGGAGCTGGCGATGGCCTGGCGGCGCTGGGCGCGCTGTTTGCCCCGGCCCTCGCGGACATTGCCGGCGAAGCGCTGCTCCAGCCGAAAGTGTTCCGCTCGGTGGCCGAATACTACGGCTATGATCGCGGCGCCCCGCTGCCCGGGGCGCTGGCGATCAGCGGCAGTCTGAAGAGCGTGGGCGAGGGCCAAGTCTGCGCCACGCGCAAGAAAGACGGTCCCTGCCTGCTGACGTTCACCAACGAGGCGGGAACCTGGCGGCTGTCCGGCTTCGAGGGCGATCTTTCGATGCTGCGCAAGAAGTCCTGATCGGCTTAAGCTTCGCCCAACGCCGTTCTGGGAGGGAGCGATGGGCTACGAAGCGGCTCTGGCCGAGTACGAGAAGTTCCAGTTCCACGACGGGCGCTGGACGCGCGACGTCTACAAGCGCGGCTCCGGGCCCGCGGTCGTTGTCATTCACGAGATGCCGGGCCTGCACCCGCACGTGATCCGCTTCGCCGACAGCGTCGCGGCCCAGGGCATGACCGTCTATTGCCCACACTTGTTCGGCGAGCCGGGACGCCCGGCGAGCCATCCGCTCAGCGCGCTGACCATGCTCGGCGGCATCTGCATCCGGCGCGAGTTCAACGTCTGGGCCACCGACAAGTCGAGCCCGATCGTCGAGTGGCTGAAGGCCTTGTCGCGCAAGGCGCACGCCGAGTGCGGCGGCAAAGGGGTCGGTGCGGTGGGGATGTGCTTCACCGGCGGCTTCGCCCTGGCGATGATGACCGAGCCTTCGGTCGTGGCTCCGGTGCTGTCGCAACCGTCGCTGCCGCTAGGCGCCAGCAAGCCGGAGCGCGCCGCGGCGATCGGCGTCTCGCCAGCCGAGGTCGCCTGCGCGCGCCGGCGCTTCGACGAGGAGGGCCTGTCCATGATCGGCCTGCGCTTCCACGGCGACCCCTTCGTGCCCGACGCGCGGTTCGACACCTACAAGCGCGAGTTCGGCGACAAGTTCGAGGCCATCGAGATCGACCCGAAGCACGCGCAGCCGGGCGGCCTGAAGCACCCGCATTCGGTGCTGACCATCAATCTGGCCAAGGACGGGCCGACGAGGGACGCCGAGCAGCGCGTTCTGGCCTTCTTCCGCGAGCGGACCGGGGCCGCCTAGCTGAGCCGCACTCAGTTTCAGGTGATTGGAGGGCGATGACCGCCGAAACGGCTTTCACTTTGCGCCATCACGCTCTAGAAGCCCGCCCTTCTTCTTCCTGAGCCGCCGCGTCCGATCCGCGGGCCAGGTCCTATGAGGCTAGTCCAATGAAACGTACGACGTCCAAGGGCAAGACCGGCCCTGCGGGCCCGACCCAGCGCCAGCTGCGCGCCGGGGAACTCACGCGCCACGCCCTGGTCGAGATCCTTCGCGAGGAGGAGTTCAACGACGAGGCCATGGCCGGGGTCTCGGTCACGGTCACCGAAGTGCGCATGAGCCCGGACCTGCGCCACGCGGTCTGCTTCATCGAGCCGCTGGGCGGCGAGCACGCCGACGACGTCGTCAAGGCGCTGAACCGCCACGCCAAGTTCATGCGCGGCCGGCTGGGTCGGATGATCGACATGAAATTCACGCCGGACCTGAAGTTCCTGCACGACGAGAGCTTCAACGAGGCCGCGCGCATCGGCCGCCTGTTCGACGACCCTAAGGTCGCCCAGGACCTGGCCCCGCAGCCCCCGTCCGACTCCTGGAAGGACGAGGACTGATGGCCCGCCGCAAGAAGGGCGAGGCGATCTCCGGCTGGGTCAATCTCGACAAGCCCTATGACCTCGGGTCGACCCAGGCGGTTGGCCGGGTGCGGCGGATCTTCAACGCCCAGAAAGCCGGCCACGCCGGGACCCTCGACCCGCTGGCCACCGGCATCCTGCCGATCGCCCTGGGCGAGGCGACCAAGACCGTCTCCTTCCTGATGGATGCGGACAAGGCCTACCGGTTCACCATCGAGTGGGGCCGCACCACGGCCAGCTTCGACCGAGAGGGCGCCACGACCGCGACCTCCGACGTGCGGCCGACCATCGCCCAGGTCGAGGCTGTGCTGCCCGAGTTTGTCGGCGACATCCTCCAGGTCCCGCCGGCCTTCTCGGCGATCAAGGTCGACGGCGAGCGGGCCTACGACCTGGCCCGCGCCGGCGAGACGGTGGAGCTCAAGGCGCGCCAGGTCTCGATCTATGAGGCCCGGGTGATCGAAGCGCCGGACGCCGACCACATCGAGATCGAGGTGGCTTGCGGCAAGGGCACCTATGTCCGGGCCATCGTGCGCGACATCGCCGAGCGCCTCGGAGCCTGCGCCCACGTCAGCGCCCTGCGGCGCACTCGCGTCGGACCCTTCGATGAGGCCTCCGCGATAACGCTGGAATTGTTAGAGGATTTGGGCCATAAGGCCCGCTGCTTGGAGGCATTGCTTCCGGTCGAGACCGCCCTGGACGACATCCCGGAGCTGGCCGTGACCGCCGAAGACGCCTTCAAGTTGAAGCAGGGACGGCCGATCGTTCTCGTTCCCCGACAGCTCGAAGCGCTGAAGGCCCGGCTAAACCCCGGGACCCGAACCGTTTCAGCCATGGAGGGGGGTTCGATCGTGGCGCTCTGCGAGATGCGCGCGGGCAAGCTCGAGCCCTCGCGGGTCTTTCATCTGAACAAGAGCGGAGACTAGCCGATGTCGATTACTCTCGAGCGCAAAGCTGAGCTCATCAAGACCCACGGCCGTTCGACCGGTGACACCGGAAGCGCTGAAGTGCAGGTGGCGATCTACTCTGAGCGGATCTCCAACCTCACCGAGCACTTCAAGACCCACAAGAAAGACAACCACTCCCGCCGCGGCCTGCTGAAGCTGGTCTCCGCGCGTCGTTCGTTGCTGGATCACCTGAAGAAGTCCGACGAGGGCCGATATCAGGCGCTGATCGAAAAGCTGGGCCTGCGCCGTTAAGGACCGAGAGGTCAGCCCCCGGGAAACCGGGGGCTTTGCGTATCAGGCTCTATCTACAGCGCCGCTTCCTCCGCGACAGGCCGGGGGAGATCAAGCGGCGATCCAGGCGGTCCAAGTCGGGCGCCTGCTACACGCCGAGGGTTCCATAGCAATCCTCATCGCCTGTTCGACTGGAGAGGATTTCGGAACCCCGACGCCCTGTCCGCCCCCGTTGGGAATACGCCCGCGGGATGAGAAAGAAGCAAAATGTTCGATATCAAACGCAAAACCATCGAGTGGGGCGGCAAGACGCTGACCCTCGAAACCGGCCGCATGGCTCGTCAAGCTGACGGCGCGGTCCTGGCCACCTACGGCGAGACCATGGTGCTGGCCACCGCCGTCTTCGCCAAGAGCGCCAAACCGGGTCAGGACTTCTTCCCCCTGACCGTCAACTACCAGGAAAAATTCTACGCCGCGGGCAAGATCCCCGGCTCCTTCCCCCGTCGCGAAGGTGCGCCGAGCCAGAAGGAAACCCTGACCTCGCGCCTGATCGACCGTCCGATCCGCCCGCTGTTCGTCAAGGGCTTCAAGAACGAAGTCCAGGTCGTCACCACCGTGCTGGCCCACGACCTTGAAAACGATCCGGACATCGTCGCCCTGGTTGCGGCTTCCGCCGCCCTGGTGATCTCCGGCGCCCCGTTCATGGGCCCGATCGGCGCCGCGCGCGTCGGCCTGATCAACGGCGAATACGTCCTGAACCCGACGTTGGACGAGATGAAGGAGTCCTCGATGGACCTCGTCGTCGCCTCGACCAACGACGCGGTGATGATGGTGGAATCCGAAATCCAGGAGCTCAGCGAAGATGAGGTCCTGAAGGGCGTCATGTTCGCCCACAACGGCATCCAGCCGGTGATCGACGCGATCATCGAACTGGCCGAGCACTCCGCCAAGGAGCCCTTCGAGTTCACGCCGGACGACACCGACGCCATCAAGGCCGAAGTGAAGAAGCTGATCGGCAAGGACCTGGCCGCCGCCTACAAGATCGTCGCCAAGGGCCAGCGTCACGACGCCGTCTCGGCCGCGAAGGCCAAGGCGACCGAGAAGTTCGCCAAGTCGGAAGAGAACCCGGCCGGCATCGACGCCGCCAAGCTGGGCGGCGTGTTCAAGGAACTGGAAGCCGACGTCGTCCGTCGCAACATCCTGGACACCGGCATCCGCATCGACGGCCGCACCGTCGACAAGGTCCGTCAGATCGTCTCGGAAGTCGGCGTACTGCCGCGCGCCCACGGTTCGGCCCTGTTCACCCGCGGTGAAACTCAGGCTCTGGTGGTCGCCACCCTGGGCACCGGCGACGACGAGCAGCTGATCGACGCGCTGGAAGGCAAGTACTACGAGAAGTTCATGCTGCACTATAACTTCCCGCCGTTCTCGGTCGGGGAGACGGGCCGCATGGGCGCGCCGGGCCGCCGCGAAGTCGGCCACGGCAAGCTGGCCTGGCGGGCGATCCGTCCGATGCTGCCGAAGACGGAAGAGTTCCCCTACACCATCCGCCTGGTCTCCGAGATCTTCGAGTCGAACGGCTCGTCCTCGATGGCCTCGGTCTGCGGTTCGTCGCTGGCCCTGATGGACGCCGGCGTGCCCCTGAAGAAGCCGGTCTCCGGCATCGCCATGGGCCTGATCCTGGAATCGGACGGCTTCGCGGTCCTGTCGGACATCCTGGGTGACGAAGATCACCTGGGCGACATGGACTTCAAGGTCGCCGGCACCGAGGACGGCATCACCTCGCTGCAGATGGACATCAAGATCGCCGGCATCACCGAAGCGATCATGAAGCAGGCGCTGGCCCAGGCGAAGGATGGCCGCAAGCACATCCTCGGCGAAATGGCCAAGGCCATGGAAGCGCCGCGCGCCGAGCTGGGCGAGTTCGCCCCGAAGATCGAAACCATGAAGATCGCGGTCGACAAGATCCGTGAAGTCATCGGTTCGGGCGGCAAGGTCATCCGTGAGATCGTCGAGAAGACCGGCGCCAAAGTCGACATCGAAGACGACGGCACGATCAAGGTCTCGGCCAGCGAGCAGTCGAAGATCGATGCAGCCAAGGAGTGGATCAAGTCGATCGCTTCGGAGCCGGAAATCGGCGCCATCTACACCGGCAAGGTCGTGAAGATCGTCGACTTCGGCGCCTTCGTGAACTTCTTCGGCGCCAAGGACGGCCTGGTCCACGTTTCGCAGATCTCCAGCGACCGCGTGGCCAAGGTGTCGGACGTGCTGCAGGAAGGCCAAGCCGTGAAGGTGAAGCTCCTGGGCTTCGACGACCGCGGCAAGACCCGTCTGTCGATGAAGATCGTCGACCAGGAAACTGGCGAAGACCTGTCGGCCAAGACCTCGGGCGAAACCGAAGAAGCCTAAGCTTCTTTAGGTCCACGATTTACGGAAGGGCGGTCGCGGCGACGCGGCCGCCCTTTTCGTTTGGCGCGGGCGCGCTAACCTCGGCGCCATGTGCAACGAATTCCAGCGCCACAAACTGCTGCGCGACGCCATCGAGGAATTCGACCGACGCGGCCTGCCGCTGTTCAAGTGGCAAGGCGGCATGATCCCCAACATGCTGGACGCCCAACCCTCGATCCGTATCCGCGACAGCGCTTTCGTCGTGCGGGCGGTGGGCGAGGGGCTGGAAGGCTCGATGACCACCTGGGCCTGGCCCGGCCCCAACGGCGCGCCGGTGTTCAACTTCCGCTCGGAGGGCCGCGATTTCTCGCGCAGCGACCGGGTGCTGATCCTGGCCGACGGCTTTTTCGAATACACCGCCCCCAAGGCGGCGGGCGTGAAGCTGAAGGACCGCCACCTGTTCACGATGGCCCGGCAGGAGTGGTTCTGGATCGCGGGCATCGTCAAGGAGGCCTGCTTCTCGATGCTGACCACGGCGCCTGGCCCCGACATCGCCGACTATCACGACCGCCAGGTCGTCACCCTGGCGCCGGAGGCCGGGCTGGACTGGCTGCATCTCACCCGGCCGGAGCGGGAATTGCTCCGGCCCTCGCCCGCGGGCGCGCTGATAGCGCGAACTCTGCGCAAGGACGGCGTGGAGGCCTGACTCAGGCGATCTCGCGCTGACGCTCCAGCGCTTCACGAACCGCCAGGCCGAGTTGCTCGGCGCGGAACGGCTTGCGCAACAGCGGCCAGGCCAGGGCGTCCGGGTTCTCCGTCAGCCGATCGCCGGCATAGCCCGTGGTGAGGATGATCGGCAGGCCGGCGTCGCGCGCCTGGGCGGCCTCCGCCAGTTCGACCCCGCTCATACCGCCGGGCATGATGATGTCCGAGATCAGCAGGTCGAAATGCTCGCCGGCCTGCAGGCGTCGGAGAGCCGAGGGGCCGTCTGGGGCGCCTTCGACCCGGCAACCGAAGTCGGACAACAGGCCCTCGGTGACGGCGCGCACCGCCGCGTCGTCCTCGACCAGTAGCACCCGGGCGCCGCGCGCCCAGTCGCCTTGCTCCGGATACGGCGGCGTGGGATCGCTCTCCGCCTTGGCCTCAGCCGCCGGCAGGTAGAGGCTGACCGTCGTGCCGAACCCGACCGAGGAGTCGATGGTGGCGAAGCCGCCCAGGTGCTTGATGAAGCCATAGACCTGGGCCAGGCCAAGACCCGTGCCCTTGCCGACGTCCTTGGTGGTGAAGAACGGCTCGAACGCGCGCGCCAGGATCTCGGGCGACATGCCGCCGCCGTTGTCGGAGACCGAAACCACCACATAGTCGCCGGCGGCGACGCCTTGAGCCTCGCCCTCGGCGAGGTTGCGCCGCTCCACCGCGATCTCGATGCCGGCCCCGGAGTGTTGGGTGGCGTCGGCGGCGTTGACCACCAGATTGAGCAGCGCCGCCTCGAACTGGGCGGCGTCCAGGCGACTGGCGCCCGCCGGGCTCGCGAGGCGGATCTTCAGGTTCACCGCCTCGCCGACCGCGCGACGGACCAGCGGCTCGATCTGCTCGATCAGCGCCCCGACATCGACGACTTCCAGCTTCAACTCCTGGCGGCGCGAGAAGGCGAGCAGTTGGCGCGTCAGGCGTTCGCCGCGACGACCGGCCGCCAGCGCCGCCTCGGCCAGCCGCTTCACGCGCGAGGTGTCATGGGTATGGCTGAGGATCATGTCGAGCCCGCCGATCACCACGGTCAGCAGGTTGTTGAAGTCATGCGCGACGCCGCCGGTCAGGCGTCCGACCGTCTCCAGCCGCTGGGCCTGGGCGAGCTGGGCTTCGGCTTCGGCGCGCTGGGCCAGGCTGCGCTCCAGTTCGCGGGTGCGTTCGGTGACGCGGGCCTCCAGGTCGCTGCGCGCCTCAATGACCTCGGTGATGTCGCTGCTGGTGCCGAACCAGCGGTGGAGCGCGCCGTCCTCGTTGCGTACCGCCACGGCGCGCGCGTGGACCCAGCGCCAGGCGCCGTCGGCCCGCTGCAACCGGTATTCGACATCGTAGGGAAGGCCGCCGTTCATCGCCTGCAGCCAGACCTCGGCGACCATGTCCCGATCTTCAGGATGGACCGCGGCCTGCCAGCCCAGTCCATAGTGGTGCTCCGGCTCGACGCCGGTGAACGCCTGCCACTGGGGGCTGAGGAAGTCGCAATAGCCATCGGCGCGACAGGACCAGATCAGCTGCGGCAGGCTGTCGACCAGAGCCCGCACCCGGGCCTCGCCGGCCCGCAGGGCGTTCTCGAGCTGACGCTGCGGGGTGACGTCCCGGAAGGTGACCGCAAGTCCCTGCTCCAGGTGTACGGCCCCGGAGTGGATAAAGCGCTCCTGGCCTTCGATTATGCGGCGCACCTCGACGTCGTCGCTGCCGCGTGACCGGTAGACAGCCGACAGCCGCTCGAACAGCAGCTCGCCGCTCTCGCCGCCCGGGGTCGAGCGCAGACGCTGGCCGGTCATCGCCCGGGGCGAGCTCACCCCCATGCCGTCGGCGGCTGGATTGGAATAGGCGCAGACGAAGTCGACCAGAGCACCGTCGCGATGGACGGGCTCCAGGATCACGAACCCGTCCCGGGCCTGTTCCTGGAAAATGCGGAAGCGCTCCTCGGCCGCGACGCCTCGCTGCATGGCGATGCGGATGGCGCGGCCGATCATCACCGTGGCTGCGGCGGTGACGCAGAAGAACACCCCGTACGCCAGCGGCGAATTGGTTTGCCAGAGGGCGGTGACCAGGGCGGTGCTGATCACCGTCGCCAGCAGGCCGCCGCGCGCGCCCGCCACCAGGGTGGCGAACAGGACGGCGGGATAGAAGGTCATGTAGTTGGGCGCGGGATTCATCACCGCGCCGGCGGCGACCCGCAGGAGCGCGGCCACGGCGACTGCGCCCAGCACGGCGCACGAAGTGATGACAGGGCGCTCAATCGCTGTCGCGAAACGCTGCGCCCAACGTCCCATCATGGCGCTTATCAAGCCCCCCACGAATTGCGGGGATACGGAACCCCTAAAAGCCCCCGAGGTAAAGCGTCACAGAAACTTTAAAGGGGCCGCCGAGCCGACGACCCCTTCACTTGCGCGTTAGCGGGGCGCCATGCGGATGGCGCCGTCCAGGCGGACGTCTTCGCCGTTGAAGTAGCCGTTGGTGATCATGGTCAGCGCGAGCTGCGCATATTCCTCGGCATTGCCCAGGCGCTTGGGGAACGGCACCGAGGCCGCCAACCCTTGCTTCACCGCTTCCGGCGCGAACTGCATCAGCGGGGTGTTGAAGATGCCCGGCAGGATGGTGTTGACGCGGATGCCGTCGCCGGCCAGGTCGCGAGCGATCGGCAGGGTCATACCGACCACACCGCCCTTGGAGGCCGAATAGGCCGCCTGGCCCATCTGGCCGTCTTCCGCCGCCACCGAGGCGGTGTTGACGATGGCGCCGCGCTCGCCGTCCACCGGCTCCAGATCCAGCATGCCCTTCGCCGACTTGGCGATGCAGCGGAAGGTGCCGACCAGGTTGATCTGGATGATGGTGTTGAAGCTATCGAGCGGGAAGTGCTTGGTCTCGCCGGTCTGCTTGTCGCGGCTGGCGGTCTTGATGGCGTTGCCGGTGCCGGCGCAGTTAACCAGGATGCGCTCCTGGCCGTGGGCGGCGCGAGCCTTGGCGAAGCCGGCGTCCACGTCTTCCTCGGAGGTGACGTTGACCTTGCAGAAGACGCCGCCGACGTCCTTGGCGACCGCCTCGCCCTTGGCTTCGTTCATGTCGAAGATGGCGACCTTGACGCCCTGGGCGGCCAGCGCGCGGACCGTGGCCTCGCCGAGGCCCGAGGCGCCGCCGGTGACGATCGCGGAGATGGTGGAATCGAGTTTCATGGACGCTTGGCTCCCGTTCACGTCTAATAGGGTCTCGTTATCCGAGGCTTTAGCCCGATGAGCGCCGAGTCAAAAGCGTCACCCCACGTAAACAGCAAGGCTTTCGACGCCAAGGCGACGATCGATCCGTCGAAGGCGATGGTCCCGGCGGTGGCGCGGGTCAACGAGCGGCGTGTGGAGCGCGGCTTTTGGCCGAAGATCCGGCGGGTGGCGAGCAGGATACCGTTCGCCGACGACGCGCTGTCGGTCTGGTTCTGCGCCCGTGATCCCGACACCCCGACCCGCGCCAAGGCGCTGATGATGGCGGGCCTGGCCTACTTCGTGCTGCCGACGGACGCCATTCCCGACGTGCTGGCGGTGGTCGGCTTTACCGACGACGCGGCGGTGTTCGCGGCCCTGATGGCGGTGGTCGGCCGCAACCTGCGGCCCAAGCACAAGCTGGAGGCCCAGAAGGTCCTGCGCCATATGGCGCGAGAGGACGACTAGGACGCCTGACACGCTCTAGAGGGCTCTAGGCCGCCGCCTCGTCGATCGCTGCGGCGCGCTTCGCCGCCCTTGCGGTCTGCGCCTCGCGCCAGGTGATGAACAGGGTTGAGGCGACGACGATGCCGGCCCCGGCCACAGTCCAGACGCTCGGGACCTCGTGGAACAGGGTCAGACCGACGATCACGGTGAACACCAGGCGGATGTAGTCGATCGGGGCCATGGCGGCGGCGTCTCCGATCGACATGCCCTTGATGTAGCAGCCCTGGGTGATGGTCCCCAGCACGCCCATGGCCCCCAGCAGCACCAGATCGAGCGGCTCGGGCCAGCGCCAGGCGATGAACGCGCCGGGCAACGCCATGAACAGGCCGAGGGTGGCCGACCAGACCAGCAGCACGGTCGGCGAGTGGTCCTTGGTCATCACCTTCATGCCGGTGATGGTCAGGGCGAACAGGAATGACGAGGCCAGCATCGCCGCCGCGGGCCAGCCGACCGCGAACTGGCCGCCGACGCCTGGGCGCAGCATGACCAAGACGCCGATGAAGCCGATCACCGCCGCGCCGATGCGCAGCGGCCCGACCGTCTCGCGCACCACGATCGCCGCCAGCGGGACCAGCCACAGGGTGCGGGTGAAGGAGAGCGCGTTGGCGTCGGCCAGCGGCATCTTCTGGAAGGCGTAGAACGACAGGATCATCCCCAAGGTCCCGGCCGCCGAGCGGAAGATCAGGATGCCGGGCCGGGTGGTGGTGAACGCCGCGCGGCGCCGCTTCAGGATGATCGGCAGCAGCACGATGAACCCGGCCAGCTGGCGGTAGAAGGTCTGCAGCGACGCCGGATAGTCGTCGCCGAGATACTTGATCAGGGTGGTCATCGCGGTGAAGCCGACGGCCGAGGCCACCATCCACAACGCCCCGTGAACATTGTGGTCGAGCGCGGCGGACTTGGTCTCAGCGCTCACGTATCCATCCAGTGATCGATAGGCGGGGACCGGCCGCATAGCTGGCCACCTGGGTCACAGCGTGAACCTGCGGCACCCGGAAGATGTTCAGGGCGTTGAAGGTCGGGGTGTAGGCCTCCGACACATGGCCGTCGGCGTCGTGGAAGGCCAGAAGGCCGCCCCAGTCCGGCCGCCAGGCTGGCGTGAAGTTCAGCACATAGGCGAACAGCCGGTTCTTGCCCGCGACCTCGTCGTCGTGAGCGGTAAGGAAGTCGCCAGGCCGGTAGCGGGTGGCCTGGGCGTCGACATAGGCCCCTCGCGTCTCGCCGGTGAGGGCGGCGATGAAGTCGAGGAAGGACCGGCTGTTGAGCAGGTCGTAGACCGCCTCGATCGGCGCCAGGTCGCCGCCCTGGCGGGCGCCCGCCTCCATGTGATCGGAGAGCCGCCAGGCGTCGAACTGGTACTGGAAGTCGGACTTGCCGCCTTCGACGAAGGCTGTGTCCATCGCCGCGCGCTTGTCGGCGGGCATCGTGTCGAGGGTCTCGAGGGCGAAGTCGTAGCCCTTGCCGGCGATGTGCATCGACTTGTGCCAGGGCACCGGCCCGGCCAGGGCCGCGCCGATGGCCTTGGCGTCCGCCGGAGCGAACAGCCCCGGCAGATGCAGCCGCTGGTGCAGGGCGAACGCGCCTGCCAGGCGCGCGGGGTCCAGCCCCGGCGCCAGACGCAGCGAGCCGCCGGCGCGGCTCAAGGCTGGGCCGGCGACAGGTCGCCGAGGATGGTCGCGAACGGCGAGACGGACTCGCTGTCCCAGGCGTGGCGTCCGCCGACGGTGATGCCGCCGTCGACCACGATGTGGGTGCCCGACACGAAGGCCGCGGCGTCGGAGGCCAGGTAGAGCGCGGCTTGGGCGATGTCCTCGGGCATGCCGGCCTTCGGCACCGGCTGGGCCGCCGCCGCGTTCTCGGCGACGCGCGCCGCCAGCTGGTCGGCGACTTCACGGGGCAGGCCGAAAGAGGCGCCGAAGATCGAGGTGGCGATCAGCCCCGGGCAGATGGCGTTGACGCGGATCTTCTGGCGCGACAACTGGGCCGCAGCGACGCGGCTCATGTGGATCACCCCGGCCTTGGCTGTCGAATAGGCGATCGGGCCGAAGCCCGCCTGCAGCCCGGCGATCGAGGCGGTATTGATGATCGAGCCGCCGCCGCGCTCCAGCATCAGCGGCACGGCGTGCTTCATGCCCAGCGCCGGGCCGCGCACCAGGATGTCGAAGATCCAGCTCCAGCCTTCGGCGGTGACCTCGGTGATCGAGGTCATGCGGTCGGAGATGCCGGCGTTGTTGAAAAGGATGTCGAGGCCGCCGAACTCGGTCTTGGCCTTCTGTAGGGCCGCCGCGATCTGGGCTTCGTCGGTGACGTCGCAGTGGGCGTAGACGACCTTGCCGGGGAACCGCTTCTCGAGCATCGCCCCTTTTTCGTCCTGGATGTCGGCGGCCACCACCTGGGCGCCCTCGGCGACGAACAGCTCGACGCTGCCGAGCCCGATTCCTGATACGCCGCCGGTGATCACGGCCACCTTGCCGTCCAGACGCCCCGCCATGCTTCGCTCCCTGCGTTTTTATATGATCAGCGATAACTAAAGCCGGACCGCCGCCGCGTCGAGGCGGTTGTCGCCGGCACGACAAACACGAAAAGCGTCGGCGCGCCTAGAGCCCCGGCACACGCAAAACGCCCAGGCGACGGGCGCCTGGGCGTTGAAGTCTGCGTCCGGATCAACCGGCCTAGTCGATGGTGACCACGACCTTGCCCATCGCCTTGCGGCTGCCGAGGTGGGCGATGGCGTCGCCGCCGCGCTCCAGCGGGAAGCGCTCGGAGACGTAAGGCGTGACCTTGCCCTGCGCGTAGAGCTCCAGCAGCTCGTCGATGCTTTGGGAAAACAGCTCCGGATTGCGCGCCGCCCAGGTGCCCCAGAACACGCCGACGATCTGGCAGCCTTTCAGCAGCGCCAGGTTCAGCGGGATCTTCGGGATGTCGCCGGCCGCGAAGCCGACGACCAGGTAGCGGCCTTCCCAGGCGATCGCCCGCAGGGCCGGCTCGGCGTAGTCGCCTCCGATGGCGTCATAGATGACGTCGAAGCCGTTCTCGCCGCCGGCTTCCTTGAACAGCTGACCCAGCGCCTTCTGGCCGTCGCGGTCGAACGGACCGCGGCCATAGACCACCCCAGCGTCGGCGCCGTGCTTGATGGCCAGGTCGACCTTCTCCTGGCTGGAGCAGGCGGCGATCACTCGCGCGCCCATGGCCTTGCCAAGCTCGACGGCCGCCAGGCCGACGCCGCCCGCCGCGCCGAGCACCAGCAGGGTCTCGCCGGCCTTCAGGTCGGCGCGGTCCTTCAGGGCGTGCCAGCTGGTCCCGTAGGTCAGGATGAAGGCCGCGGCGATGTCGTGCGGCATGGCGTCGGGGATGTGCCACAGGCGGTTGGCCGGCAGCAGGACCTCTTCGGCCATCCCGCCAGAGCCGGTGTTGGCCAGGATGCGGTCGCCGACCTTGACGTTGGTGACGCCTTCGCCGACCGACTTGACCACGCCCGACAGCTCGCCGCCCGGCGAGAACGGACGCGGCGGCTTGGACTGGTACTTGTCCTCGATCATCAGCACGTCGGGGAAGTTCACGCCCACCGCCTTGACCGAGATCACCGCGTAGCCGGGCTTGGCCTCCGGCGCGGGAATGTCTTCGACCACCAGGGTTTCCGGTCCGCCGGTCACCTTGCTGAGCACCGCCTTCATGTCGCTCTCCCGCGTCTTCAAATTCGATTGCCGCGGACGCTAGCGCAGGGGCGGGGCGGGCGGAAGGGGCGGTTCGAACAAATGTTTGACTGCGCCGCCCCCGCTCCGGATCAGCTGTCTCCGCCGCTCCGCTCCTCGCGGTCGGCCCGAGCGGTCTGCCGGCGGGCCTCGCGATCCTTCTGCTCCTGCCAATAGGCGGCGCCCCCGTCCGGCTTGAACAGGGTCCGCGGCGCGCCGTCCTTGGATGCCACCGCGAAGACGTTGCCCTTGGCGTCGTAGAGCAGCACGTCGCCGTTGCGGCGCGTCAGGCGCTCGGTCCCGGGCGGTGGGTTCTCGATGAAGGCGTAGGCCTTGCGCACGAAGTCGTCGAGGTTCCTGGCCCCGAACGCTTCGCCGTTGCGATCGAAGGCGCGCTGGGCGTTCTCCTCGGCGCTGCCGCGGCGGCTGGCCGACCAGATCGCCTTGCCGTCGAGTTCGCGGACCGGCTCGTCGCGGCGCTCGACGCTGGCGCTGCGGGCCGGGGCGTCTTCCCGGTCGGTCGAGGACGCCGCCGGCCCCTCTTCCTTCTTGGCGACCGCCGAGGGCCGCTCGCAGGCGGCGGTCAGGACAAGGGCCAGGCCCAGGCTCAACGCAATCTTGTACCTTGCCACGCGTTCTCTCCTTTTCACGGCCAGGTTGTGGAACAAATTAAGAACAGAAACCGAGGTTTGTCCAGCGAAGGATTATCCCCTTGACCCACGTTCGCCCATGACGCATAACACTGGTCATGAGCAAGAGCCCCTCAGTTTCGCCCGCCTTCTCGGTCCGCGAGTTCTTCGCGCGGTTCCCGGATGACGAGGCGTGCCTGGAGCACATCATGAAGGTGCGCTTCGGCGGCACGGAGATCATGTGTCCGGCCTGCGGCGCTGAAGGCCAGTTCCACAAACTTCGCGAGCGGCGGGTTTATGCCTGCCCGCACTGCCTTCATCAGATCGCGCCGACCGCGAACACGATCTTCCACGACACGCGGACCCCGCTCGTCTCGTGGTTCTATGCGATCTACCTCTTTGTCACGACGCGTCACGGCGTCAGCGGCAAGGAGCTGCAACGTCAGCTCGGCGTGACTTACAAAACGGGCTGGCGGATCGGCCAACAGATCCGCCTACTGATGGGCTCGGCGGAAGAGTTCGTCGCCCTAAAGGGCCACGTTGAAATCGACGAGCATTTCCACGGCGGGCGCATCGCGCGTTCGCAAGGCAACCCTCGCGACAACAAGACCGTCATCGTCGGGATGAAGGAGCGTGGCGGACCCTTCCGGGCCGAAGTCGCCCCCGACACCAAGACCGTCACCCTGCGGAAAATCGTGCTCGAAAACATACAGCCGCGCACCACGGTCTCGACCGACGAGCATCACGGCTATCGTTTACTGGGCGACGCCGACTACACCCACGGCTCGGTCAACCACAACAAGAAGGAGTGGGCCAAGACCGATCCGGAGACTGGGGTCCGCCACCACGTCGCGCACGTCGAAAGCTTCTGGCGACTGTTCAAGTGGTCGGTGAAGTCCACCCACATCCACGTCTCGCCGAAGTACATGCAGCGGTATCTCGACGAGTTCAGCTTCCGTTCGAACCATCGTCAGATGCAGAACGCGATGTTCGATCTTCTGATCGGTGCGATCTGATGACCCGCGCCACACCCGCGTCGAACTCGGCCTCTGTGGGCGGCCCGAGGCCGAGTTCGGCCAAGCGACGCTCGGCCACCTCGGCGAACTCATCGACGCGGCCCTCTCGCAAGGCGTCAGCTAAGGTCAAGTCGGGCAACAGCGTCTCCTGTCCGCTCGTCATGATCGAATGGGAGGATAGCGCCCAGCCCATTCCAACCTGGTCGTATCTATCATCGTTCGAGCCTACAGGCACGATCCGGTGCGCGTCGGTGGGCTGGCTCATCCGCGACGACGCCCAGATGAAGGCGCTGGCCCCGAACATGGGGGCCATAAACGACGAGCGCAGCCTGCAGGTATCGGGAGTGATCCAGATACCCACAAGCTGCGTCCTACGCGTTACTCGGCTTAAGGAGCCGCTGCCTACTTAGGCTTCTGGCCCTTGGTCTGGTCTTGCGACAACAACGAAGCCGCCATCGCCTTCACCTGGGACTTGCTCGGGCTCAAGTCACCCGAAAGGGTCTTCGCGGCGATGGTGGAGATGCGCGGCGACGTCTGCCGCGGCGGGGTCTTGCCGGCCATGATGGCCTCCTACGTTCAGTTTTGGGGGTGACGGATTCGTCGGAATCCGCTAGAACGGAGGCCGTGCGGGGGGTCTTGCGACCCCCTCACACGGCGCCGTCTAACAAGGCGGTTTGCCACATGGGATGCTCCTTTCCTCTGCGCCCGCTACGGCTGGGGTTGGACGTTCTAGAGGCCATGGAAATCCTCGGCCTCTTCCGAAGCGCCGGACGGCTGGTACCCGTCTGGCGTTTCTTCGTTTTCGAACATGAACGGATCATTTGCGGCAAGCCGCCAAAGGCGTCCGTCCAGCTCAATTAGAGCCGCAGCTTTCAGGCGCGAAAGTTGCGGGGTCATGGAGTTCCGCGGCACGTCTGGGCCGCCCAGCCCAGCGACAGCAGCCCTCACTCCATCAGTCGTCATTCCGCCTTGGTAGGTGGAGAGCGCCTTCAAAACCCAGTCCTTGATCGAGCCCTCGCGGACGACACCGCCTCCCTGAGGGCCGGACACGGCAGTGCGCCCGGTCGGCGCGCCGTTGAGCGCCGCCTCGGCGACCCGGATTTCAGCCAGTTCACCCTTAAGAGCCTTCATCTGCGCTTCGATCTCGGCGCGGCGGGCTGACAGGTAGTCGAGTAGTGCCATACGCCTCTTAATAGCGAAGCGCGTCAGGTTAACCAAGACTTTCTGCGTCGGTTCAGTTCAGTTCTGCGAATTTCTTCTGTGGTTCACATGCGTTTGACGCATTGACGAATCACCCAAACGGAGTCCTCGCGCTCCGTGTGTGGCGGACCCGCCACTACACCAACACGCGAGGTGGGTCAGGGGGATAATCCTTGTCCAGCGGCCTAGTTTGGCCTATGACCACGGGACTAGTGCGGAGGGGCTCGAAGCCTTGTCGGATAAGCGAATTCTTCTGATCGTCGGCGGCGGGATCGCCGCCTACAAGGCGCTCGAACTGACCCGGTTGCTGCGCAAGGCGGGCATCGGCGTGCGGCCGATCCTGACCGCGGCCGGCAAGGAGTTCATCACCCCGCTGTCGCTCTCTGCGATCAGCGAGGACAAGGTCTATTCCGAGCTCTTCTCGCTCACCGACGAAGCCGAGATGGGCCATATCGAGCTGTCGCGCTCGGCCGACCTGGTGGTGGTGGCGCCGGCCACCGCCGACCTGATGGCCAAGGCCGCCCACGGCCTCGCGGGCGACCTGGCCTCGACCACCCTGCTGGCCACCGACAAGCCGGTGCTGATGGCCCCGGCCATGAACGTGCGGATGTGGGAGCACCCGGCCACCCGCCGCAACCTGGCGACCTTGAAGGCCGATGGCGTGCTGTTCGTCGGGCCGGACGAAGGGGCCATGGCCTGCGGCGAGTTCGGCTTTGGGCGCATGGCCGAGCCGGCGGCGATCTTCGAGGCGATCGTCGCGGCGCTGCAGGGACCGGCGGCGCGGCCGCTGGCCGGCAAGCGCGCCATCGTCACGGCGGGACCCACTGCGGAGCCGATCGACCCGGTGCGGGTGCTGACCAACCGCTCAAGCGGCAAGCAGGGCTTCGCCATCGCTCAGGCCCTGGCTGAGCTGGGGGCCGAGGTGACCCTGGTCGCGGGCCCCGTCGCCGTCCCCACGCCTGCCGGCGTCAAGCGCGTGGACATCGAAACCGCCCGCGAGATGCTGGCCGCCTGCGAAGCGGCCCTGCCGGCCGACATCGCCGTCTGCGTGGCGGCGGTCTCCGATTGGCGCCCGGCGACCGAGGCCGGTTCGAAGATGAAGAAGGACGGGTCGGGTCCGCCGGCCATCAGCCTGGTGGAGAACCCCGACATCCTGGCGACCCTGTCGCGCGCCGCCCAGCGGCCGAAACTGGTCGTCGGCTTCGCCGCCGAGACCAACGACGTGGAGGCCTACGCCCAGGCCAAGCTGGCCCGGAAGGGCTGCGACTGGATCGTCGCCAACGACGTCAGCATCGCCGGCACCATGGGCGGCGACGACAATGCGGTCAGCATCGTCACCACAGCCGGGATCGAGCGCTGGGAGCGCACCGCCAAGTCCGAGGTGGCCCGCAAGCTGGCCGAGCGGATGGCCCGGGCCCTGATCTAGGCCCCGCTTTTCTCCAGCGTACAGAGCAGCAGAGCGCTCCGCCGGACCAAGTCGCAGGCCCGCATGTGCAGGGCGTCCACGGCCTTGGAGCTGTTGTCGAGCGGTGAGGCGACGGCGTTGGGGCCGAGCGCGGCGTCCGCCGGGGCGAACATGTGCAAGCCCATCCGGTTGAGGCTGGCGCGGGCCAGGTCCTGCAGCACCGCCTCGCGCTTGCCGGCCAGAGCGCGCACCTCGACGGCCAGGGCGATGACTTCCTGCCCCTCAAGTCCTTCCAAATGCTGCGCGGCGGCGTCGATGGCCTCCAGCTTCGCCAGCAGGCCGGGTGCGGCCTCCGCGCCCAGCGCGCTCAGGCAGCGCCCCAGGAAGAATTCCAGGAACGACCAGGTCTCCGAGAACGTGCCGAGGGCGTGATAGTCGGGCGCGGTTTCTCGGGAGCCGGCGGGATAGGCGCTGCTCGTGTCAGGTCGCCGAAGGTCAGCCGTGCTCATGAAGGCCACCTCAGGCGGGAGTTTACTTCTGTGCGACGAGATAAGCGACCACTGCCGCACGCTTGGTCGCGTCGGGCAGGCCGACCATCATCTTGGTGCCGGGCACGAAGGCCATCGGCTTGGCCAGGTACTTGTCCAGGCTGTCGGCGCTCCAGGTGACGCCGGAGGCCTTGAGGGCCGGCGAGTAGGCGAAGCCGGGCAGCGTGCCGGCCTTGCGCCCGACCACGCCCTTCAGTGGCGGGCCCATCTTCGGCGCGCCGGGCGCGATCGTGTGGCAGGTTCCGCACTGTTGCTTGAACAGGGTCTCTCCCGGGCTCGCCTGGGCCTGCGCCTGCGAGGCGGCGCTCAGGGCGGCGAGGGCGAGGGCGGCGATGATCAGGCGTGCATGCATGGCGGGTCTCCTTAGTCGAACCTAAGCAGACCACGCGTCCTTGAACAGGACCGCTGCTGTGCCAGTTGCGCGACAAGAGCCCCTCCCGTGAAGATTGCGGCGGCTATCTCCAGACGCGGGCGCTCGCGAAAACCGCACCTCGCCGCGCGACCGCAAACCGCGCTATGTCGGGGACGACATGCAGATGCCCCCGCCCGATCAGGCTTTGCTGGCCCGCCGCGCCGAGTTCGTCTTCGCACTGCGCGCGATCGTGCCGGGCGAGGGGGTGATCGACGATGACGCCGAACTGGCCGCCTATGAGTGCGACGGTCTGACCGCCTATCGCCAGCGCCCGATGATCGTCGTGCTGCCCGAGACCGTCGATCAGGTAAGCAAGGTGCTCGCCTACTGCAGCCGCGAAGGTCTGAAGGTGGTGCCGCGCGGGGCCGGGACCTCCCTGTCGGGCGGCGCGCTGCCGCTGGCCGACGGGGTGATCCTGGGGATGGCCAAGTTCAACCGCATCCTGAAGGTCGACTACGACAACCGCTGCGCCGTGGTGCAGCCGGGCGTGACCAATCTGGCGGTCACCCAGGCGGTGGCCGGCCGCGGCTTCTATTACGCGCCCGACCCCTCCAGCCAGATCGCCTGCTCGATCGGCGGCAATGTCGCCGAGAACGCCGGCGGCGTGCATTGCCTGAAGTACGGCATGACCACCAACAATCTGCTCGGCGTCGAGCTGGTGCTGATTGACGGCACGGTGCTGCGGCTCGGCGGTCCGCACCTAGACCCCGAGGGCCTTGACCTGCTCGGCGTGGTCTGTGGATCCGAAGGGCTGCTGGGCGTCGTCACCGAGGTGACGGTCCGCATCCTGCAGGCGCCCGAGACCCAGCGCGCGCTTCTGATGGGCTTCCAGGACATCGAGGCGGCCGGCGCCTGCGTCGCCGCCGTCATCGCCGCCGGCATCATCCCGGCCGGCATGGAGATGATGGACCGGCTGGCCATCGCCGCGGCCGAGGCCTTCGTGAAGGTCGGCTATCCGCTCGATGTCGAGGCCCTGCTGATCATCGAGCTGGACGGTCCGCCGGCCGAGGTCGACCACCTGATCGAGGTGGTGCGCGGCATTGGCGAGGGGTGTGGCGCCAGCTACCTGCGCGTCTCGACGAACGAGGACGAACGCAAGGGCTTCTGGGCCGGGCGCAAGGCGGCCTTCCCCGCCGTGGGCCGCATCTCGCCCGACTACTACTGCATGGACGGCACCATCCCGCGCGCCGCCCTGCCGAAAGTGCTGACACGGATGAACGAGCTGGCCGAGGACTGCGGCCTGCGCATCGCCAACGTCTTCCATGCCGGCGACGGCAATCTGCACCCACTGATCCTCTACGACGCCGACCAGCCCGGCCAGCTGCACGCCGCCGAGGAGCTGGGCGCGGCGATCCTCACCCTCTGCGTCGAGGTCGGCGGGGTGCTGACCGGCGAGCACGGGGTGGGCGTGGAGAAGCGCGACCTGATGGAGGTTCAGTTCGGCCCCGCCGACCTCGACCAGCAGCAACGGCTGAAGTGCGCCTTCGACGACGGCGGGCTGCTCAATCCGGGCAAGGTGTTCCCCACGCTCTGCCGCTGCGCGGAGCTCGGCCGCATGCACATCCATCGCGGCGAGGTGCGCTTCCCCGAGCTCGAACGGTTCTGACGGCGTGAGCGAGACCTGGTCCCCGACAACGGCGGCGGAGGCCGCGCAGGCGGTGAGCGACGCCCTGGCCGATGGCAGGACGCTGGAGCTGCTCGGCCGCGGCGCGCGCCGCAGTTTCGGCCGGCCGGTCGATGCGGACGTGACCTTGGACCTCTCGGGTCTCGACGGGGTGGTCGCCTACCAGCCCGAGGAGCTGATCCTCGCGGTCCGGCCGGCGACCCCGATGGCGCAGATCGCCGAGCTTCTCGCCGAGCGGGGCCAGCATATGGCCTTCGAGCCGCCGGACTTCGGGCCGCTCTGGGGGCTGCCGGCCGGCGCAGGCAGCGTCGGCGGCGCGGTGATGACCGGCCGCGGCGGACCTCGGCGGCTGACGGCCGGCGGGCCGCGCGACCACAGCCTGGGCGTCAAGGGCGTCAACGGCTTTGGCGAGGCGTTCGCGGCCGGGGGGCGAGTGGTCAAGAACGTCACCGGCTTCGACCTGCCCAAGCTGGTCGCGGGCAGCTTCGGGACGCTGTGCGTCGCCACCGAACTGACCCTGAAGGTGTTGCCCGCGCCGCCGGAGACCCAGACCTTGCTGATCCGCGGCCTCACCGACGAGGCGGCCATCGGCGCCATGTCCAAGGCGCTGGGCTGTCCAGCCCAGGTCTCGGCCGCCGCCCACCTGCCAGCCGACGTGGCCGCCGCGTCCAGGGTCGGCGAGCTCGCAGCCGCCGGCGGCTCGGTCACCCTGCTGCGGGTCGAGGGCGTGCGGCCCTCGGTGAGCGCCCGCATCGCCCATCTCGCCGAGCTGCTGGCCGGCGAGACCCGCCAGGCGGTGCTCGACCGCGACGCCTCGCTGTTGGCCTGGAAGGAGATCGCCGACGCCAGCGCCTTCGTCGGCACGTCCGGCGACGTCTGGAAGCTCTCGGTGGCGCCGACCAATGGGGCGGCGGTCGGCCGCCGCCTGGCCGAGGAACTCGGCGGGCGCTGCTATTACGATTGGGGTGGGGGCGGGGTCTGGCTGGAGCTGCCGGCCGCGCCCGACGCCCACGCGGCCCGGGTGCGCGCGGTCCTGCTCGAGGTCGCCGGGCGCGATGGCCACGCCACCCTGATGCGCGCCCCGGCCGCTGTGCGCACCGTCGTGGCGCCGTTCCAGCCGCAGGCCCCGGGCCTGGCCGCGCTCAGCGAGCGCGTGCGTCGCCAGTTCGACCCGCAAGGCCTCTTCAACCCGGGGCGGATGTACGCCTGATGCAGACCAGCTTCTCCCCCGCCCAGCTGACCGATCCGGACACCGCCGCGTCCGAGAAGATCATCCGCACCTGCGTACACTGCGGCTTCTGCACCGCGACCTGCCCGACCTACCTGCTGCTCGGCGACGAGCTCGACAGCCCTCGGGGCCGGATCTACCTGATGAAGGAGATGCTGGAGAAGGGCGGCCCGCCCTCGCCGCGGACGGTCAAGCACGTCGACCGCTGCCTCTCCTGCCTTTCCTGCATGACCACCTGCCCTTCGGGCGTGAACTACATGCACCTGGTCGATCACGCCCGCGCGTACATCGAGGAGCACCATGTTCGTCCGTGGCCGGAGCGTATCCTGCGCGAGCTGCTGGCGCGGGTGCTGCCGAGCCGCACGGCGTTCCGCTGGGCGCTGGGGCTGGCCCAGCTCGGACGTCCGTTGCAAGGCCTGCTGCCAGGTCGGCTAAAGATCATGGCGGCGATGGCCCCGGCCCGCCTGCCGCCGCCCGACCCGGCCGAGAAGCCAAATGTTTTCAAGGCGCACGGCGAGCGTCGGATGCGCGTGGCGCTGCTGGCCGGCTGCGCCCAGCCGGTGCTGGCCCCGGAGATCAACGGCGCGGCGATCCGGCTGCTGAACCGCCTGGGCGCGGACGTCGTCACCGTCGCCGGGTCGGGCTGCTGCGGGGCGCTGCCGCACCACCTGGGCAAGGCCGATCGCTCGCAGGCCTTGGCCAAGGCCAATATCGCCGCCTGGACCCGCGAGCTGCAGGGCGAGGGGCTCGACGCGATCATCGTCACCGCCTCCGGCTGCGGGACGACTGTGAAGGATTACGGCTTCATCTTCCGGGAATCTGCCGAATGGGCGCAGAAGGCGGCGACGATCTCCGCCCTCGCCAAGGACGTTTCCGAGGTTCTGCAAGAGCTTGGCCCCTTGCAAGCCTCGGCCGCCCCGCCGCTCAAGGTCGCCTACCACTCGGCATGCTCGCTGCAGCACGGCCAGCAGATCGGCAATGTTCCCAAGGCCTTGCTGCAGGCGGCAGGTTTCACAGTGGTCGAGCCGGCAGAGGCTCACATCTGCTGCGGTTCGGCCGGGACCTACAATCTGCTGCAGCCGGACCTGGCCGGCCAGCTGGGCGCGCGCAAGGTCGCCAATCTCGAGGCCACGGCGCCGGACGTGATCGCCGCCGGCAATATCGGTTGCCTGACCCAGATCGCCCACGGTACCGGCGTGCCGGTGGTCCATACGGTCGAGCTGCTCGACTGGGCGGCGGGCGGCCCCGTGCCGGCCGCCTTGGAGCGTGACTTTGGAACGAGAGCCTCCGCCAGGCTCTAGGGGGAAATGACAAGATGAGTTTTGCTTTACTGGCCAGCCTGTGGCTCGCGGGCGCGGCTACGCCCGATCCGGCCGCGGCCCTGCCGCCCGGTCCTGGACGCGCGGTGGCCGCCCGGGTCTGCACGACCTGCCATGAGGCCGACGTGATCGTCCATCGCGTGGACAAATCCGTTGCCTGGCCCGACGTCATCCAGGCGATGGTCGAACGCGGGGCGGAGGCGAAGCCGAACGAACTGGCCGAGATCCGCGCCTATCTCGACAAGACGCTGCCGACGCGCCGTTCGAACTAGGGGCTGCATGGACCTTCCCACGACGCTCGAGGTGGTCACCGTCGAGGCCGCGCGCCTGCCGGCCTCGCCGGCCGACCGCGCCTTTTCGATCCTGACCATCGACGGGGCGGCGATCGCCACCGCGCCGCGCCTGGACGAGGCGCTGACCGCGACGCCGGGCGTGCAGCTGTTCCGCCGCACCTCCAGCCAGGCCTCGAACCCGACCACCCAGGGGATCAGCGTCCGCTCCATCGCCGGTTCCGGCGCCAGCCGCGCCCTGGTGACCCTGGACGGGGCGCCGCAGAACGATCCGTTCGGCGGCTGGGTGCTCTGGACCGGCTTGCCGCCGGTGGCCATCGAGCAGGTGCGCGTCGTCCGCGGGGCCGGGTCGGGGGCCTACGGCGCCGGCGCCCTGACCGGGACCATTCAGCTGTCTGAGCGCACCCAGGTTCCGCGCGGCGGCGAGTACGAAGTCTATGGCGGCGAGCGTGGTCTGGTCGGCGGCTCTGCGGCCGGCGCGGTCGGCGACCTGTTCGCAGCCGCCTCGGCCGAACGTAGCGACGGCTGGATCCCAGTCGGCGCGGGCCGCGGCGCGGCCGACACCGAGCTCTACTATCGCGGCCTGGGCGGCCTGCTGCGCTGGACCCCGCAGGTCGGAGAACGGCAGCTGGCCCTGCGGCTCTCGGGTTTCCAGGAAAAGCGCGGCGCCGGCCTGGTCGGGGCGGACTCGCGCGCGACCGGCGCGACCCTGTCGGCGACCCTGGCCGATCCGGGCCAGGACGATGAGCTGGGCTGGCGGCTGCAGGCTTGGGCCAAGCGCTCGGATCTGGAAAACCGCTCGGCGGCAGTGGGCGCCGGGCGCAACACCACCACACCGGCCAGCGAGCAGTTCGCCACCCCGGCGACCGGCTACGGCTTCAACGCCGCCCTGCGCCGCGACGGCGCGGCGGGCGGCTGGGAAGTCGGCGGCGACGCGCGGCTGTTCGACGGCGAGACGCGCGAGAAGTTCCGCTACCTGACCGGCGCCTTCACCCGCGAGCGCGTGGCCGGCGGGACCCAGTCGGTGGTCGGCCTCTATGGCGAGACCTGGCGCACGGCTGGCGATTGGCTGGTGACCGGTGGCCTGCGGCTCGACCGCTGGGCGACCTTCGAGGGCCATCGCACCGAGCACGACGCGGCGACCGGCGCGACCACTCTCGACAACCGGCCGCAGGATCGCGACGGCTGGCTGCCGACCGGACGCCTGGGCGCCCGCTACGACATCGCCGATCAGACCCATCTGCGCGCCGCCGCCTATGCCGGCTTCCGGCCGGCCACCTTGAACGAGCTCTACCGTCCGTTCCGGGTCGGCAACGACGTCACCGAGGCCAATGCCGGCCTCGAGCCGGAGAAACTCTACGGGGTCGAGCTGGGCCTCGGGGGCGAGGGCGAGCTGCGCTGGGACCTCACGGTTTTCGCCAGCCGCCTGGACGGCGCGGTGGCCAACGTCACGATCGGATCGGGGCCCGCGACCTTCCCGATCGCCGGGTTCATTCCGGCCGGCGGCGTGCTGCGCCAGCGCCAGAACGCCGGCGAGGTGAACGCCTATGGCGTCGAAGCTGAGGTCGAGCGGAGCTGGGAGGCGGTCTCGTTGCGGCTGGCCGGCGCCTACACCCAGGCCGAGGTCGACGGCGGAAGCGCCGCGCCGCAGCTCACCGGCCTGCGCCCGGCCCAGACCCCGCGCCTGACCGCTGCCGGCGAGGCGACCTGGCGGCCGATCGATCCGCTCAGCCTGCGCGCGGTGATGCGCTACGAGAGCTCGCGCTTCGACGACGATCTCAACAGCCGCAAGCTCGGGGCCGGGACCGAGGTCTCCCTACGCGCCGACTGGTCGGTGTCGCGCCAGATCACCCTCTACGCCGCAGCCGACAACCTGTTCGACGCCAGCATCGAGACCGCCCAGACCGGCGACGGCGTCGAGAGCTTCGACGCGCCGCGGACGTTGCGGATGGGGCTGGTGCTGCGGCGGTAGGCGGCGAAACAGCAACGATGCTCCCCCACTTGGGGAGCTGTCAGCCAACGGCTGACTCCGTCAGGGCGCTATGCGCCGATCCACCTCCCCAGCGGGGGAGGATCTGCAGGAAGAAGCCTAAACCCCGGTCGAGCCGTGACCGCCAGCGCCGCGGTCGGTGTCGTCCAGCTCGTCGGCCTCGACCAGCACCCATTGCGGGGCGGCGGAGATGATCCCCTGGGCGATGCGGTCGCCGCGGCGGACGTGGAAGTCCTCGGCGCCGAGATTGATCAGGCAGACCAGGATCTCGCCGCGATAGTCGCAGTCGACGGTGCCCGGGGCGTTGACGATCGAGACGCCGTTCTTGGCGGCCAGGCCCGAGCGCGGACGGATCTGCATCTCGTAGCCGATCGGCAGAGCGACGGCGAAGCCGGTCGGGATCAGCTTGCGCGCGCCCGGGGCGATGGTGATCGTCTCGCCGTCGGGCGTCGCGGCGCGGAAGTCGAAGCCCGCGGCGCCGGCGGTGGCGTAGGCCGGCAGCGGCAGGTCGTGATTGCCGTCCCAGCGCTTGAAGGTCGCCGTCAGGGGCGTCAGGCCGCGCGGTTCAGTCATGGGTCGCCCTCTGAATTGGATGGGCCGGGAATGCCAGAGGCGGGCAGGGGGCTCAAGGGGCCTTCAGTTCCTCCCCTGCGCAGGGGAGGAAAACTATCCCGCCACCGGCGGCGCGATAAAGCCGCCGAGCGCCTCGTCGATGGCCTGGGCGATGGAGAGCGTGCGGGAATCGGCGCCGAGCGGGCCGATCAGCTGGGCGCCCACCGGCAGGCCGGAGGCCGCCAAGCCGGCGGGGATGGCGGTGACCGGCAGGTGCAGGGCGCTGGCCAGGCTGATCCAGTTGAGCATGGCCGGATAGGGGATCACGCTGCCGTCCGAGGCTTGCAGCCGGCGCGAGGCGTACGGCTTGTGGTCGTGCGGAAAGGCGACGACCGGGGCCACCGGGGCCAGGATCACGTCGAACCGAGCGAACGCCGCCTCGGCCGTATGGCGCAGCCGCGCGCGGACCTCGTCGGCGGCGATCCACTCGGCGTGGGTGGCCGCGTAGGCGGCGATCAGCTCGGCCGAGGCGCGCCGGCCAAACGTCCGGGCAAGACCGGCCAGGCCCCGCATCCGCCGCATCCCGGCCTGGACCTTCTCGGGCATGTCGGTGGCGACCACCGAGCCGAGCAGCACCTGATAGGCGTCCATCAGCTGATCGAGCGGGACGGGCGCGGAGATCGGCCGCACCTCGGCGCCGGCGGCGCGCAGCCGCCCGGCCAGGTCCTCCAACGTCGTGCGGACCTCGGGGTCGAGCGGGAAACCGTCGAGCCACAGCCCGATCTTCAGGGTCTTCAGATTGGCGATTTCGGCCTTGGCCGGCACGCCCTCGGTCAGGATCGACATCAGCAGGCGCAGGTCGCGGGCCGACCGCGCCATCGGCCCGACCACGTTGATGTCGCGCTCGGCATGGGTTCCGGGGGCCGGCGGCACGTGGCCGACCTGGCTGACCAGGCCCCAGGTCGGCTTGTGCGAGAATACCCCGCAGAAACTGGCCGGGACCCGCAGCGAGCCGCCGATGTCGGAGCCGATCTCCAGCGGGGTGATCCCCGCCGCCAGCGCCGCCGCCGCGCCGCCGGAGGAGCCGCCGGGCGTGCGGGCCGTGTCCCAGGGGTTGCTGGTCACGCCGTAGAGCGGATTGAAGCTCTGCCAGTCGGCGGCCATCACCGGCACGTTGGTCTTGCCCCAGATCACCGCCCCGGCCCGGCGCACCTCGGCGACGGCGGCCGCGTCGTCCGGCTTGCGCCGCCGCAGGGCCTCAAGCCCCGAAGACGCCGCCATGCCGATGACGTCGAGGGTGTCCTTGATGGTCATGGGCAGGCCGGTCAGCGGCCCGCCCGCCCCCTTGGCTCGCAGATCGTCGGCCGCCTTAGCCAGATCCAGCGCCCGCTCGAGATCGGCGACGATCACCGCGTTCAGCCGCTGATGGGTCTGCTCGTGCCGCGCGAGCGAGAGCTTCAGCAACTCGACGGCGGAGATCTCCTTGGTCCTCAGCGCCGACAGCTGGCCGGTGGCGTCGCGGGCGAGGAGATCGGCCATCACTTCAGCCCCAGCACGTCCTGCATGTCGTAGAGGCCGGGCGGCTGGCCGGCGACCCAGCGGGCCGCCTCCACCGCGCCGCGCGCGAACAGGCCGCGGTCGCGGGCCGAATGGCTGAGGGTGAGGATCTCGTCCTCGGCCGCGAAGATCACCGAGTGCTCGCCGATGATGCCGCCGCCGCGGATCACCGAGAAGCCGATCTCGCCGGCCGGGCGCGGGCCGGTGATGCCGTCGCGGATCCGCTGGGCGACATCGGCCAGGGCGACCTGACGGCCGCGGGCGGCGGCCTCGCCGAGCATCAGGGCGGTGCCGGACGGGGCATCGACCTTGCGCTTGTGGTGGGACTCGGTGACCTCGATGTCATAGGCCTGCGCCGAGAGGGCGCGGGCCGCCTGGGCGACCAGGCCCATCAGCATGTTGACGCCCAGCGAGTAATTGCCGGCGAACACGATCGGTACGGCCTGAGCCGCCGCGCCAATGGCGTCGATCTGCTCTTCCGAGGCGCCGGTCGAGCCGATCACCAGGGCCGGTCCGCCGCGCTTGGCCGCGGCCTGCGCCAGAGCGACCGAGGCCGACGGCGTCGTGAAGTCGATCACCACCTGGGCCTTGGCCAGGGCGTCCTCCAGCGGGACAAGCCCCTCGGCCTCCACGCCGGGCCGGTCGAAGCGGGCGGCCAGCCGCACGTCCTCGCGCCCGGCGATGACCGCCGTCACGGCCTGGCCCATGCGGCCGAGCGCGCCGGCCACGGCGATTTCGATGGGAATGGACAGGGGAGGCTCTCCGGCGAACGCGAACTTTGGGCCGCTAGTCTCGCGTCCTGGCCGCGCGGGTCAAGGCGCAAGCCTGCACAGCTTCTGCACGGCGCCGCCTTCAGGTGTGGACGGCCTGTCCCGCAAGGCTGGAAGCGGCGCAGGCACAAGCAGGGCTCCTTTCACTCGGAGCCTTCGCATGACCGGCGCGCCTTTCCGCTGGCGGACCTCGATCTGGACCAAGGCCGCGCTGGCCGCAGCCCTGGTCGCCGCCGCCGACGTCCTGCTGTTCGACCATGAGTTCGGGGCCAACCTGGCGCTGGCGATGTCCGCAGCCCTCGCCGCCGCGGTCCTTGTCCACCCGGAGGCGCGGCGCGATCGGCGGGCTCTGGCCGCCTTCGCCGTGGCCGCCGGGTTCTGCCTGTTGCTGCTCGACCGCCCAGGACTGATCGCCTGGACGCTGAGCGCCGTGGCGCTGGCTGTTGCGGTGTTGTCGCCGCGGTCGGATGCGCGAAACGACGTGTCCGAGTGGGCCCTGCGCCTGCTGCGCGCCGCGATGCTCGCGATCCCGGCCCCGGTGCTGGACGCCCGCCGCCTTCTCGCCCAGGGCGGCCAGCCCGGCCTGGCGCGGCGCGTGGCCCTGGGCGCGGTGCTGCCGGTGCTCGGTGGCGCGGTGTTCCTCAGCCTCTTCGTGATGGCCAATCCGCTGCTGGAGTCGCTGCTGGCCAACCTGCGGCTGCCGCCGTTCTCGGAGCCGCGACTGCTGTTCTGGGGCCTCGTCGCCGTCGTCGCCTGGGCGCTGTTGCGGCCGCGCGGCGCGAGGCGGCGGTTCACGCCGAGACCCCGCCGCTTGCCGGCGGTCGGGGCGACCTCGGCCTCGGTGGCGATCTCGCTGGTGGTGTTCAACGCCCTGTTCGCCCTGCAGAACGGCCTCGACCTGGCCTTCCTGTGGAGCGGCGCGCCGCTGCCGGCCGGGGTGAGCTTCGCCGACTACGCCCATCGCGGCGCCTATCTGCTGATCGTCACGGCGCTGTTGGCCGGCGGTTTCGTGCTGGTCTTCCTGCGGCCGGGCTCGGCGCAGGCCCCTGCGGTTCGCTGGCTGGTGATCGCCTGGGTCGGCCAGAATTTGATGCTGGTCGCCTCCAGTGCTCTGCGAACGATCGACTATGTGGAGGCCTACGGCCTGACCCAGCTGCGGATCGCGGCCCTGGCCTGGATGGCGCTGGTCGCGGTCGGGCTGGTGCTGATCTGCGTGCGGCTGATGCGGGGCCGGAGCGCCAGCTGGCTGATCGGGACCAATGCCCTGGCCATGGGCCTGGTGCTGAGCGCTGTAGCAGTGGCCGACATTGGCGCGGCGGCCGCGGCCTGGAACGTGCGCCACGCCCGCGAGGTGACCGGCGTCGCCAGCGATCCCAGCCTGGACCTGCCCTATCTGCGTGAGCTCGGCTCCGCGGCGCTGGTCCCGCTTGTCGAGCTGACGCAGCGCCCGCTGCCGCCTGAGCTGGCCGCGCAGGCGCGCGGGGCGCGGATGACGGCGCAGCTTGACCTCGCGGCGCGCCAATCGCACTGGCGCACCTGGACGTGGCGCGGCCAGCGGCGGCTGGATGCGGCCCGCGCCGCGGGCGGCTGGAATGCGCCCGCGCCGTTGACGCCGGCGGCCCAAGCCGGAACATGAGCCGCATGGCCAAGATCCTGATCGCCGACGACGACCCGCACATTCGCCAGCTGCTCGCCTTTGCGCTGGAGAAGGCCGGGTTCGAGACCGCCCAGGCCGAGGACGGCGAGGCGGCGCTGGCCCAGTTGGAGGCGGCTGCGCCCGACCTGTTGGTGCTGGACATCAACATGCCGCGGCTCAGCGGGCTGGAGGTTTGCCGCCAGGTGCGGGCCAGGAGCGAACTGCCGATCCTGTTCCTCTCCTCGCGCGACGAGGAGATCGACCGGGTGCTGGGCATCGAGCTGGGCGCCGACGATTACGTGGTCAAACCGTTCAGCCCGCGGGAGGTGACGGCGCGGGTGACCGCGATCCTGCGCCGGGCCCGAGGGACGCCGCCGCCCGCCGCCCCGAAGGCCGCGATCGCTCAGGGGCGGCTGACCCTCGATCCGGACGCCTGGCTGGCGCTCTGGGACGGTCAACCGCTGTCCCTGACGGTCACTGAGTTCGGCGTGCTGCGCGCCCTGGCGGCCGCCCCGACCAAGGTGTTCAGCCGCGACGCCATCATCGACCGCCTGCGCGGCCCAGGCTTTGCGATCACCGACCGCACCGTCGACAGCCACGTCCGCAACCTGCGCGCCAAGTTTGCGGCCCTGGGCGCCCACGACGTGATCGAGACCCGCGCCGGGGTCGGCTACCGGCTCGGGGCCTGCCTGGGCGGGGCGGCGTGATCGGAGCGGTCAAGGCCTTCGCCAAGCGTCACTGGCCGCGCCTGCGGCTGCGGACCATCCTGTTCGCGGTGCTCTTCTTCGCCGCGGCCATGCCAGGCCTCAGCGCCATCTTCCTGCGTGTCTACGAGAACACCCTGGTGCGTCAGACCGAGGCCGAGCTGGTCGCCCAGGGCGCGGCCATCGCGGCGGCCGCCGCCACCTCCTGGCCCGGCGCGCCGCCGCCGACCGCCATGGCGGCCGACGCCTATGCGCCCGAGCCGACCACCATCGACCTGCAAGCTTCTCCCATGCTGCCGGAGCGTCCGACCCCGAAGACCGCCGCGCCGCCGGAGGCGACGGCGAGCGCCGTGGCCGAGCGCCTGGCTCCGATGATCGAGGCCACCACCCGCACCACCCTGGCCGCGGTGGTGCTGCTGGACGGACGCGGGAACCTCGCCGCCGGCGGCGGCTCGTTGGCCGATCTGACCGAGGTGCAGTCGGCCTTGGCCGGAACGCCGCGCACGGTCTTGCGGCGGGTCGGCGACTATCGCCCGCGCTATTCGCTGGAATGGCTGAGCCGGGCCTCAGGCCTGCGCCTGCATCATGCCCGCCCGATCGAGGTCGATGGCCAGGTGGTCGGCGTGGTGCTGCTGTCGCGTTCGCCGCGGGCGCTGTTCCGCGGGATCTACGAGGACCGCGGCAAGATCGCCATCGGCGTCATCGGCATCGCGGCCCTGCTGGTGGTGCTGGCCGGCCTGGTCTCACGCGGGGTGACGCGGCCGATCGAGGCGCTGAGCGTGGCCTCGCGCGGGGTGGCGGCCGGGGGCGGAACGGTGCCCGAAACCCCGACCACCGCGGCAGTGGAGATCCAGTCGCTCTACGAGGATTTCCGGGTGATGGCCGCCGCCATCGAGCGGCGTTCGGCCTACCTGCGCGACTTCGCCGCCGCGATGAGCCACGAGTTCAAGACGCCGCTGGCCGGGGTTAGCGGGGCGGTGGAGCTGTTGCAGGACCACGGGGAGTCGATGACCCCGCAGGAGCGACGGCGCTTCCTCGACAACATCGCCGCCGATTCCGCGCGGCTCTCGCAGCTGGTCACCCGGCTGCTGGACCTGGCGCGGGCCGACATGGCGCGGCCGGAAGCCGGGCTGTCGGTGGACGTCGCCGGCGCGGTGCAACGCGTGGCCGATGCGATCAACAGTGAGGACTTTAGGGTCGAGCTGGCGCTGCCGCCCGAGCTGCCGCCGGTGCGGGTGCCGGCGGCGACCCTGGAGGCGGTGCTCGGCGTGCTGCTGCAGAACAGCCGCCAGGCCGGCGCGGCCCGGGCGACCGTCTCTGTACGGACGAGCGGCGAGGCGGTGACGCTGGAGACGGAAGACGACGGCCCCGGCGTCGCCCCGGCCGACCGCCAGCGGCTGTTCGAACCGTTCTTCACCACCCGGCGGGCGCAGGGCGGGACGGGGCTTGGCCTCTCCATCGCCCGCTCGCTGCTGGCCGCCAACGGCGGCGAGATCGCGTTCGTCGAGGGCGCGCGGTTCGTGGTCGTGCTGCCGCGGGCGGCATGACCTGCACCAAATCTCCACAGCTTGCACGGCACGGCCTGCATCGTTCCCAGCGAACCTGCGCCAGTCATTGGGAGGAGGACCGCTATGGTCGAGGCGAACTATGAAGTGGTGATCGAACAGGGCGGCGAGCGCTGGCGCTGGGTGCTGCGAGCCGACGGGGCGGTCGCCGCCAGCGGTCCGGCCGACAGCGCCGAAAGCGCCCGCTGCTCGGGCGCCTTCGCCGCCGCCGCGGTCTCGGCCCTGGTCCGCATCCGCCGGCGGGACGTGGGTCAGGCCGCGCGGTAGAGCTCGAACTCCTCCTTCAGCGCGCGGCTGATGGCGGGGCGGGCGGCCAGGCGATCGCGGTAGGCGGCGATGGCCGACCACTGCGCCAGGTCGATGCCGACGAACGGCGCCCAGTTCAGCACCGCGGCCAGATAGGCGTCGGCGACGCTGAAGCGGTCGAGCAGGTGCTCGCGGCCGGTCAGGTGGGCGTTCAGATAGTCGAGCCGCTCGGGCGCGGCCTCACGGGCGAAGGCCTTGGCGCCGTCATTGGCCTCGGGCGAGAGCAGCGGATTGAACACCAGCTTGTGCAGCTCGGTCCCCACGAAGCTCAGCCACTGCTGCAGGCGGTAGCGCTCGACGCTGCCGGCCGGCGGAACGATGCCGGCCTCGGGGAAGGCGTCGCCCAGATACTGCAGCACGGCGGCGTTCTCGGTGATCACCTCGCCGTCATCGGTGCGCACCGCCGGGACCAGGCCCTTGGCGTTCACGGCCAGATAGTCGCCGCCGCCCTCGATGGTCTTGGTCTTGCCGTCCACGCGGTTCAGGCGGACCTTGCCCTCGGCCCCCGCCTCGTAGACGGCGATGCGGGTGGAGAGCGAGCAGGCGAGCGGAGAGAAGTAGAGATCCATGGGGTGTCCTCCGAGTTTTATTTTCGTACCATTTGATACAAAATAGACGACCGTCAAGGATTTCGTGCGAAGTGGTACAAAAAGAACAGGCCAAGCGTGGGCGGCCGCGCAGCTTCGAACCCGCCGCCGCCTTGGCGCAGGTGCGCGACACGTTTTGGAAGAACGGCTACGCGGCCACCTCGCTGGACGACCTGTGCGAGGCGACCGGGCTCAATCGTCCGAGTCTCTATGGCGCGTTCGGGGACAAGAAGGCGCTGTACCTGGCAGCGCTGCAGCAATCCCGGCGCGAGATGATCGCCAGCCTGACCGCGGCGCTGGCCAATCCGGCGCCGCTGCGCCAGGTGCTGGGCGTGATCTACGCGCGGACCAGCGAGATCTACCGGGCGGGCGCCGCGGGCCAGCAGGGCTGCTTCCTGATCGGCACGGCGGTGACGGAATCGGTGGTCGATCCGCAGGTGCGCGAGGTCCTGGACCAAGCCTTCGCCGAACTGGACGGGGCCTATCTGGCCCGCTTCGAGACGGCTGCCGGCGAGCTCCGCGGCGCGCCTGCCGCCCTGGCGCCGCTGGCCACTGCGATCATGCACACCATGGCGGTCCGCGCCCGCGCCGGTGCCGACGAAGGGGCGCTGCGGCGAATCTACGAAGCCGGGATCGATCTGATCAGCCCTGCCGCAAAATAGCCAAGCTTGATCGTCACGAGGTTCGCCGAACTCGGAGATGTCGAAATGAAACTGCTTACCGTCGCGACGATGTGCGTCGCCCTGAGCGCCGGCGCGGCGCTCGCCAAGACCCCGACCATCGCCCCGCGGGCCAAGGTCGAGGCGATCGCCGCCGCCATCGACGAGCAGTTCTACGACGAGGCCAGGGCCCACAAGATCGCCGCTGAGCTGCGCGCCGAGGCCAAGAAGGGCGCGTACGACAAGTTGACCGACCCGCTCGATTTCGCCGCCGCCCTGACCACCCGGCTGCGGCCGCAGGACGGACACTTCGCGGTCAACTGGTCCCCCTCCGTCCCGGACATGGTCGTCAACGCGCGTCCGGGCGGCGGTCCGGCCGCCCTCAGGAAGCGCGGCGGCTACGGCTTCCGGTCGGTGGAGGTGCTGCCGGGCAACATCGGCTATATCGACATGCGCGGCTTCGCCCACTTCGAGCCGGACGGCGACCAGAGCGCGCGACAGGCGGCCGACGCCGCCCTCGCCCTGACTGCAGGGACCGACGCCCTGATCTTCGACCTCCGCGACAACGGCGGCGGTTCGCCGGCCATGGTCGGCTATCTGGTCGGCCACTTCGTGCCGGAGGGCGCCAAGGTCTACAACACCTTCAAGGTTCGCGGCCAGCTGGACGACCACGAGGCGCCGACCGTGCCGATCGCCGACGCGACGCGGCGGCTGGAGACCCCGATCTACATCCTGACCAGCGGGCGCACCGCCTCGGCCGGCGAGAGCTTCGCCTACACCCTGCAGGCCGCCCGGCGCGCGACGGTGGTGGGCGAGGCCTCGGCGGGCGGGGCCAATCCCGGCGGCCCGGTCGAGGTCGGCGACGGCCTCTCGGTGTTCATCTCCGGCGGCACGCCGATCAATCCGATCACCGGCAAGAACTGGGAAGGGACCGGCGTCATTCCCGACGCGCCCGCGCCGGCCGCCCAGGCGCTGGACAAGGCCCAGCAGCTGGCCCTGACCAAGTTGGCGAGCGCGCCGCTAGGCGAGCCGGCGCTGATCGAGAACCGCTGGACGCTGGAAGCCCTCGCTCCCGCCGCCAAGCTCGACCCGGCCAAACTGGCCCGCTGGGCGGGAGCCTATGGCGCCTACGAGGTCAGCGTGCAGGGCGAAGGCCTTCAGATGCGCAACGGGCGTCGCCCGCCGAGCCTGCTCAAGCCGCTGAACGGCGAGGGGCTGTTCGTGATCGAGGGCGCGCCGACCCGGCGGGTCCTGTTCGAGGACGGCGCGATGGTGTTGCAGACCGCCGACGGCGGCGGTGCGCGGCAGGCGCGCAACACCTTGTCGGCTACGGCGAAGTAGCGCGGCGATCCAATGCCGGTGGGCGGTTGTGGGGGGGGCGCCCCGTCTCTATAGGTTGGCCCCCCCGCGCACGCGGGACCCAGCGGACCAAGAGGAAACGCCGCGCCTATGAGCGACGCCGAGAAACGCACCTTCACCGACGAGGAGGCGCTGAGCTTCCACAAGCACCCGACCCCCGGGAAGATCGCCATTGCGCCGACCAAGCCGATGGCCACCCAGCGGGACCTGTCGCTTGCCTACTCGCCGGGCGTCGCCGTACCGGTCCTCAAGATCGCCGAGGATCCCGAAGCCGCCTACGATTACACCTCCAAGGGCAACCTGGTGGCAGTGATCTCGAACGGCACCGCCATCCTCGGCCTCGGCAATCTGGGGGCCCTGGCCTCCAAGCCGGTGATGGAGGGCAAGAGCGTCCTCTTCAAGCGCTTCGCCGACGTCGATTCGATCGACATCGAGGTCAGCGCCACCGATCCCGACGAGATCATCACGGTGGTCAAGAACATCGGCATCACCTTCGGCGGCATCAATCTCGAGGACATCAAGGCCCCCGAGTGCTTCCGCATCGAGACCGAGCTGCAGGAGCTGCTCGACATCCCGGTGTTTCACGACGACCAGCACGGCACCGCGATCATCTCGGCGGCCGGCCTGATCAACGCCTGCGCCATCACCGGCCGCGACATCTCCCAGATCAAGGTGGTGCTGAACGGCGCCGGCGCGGCCGGCATCGCCACGCTCGAGCTGATCAAGGCGATGGGCGTCTCGCCTGAGAACGTCATCGCCTGCGACTCCAAGGGCGTGATCTACCGCGGCCGCGCCAACGACATGAACCAGTGGAAGAGCGCCCACGCGGTCGAAACCGACACCCGCACCCTGGCCGAGGCCCTGCAGGGCGCTGACGTCTTCATCGGTCTGTCGGTGAAGGGCGCGCTGACCCAGGAGATGGTCAAGGCGATGGCGGCCAAGCCGATCATCTTCGCCATGGCCAACCCCGACCCGGAGATCACCCCGGAAGAGGTCCACGCCGTCCGCTCCGACGCCATCGTCGCCACCGGCCGCTCGGACTATCCGAACCAGGTCAACAACGTGCTGGGCTTCCCCTACATCTTCCGTGGGGCCATGGACGTGCGCGCGCGCCGCGTGAACATGGAAATGAAAATCGCCTGCGCCAACGCCCTGGCCCAGCTCGCCCGCGAGGACGTGCCCGACGAAGTGGCCGCCGCCTACCACGGCACCCAGCTGAAGTTCGGCCCGCAGTACATCATCCCGACCCCGTTCGATCCGCGCCTGCTGTCCTATATCCCCCCGTTCGTCGCCCAGGCGGCGATGGACACCGGGGTGGCCCGCAAGCCGATCCTCGACATGGACGCCTACCGGGCCTCGCTGGCCCAGCGGCTCGATCCGACCGCCGCCTTCCTGCAGAAGCTGCAGGGCGCGGTCCTGAAGCACCCGAAGAAGCGCATCGTCTTCGCCGAGGGTGAAGAGACCACGGTGATCCGCGCCGCCCACGCCTTCGAGGCCGCGGGCCTGGGCCACGCCGTCCTGGTCGGCCGCGAGGAGCTGGTGAAGGCCAACATGGTCTCGGCCGGCCTCGACCCGAACGAGACCAAGCTGGAGATCATCAACGCCCGGGTCTCCGACCGGAACCCGGAGTTCGTCGACTTCCTCTACGAGCGGCTGTCGCGCCAGGGCTACCTGAAGCGCGACGTCCAGCGGCTGATCAACCAGGACCGCAACTCGTTCGCCGCCTCGATGGTGGCGCTGGGCTATGCCGACGGCATGGTCACCGGCGTGACCCGCTCCTACGACCAGGTGCTCGAAGAGGTGCTGCGGGTCATCGATCCGGCGCCCGACGGCCGGGTCATGGGTATGAGCGTGGTGCTCGCCAAGGGCCACACCCTGTTCATTGCCGACACCAACGTCACAGAGATGCCGGAGGCCGAGGAGCTGGTGGAGATCGCCATGGAGGCGGCTCGCACGGTCAAGACCCTCGGCTACACCCCGCGCGTCGCCTTCATGTCCTACTCGACCTTCGGCAATCCGATGGGCGTGCGCTCCGAGAAGGTCCGCGATGCGGTGGCCATGCTCGACATGATGGACGTCGACTTCGAGTACGAGGGCGAAATGCCGCCGGAGCTGGCGCTCGATCCGAGCAAGCGGGTGAACTATCCGTTCATGCGCCTGACCGGCCCGGCCAACGTCCTGATCATGCCGGCCATCCACTCGGCGGCGATCTCGACCCAGCTGGTGCAGGCGCTCGGCGGGGCCACGGTGATCGGCCCGCTGCTGCTGGGCCTGTCGAAGTCGGTGCAGATCGCGCCGCTGTCGTCCTCGGTGTCCCGCGTCCTGCAGATGGCCACTCTGGCCGCCTACGAACAGGACGTCGTCGAGGCGCAGGCGTGAGCCTCGCGCTCAACGAACTGAACTAAACCAGCCGTCCGCTCCTCGGGGTGCGGGCGGCTTGGCCGTCCCACCCCGAACCAGCAAGGAGCGCGACCCATGACCGGTCTCAGCATCGGCATCGATTTCGGCACGACCAACACGGTCGTCGCGCTCGCAGGGGCCGACGGTCCGGCGCATCTGGTCAAGTTCCCGGCGCCAGAGAAGGAAGTGTTCGCCTTCCGCTCGGCGCTGTCGTTCTACGCCCCGCCCGACCTGCCGAACGAGCGCGAGGTCGAGGCCGGTCCCTGGGCCATCGAGGCCTATGTCGAGGACCCGCTGGAGACCCGGTTCATCCAGTCGTTCAAGAGCTTCGCGGCCTCCGAGAGCTTCAGCGAGACCCAGATCATCGGTCGCCGCTATGTGTTCGAGGACCTGCTCTCGGCCTTCCTGCTGAAGCTGCGCGACCATGCCGGCGGCGACATGGCCGAGCTGCCTAAGCGGGTGATCGTCGGGCGGCCGGTGACCTTCGCCGGCGGCGCGCCGAACGAGGACCTGGCCCTGGCCCGCTACGAGACCGCGTTCCGGCGGCTGGGCTTCGAGGAGATCCTCTATTCCTACGAGCCGGTCGGCGCGGCCTTCTTCTTCGCCCGCGAGTTGACCGAAGACGCCACGGTGCTGGTGGGCGACTTCGGCGGCGGCACCAGCGACTTCTCGATCATCCGCTTCACGCGCCAGGACGGCGAGATTCACTCCACTCCGCTCGGCCGGGCGGGGGTCGGCGTGGCCGGCGACGCCTTTGACTACCGGATCATCGACAACCTGGTCTCGCCCGAGCTGGGCAAGGGCTCCAGCTACAAGTCGTTCGGCAAGATCCTGCCGGTGCCGAACCGCTACTATTCGACCTTCGCCCGCTGGGATCAGCTGGCCCTGATGCGGGCCAGCCGCGACATGCGCGAGATCCGCAAGCTGGTGCGCGAGGCGGTCGAGCCGCAGAAGATCGAGCGTTTGGTCGAGGTGCTCGACGAGAACTACGGCTACCGGCTCTACCGCTCCGTCTCGCAGCTGAAGGAGGCGCTGTCCTCGCAGTCGCTGGCCCAGTTCCGCTTCCAGGCCGGCAGCATCGACATCGCCCGCGACGTCGAACGCGCCGAGTTCGAGGACTGGATCGCGCCGGAACTGCACCTGATCGAAGACGCCGTCGACCGTGCGCTCTCCGACGCCGGCCTCAACGCCGGCAGCATCGACCGGGTGTTCCTCACCGGCGGCTCATCCTTGGTGCCGGCGGTGCGCGACGTCTTCTACCGCCGCTTCGACGCCTCGAAGATCGAGAGCGGCAGCGAATTGGAATCGATCGCCTCGGGCCTGGCGCTGATGGGCCGCGAGCGCGACCTCACCAAGTGGGCGCGAAGCGCCTAGCCCTGGTCTGAGCTCACTTCCGCAGGCTCGCCGAGTCCAGGTCGAGCTCCTTGGCGGGCACGACCTCGAGGTTCGGGCGGCGCTGCTTGAGGCCGTCGGTGAACGCCTTGGCGTCGCCGGCGACGATGACGCTGACGCTGTCCGGGGCCAGGTTCTGCTTGGCGAAGTCCTGCACCTGGGCGGCGGTGACCGCCTCGACCTTGGTGGTGTAGTCGGCGACTTCGGTCAGCGGCAGATCGTAGAGCGCCAGGTTGCCGAGGATGCCGGCCAGACCGTCGGTGGTGGCCAGTTCGCGGCCGAAGCCGCCGATCAGCACCGACTTGCGGGCCTTCAGCTCGTCGGGTCCGGCCGGGGCGTCGGCCAGCCGCTTCACCTCGGCCATGATCAGGTCCAGCACCTGCGGCGCGGACTCGTTCTTGGTCTGGGCGACGGCGCGGAACAGGCCGGTGGTGCGCATCGCCGAGAGCCGCGAGTTGGCCCCGTAGGACAGCCCGCGCTTGATGCGGATCTCCTGGTTCAGCCGGGCCGAGTAGCCGCCGCCGAGCACTGAGTTGGTGACGACGGCAGGATAGTAGGCGGGGTCGCCGCGGGCGATCGAGGCCTTGCCCACGGTCACCGCCGCCTGGCCGGTGCCGGGCAGGTCGATGGCCACGGCGCGGGGCGCCGCCTTGGGGCTGACCGCGGCGCGGGCCGGCGGCGGGCCGGCCGGGGCCTTCCAGTCGCCGAACGCCTTCTGCGCCAGCTCGAAGCCGGCTTCAGGCGTGATGTCGCCGGTCATCACCAGGATGGCGTTGTCGGGCCGGAAGAACTGGGCGTGCAGCTTGCCGAGGTCGGCGGTGGAGAGCTTGGCCAGGGAGGCCGGAGTGCCGGACGGGACGTGGCCGAACGGGGTGCCGGAGAACAGCACCGGCGAGGCGGCGAAGCCGGCCAACTGGCCGGGCGACTGGTAGGCCACCGACAGGCCGTCGAGCGACTGGCTGCGCTGGCGCTCCAGTTCCTCGGCGGCAAAGGCCGGGTTCTTGGCCACGTCGGCCATGATCTCCATGGCCTGCGGCAGCTTGCCGGGCATGACGTTGAGGCTGACCGACGAGGACTCCTGGCCGCCGCCCGAGGACAGCGAAGCGCCGAGCGCCTCGGTCTGGCTGGCGATCTCCTGGGCGCCGCGGGTCTTGGTGCCCTCGGTCAGCATCCCGGCGGTCATGCTCATCGCTCCGGCCAGGCCCTGCGGGTCGGCCCAGGCGCCGGTGCGCACCACCAGCGAGGCGGTGACCAGCGGCAGGTCGGCGGACTTGGCGACGATCACCTTCAGGCCGTTGGCCAGGGTCCTTTCGGCCGGCTTGGGCAGCACCGGGGTCACCGGCGCGCCGACCGGCGGCGGGGCCGCGCGCTGGCCCACGGGGGCGAGCGTCACCACCGGGCCGTCGTACTTGGCCGAGGCGACTACCGGCGGCTTGGGCGTGGCGTCGGTCTCGCCGGCCGGCCGGGCGGTCTCCGGTTGGTAGAGGATGGTCATGCGGCCGGCTTCGGTCAGGTACTGCCGGGCCACGCGCTGCACGTCGGCGGCGGTCACCGCCTGCAGCTCGGCCAGTTCGCGGTTGGCCAGGGCCGGATCGCCGGCGGTGCGCAGCGCGTAGCCGAGCGCGAATGCGCGTCCGTCGATGGTCTCGCGCTCGCGCAGCTTGCCGGCGACCAGCTCGTTCTTCGCCTCGGTCAGCTCGGCCTCGGTCGGCGGGGCGTCGCGCAGGCGGGCGACCTCGGCAAGCAGCGCCTTCTCGCCTTGGGCGATGGTCTTGCCGCCGGCCAGGATGGCGCCGAGCATGATCATGCCGGGCTGCTGGGGCAGGGAGGCGTCGGAGAACACCTCGCTGGCGACCTGCTGCTCGTAGACCAGGCTGTTGTAGAGCCGCGAGGACTTGCCGCTGGAGAGAACGGCGTCGAGCACGGAAAGGGCCGCGGCGTCGGGGCTGGCGGCGTCCGGCGCGTGCCAGGTCATCATGACGGCCGGCAGCGGCACGTTGGGGCCATAGCCCTTGAACACCCCAGGGGCCGTGCGCGGCGGCTCGACGGTGGTGACGCGCTTGATCGGCTCGGCCGGCTTCTTGAGGCTGGCGAAGTACTTGTCGACCCAGGCGTCGAGGTCGGCTTCGTTGAAGTTGCCGATCACGATCAGGGCGGCGTTGTCGGGCCGGTAGTAGGCGGCGTGGAAGGCGCGTACGTCGTCGATGGTGGCGGCGTCCAACTCCTCGATCGAGCCGATGCCCGGGCGCTTGTAGGGGTGCGTCGTGTAGCTGGCCTGCGGCAGGTAGAGGTAGAACAGCCGGCCGTAGGGCTGGCTCAGCACCGACTGGCGCAGCTCCTCCTTGACCACGTCGCGCTCGGATTTGAACACCGCCTCATCGACCACCAGCGAGCCCAGGCGCTGGGCCTCGACCCACAGCAGCCGCTGCAGGTGCTCGGCCGGGACGACTTCGTAGTAGTTGGTGAAGTCGTCATAGGTGGAGGCGTTGTTGAAGCCGCCCACGTCCTCGGTCATGCGGTCGATGGTTTCCGACGGCGTGTCGCGGGTGGCCTTGAACATCATGTGTTCGAATAGGTGCGCGAAGCCGGAGCGGCCGACCGGGTCGTCCTTGGAGCCGACGCCGTACCAGACCTGGACCGTGACATTGGGCGTCGTGCGGTCGACCGACGACAGGATGCGCAGCCCGTTGGGCAGCACCCGTTCCTTGTAGGCGATGGGTGGAACCACGTCGGCCGCGGCGGAGGGGAGCGCAAGGCTCAGGGCGAACGAAGCGGCGAGCGCGGCGACGGCGGTACGGAGCATACAGGCTTCCCGGTTTACGAGCCTGGGACCGTAACACTGCGTTGGCGCGAGGGAAGCTTACGGGATTGTCATGTGGCGTGTTCAAGTTGCTCCCCCTCTGGGGGAGCTGTCAGCCGAAGGGCTGACCGAGGGGGACTTTGACTCTGCCTGAGAGCGGTCCCCCTCCGTCTCGGCGCCATGCGCCGATCCACCTCCCCCAAGAGGGGAGGACTAGCGCGGCGTTACCCCGCCAGCTTCACCAGCATCTTGCCGGAGTTCTTGCCTTCCATCAGGCCGATCATGGCGTCAGGCGCGGCGGCGATGCCGTCGAGCACGGTCTCCTGGGCCTTGACCTTGCCGGCCTTGAGCCAGCCGGCCATGTCCTGCAGGAACTGGCCATGCAGGTGCATGAAGTCGGTGCCGACGAAGCCGCGCAGCATCACTCGCGAATAGATGATGTTCGACAGGTTCGAGACGTTCGAATGGCCGGAATTGTAGCCGGAGATGAAGCCGCAGACCGGGATCCGGCCCAGCGTGTTCATCCGGCGCAGCGCCGCTTCCAGATGGTCGCCGCCGACATTGTCGAAATAGACGTCGATGCCCTTGGGCGTGGCGTCTTCGAGCGCCTTCTTGATCGGGACTTCCTTGTAGTTGATCACCGCGTCCAGACCGACCTCGTCCTTCAGCCAGGCGGCCTTGTCGGCCGATCCGGTGGAGCCGACCACGTAGCAGCCCTTGATCTTGGCGATCTGGGCGGCGACCGAGCCGACCGCGCCGGCGGCGGTGGAGACGAACACCTGCTCGCCGTCCTTCAGCGCGCCGATGTGCAGCAGGCCGCCATAGGCGGTGAACCCGGTCATGCCCATGGCGTGCATGTAGGCGGTCAGCGGCAGCTCCGGATCGGCGGCCAGCTTGCTCAGGCCCTGGCCGTTCGAGACGAAGAACTCACGGAAACCGTTGCGGTTGGAGACCAGGTCGCCGACCGCGAAGTCGGGGTTCTTCGATTGCACCACGCGGCCCAGCGCGCCGCCCATCATCGCCACGTTGAGGTCCTGGCCGGCGGTGAGCCGCGGGCGCATCGCCGGGTCGACCGACATGTAGAGGTTCTCGACCAGCACCTCGCCATCGGCGGCGTCCGGAACTTGCGTCTCCAGCAGGGCGAAGTCGGCTTGCGTCGGCATGCCGTTCGGACGGGCGACGAGGTGGATCTCACGGCTCTTGGGCATATGGCTTCCCTAATGTTCTGAAAATCTGCGGCCCTGAATACGAATGGGCCGGAGCGGAGTTGTGACGCGCCTAACGCTGTAAGGCCAGCGCTTTCAAACGCCTGTTCGAGCCTCAATCGCGATCGGGCAGGGCGTCGCCCCAGTCGAGCCGGCGGGCGACCGCGTAGGCGCCCTTGTCGCGCTTGGCGGCGAACACCAGCTCGGCCGCCCCGGACGGCTGGCAGAGTTTCAACTCGATGCCGGGTTTCGAAACCCGCGGCGGGGCCAGCACCCGGGCGGTCGGCGGCTCGGCGACGACGTGCGGGCGGGCGGCCAGCAGGTAGATGAACTTCTCGTCCTCGAACGGGGTCTCGGCCCCTTTGGCCAGACGATGGTCGCGCGAACGGGCCAGTCGCTGGCTGAAATGGCACCAGTCCGGAGCGATCAGCGGGCAGGGCGCGTGGTGCGGACAGGGAGCGAGGATGGTCGCGCCGGCGGCGATCAGTCCCTCACGGGCGGCGAGGATGCGCTGGTAGCCGGCCGGCGTGCCCGGCTCGACCAGCGCCAGCACGCCTTGCGTGCAGGCCCACAGGGCCGCGACTGTGGCGGCTTGCTTCGCAGCGGGGATTTCGGCCAGGGCGTAGCTGGCCAGCACCAGGTCGGCGCTCGGCCAATCGCGCGGGGCGGTGAGATCGCCCTGCAGGCGGTCGGCGGCGCGCAGAGCCGCGGGACCTTCCTGGGCGAGCGCGGCGGCCATGTCGAGGAAGGCGCGGTTGGAGTCCAGCAGGCTGGCCTTGGCGATCTGCGGCCAGGTTTCCAGCGCCGCCCAGCCGCCGCCGCCGGGGCCGGCCCCGGCGTCCAGCAGGCTGGCGGGGGAGAAGCCCGGCGCCCGGTCGGCGGCCTCGGCGAACGCGCGCCCACAGGCGGCGTAGGTGGCCGGCAGGCGGGTGAGCACATAGGCCGTCGCATCCGCCTGGCTGCCGACCACCGCGGCGGAGCCGCCGCCGGCGCGGTAGCGGGCGGAGATCGCGCCGGCGCGCTGGGCCATGTCCTTGCGGGAGACGCCGACCATCAGGCGGTCGGCGGCGAGGCGAAGCTGGGGCGGCAGATCGAACGACATGCGGCTGGATTAGCGGGCTGGCGCGCGCTGAGCCACCATCCAGTTGCTCCCCCGCGGGGCTCCCGCTCACTTCACCCGCGCCATAACCTCCCGGCGCAGGGCGGCCAGCGCGTCGGGCACGTCCTTGCGCAGGACCATCCGCGCCATCGGGGCGGGCACCGCGAACGGGGTGGAGGCGCGGTTCTCGTAAAGCACCCTGGTGCGCGCGCCGCCGTCCAGCGGGACTAGCCGCCACTCGCCCTCGAGCACCTTCAGTTCGCCGCCGACCCGGTAGAATCGAATCCGCTGCGGCGGGTCGTAGTCGGAGCGGAACACGCTGCGCACCGTCGGCAGCATGCCCGGGCGGCTGATGTGCTCGCGCACGTCCCAGCGGCCGGCGGGGTCGCGCTCGAGGATGCGGCAGCTTTTCAGGCTGCGGACCATGCGGGGCGCCAGGTCGCAGTCGACCAGCACCTTCCAGACGTCCTCCGGCGTGGCCGCGATCTCCACGCTGCCGCGGATCAGACCGGAGGAGCCGTTGGGATCGGCGGCGACCTCGACCTTGATGCCCTGGCGGCTGGCGCGCGGCTCACGCGCATCGGCGCTCGCCGGCGCGGCGAGGATCAGAAGGGCGAGGATGACCGTACGTCCCAGGCTCATGGCGGAGCTTCTCCGCCATGAGCAACGCGTCAGGCGCCGTGACGGTTCTTGACTAGATCGTCGACCACGGACGGATCGGCCAGCGTGGTGGTGTCGCCGAGGTTGCCAAGGTCGTTCTCGGCGATCTTGCGCAGGATGCGGCGCATGATCTTGCCCGAGCGGGTCTTGGGCAGGCCGGGGGCGAACTGGATCACGTCCGGCGCCGCGAACGGCCCGATCTCGCGCCGTACCCAGCCCTTCAGCTCCGCCTCGAGGATGTCGCTCGGCTTCACGTCAGCCTTCAGGGTGACGTAGCAGTAGACGCCCTGGCCCTTGATGTCGTGCGGGAAGCCGACGACCGCGGCCTCGGCCACGTTCTCGTTGCCGACGAGGGCGCTCTCGATCTCGGCGGTGCCCAGGCGGTGGCCGGAGACGTTGATCACGTCATCGACCCGGCCGGTGATCCAGTAGTAGCCGTCCTCGTCGCGGCGGCAGCCGTCGCCGGTGAAGTACTTGCCCGGATAGGTCGAGAAGTAGGTGTCGAAGAAGCGCTGGTGGTCGCCATAGACCGTGCGCATCTGGCCCGGCCAGCTGTCGGTGATGCAGAGGTTGCCCGACGCGGCGCCGTCCAGGATGGTCCCGTCGCCCTCGACCAGCTGGAACTTCACCCCCGGCAGCGGCATGGCGCAGGAGCCCGGCTTGGCCGCATGGGCGCCCGGCAGCGGCGAGGCCAGGCAGGCGCCGGTCTCGGTCTGCCAATAGGTGTCGACGATCGGGCAGCGGCCCTCGCCGACCACGCGGTGGTACCAGAGCCAGGCCTCCGGATTGATCGGCTCGCCGACCGTGCCCAGCAGCCGTAGGCTGTCGCGCTTGGTGCGGGTCACCGGCTCGTCGCCGTCGCGCATCAGGGCGCGGATGGCGGTCGGGGCGGTGTAGAAGATCTCGACCTTGTGCTTGTCGATCACCTCCCAGAAGCGGGAGTTGGTCGGATAGTTCGGCACGCCTTCGAACATCACCGTGGTCGCGGCGTTGGCCAGCGGACCGTAGACGACATAGCTGTGGCCGGTGACCCAGCCCACGTCGGCCGTGCACCAGAAGACCTCGCCCGGACGGTAGTCGAACACCAGCTCGTGAGTGTGCGCGGCCCAGGCCAGATAGCCGCCGGTGGTGTGCAGCACGCCCTTGGGCTTCCCGGTCGAACCGGAGGTGTAGAGGATGAACAGCGGATCCTCGGCGTTCATCGGCTCCGGATCGCAGATGTCGGAGACGTCCTTCTTCAGGGCCCCGAAATAGGCGTCGCGGCCCTCGATCATCGGCACGTCGGCGCCGGTGCGGCGCACCACGATCACGTCGGTCACGCCCGGGCAGGAGAGCAGCGCCTCGTCGACATTGCGCTTCAGCGGCACGATCTTGCCGCCGCGCAGGCCCTCGTCGGCGGTAATGACGATGCGGCTGTCGCAGTCCTGGATGCGGCCGGCGATCGAGTCGGGCGAGAAGCCGCCGAAGATCACCGAATGGACCGCGCCGATCCGCGCGCAGGCCAGCATCGCCACCGCCGCCTGCGGGACCATCGGCAGGTAGATGGTGACACGGTCGCCCTTCTGGACGCCCTTGGCCTTGAGCACATTGGCCATGCGGCAGACTTCCGCATGCAGTTCCTTGTAGGTGAGCGTCGTCCACTCGCCGTCGTCGGCTTCCCAGATGATCGCGCGCTGGTCGCCGCGGGTCGCCAGGTGGCGGTCCAGGCAGTTGACCGAGACGTTCAGCTCGCCGTCGGCGAACCAGCTGATGCGAAAGTCGTCCTTGTTGAACGAGACGTCCTTCACCTGGGTGAAGGGCTTGCTCCAGTCCAGGCGCCCGGCGACCTTGGTCCAGTAGGCGTTGGGGTCGGCCTCCACCTGCGCGACCGCCGCCTCGTAGCCGGCGGCGTCCATGTGCGCCCGCTCGGCCCACGCCTTCGGAACCGGAAAGACCTCGCCTTCGCTCACGCTGCGCACTCCCTCTATCAAGCTTGCGGGGAGTTATGCGGAGAGCGCCCGGCTGCGCAACAGTGCAGCAGCGGCGCCGGCCCATTTCGCGCGTGCGACGGCCCGCACGCTTGCCGAGCTGGACGGGATCGGAGAATGGTCGCGCTTTCGTGTCAGTCCGGAGCGGCCGCTTGCGTCTTTCTCTCGCCCTCGTCCTCGCGGCCCTCTCCGCATCCGGCGCCCAGGCCGCCGACGCCGACGGCTCCACCTGGTGGACCCATGTCGAGACCCTGGCCGGGCCGCAGTTCGAGGGCCGGCTGACCGGCAGCCCCGGCTATGACCGCGCCGCCGCCTACGCCGCGGCGCAGTTCAAGTCCTACGGCCTCAAGCCGGCCGGCACCGACGGCTTCCTGCAGCCGATGCGGTTCGCCGAGCAGCGCGTGCTGGCCGACAAGTCGAACGCCGCGTTGGTCGCGGACGGCGCCGAGCAGCCGCTGAAGGTCGGGCCGGACATCCTGTTCGGCGCGCGCGTGCCCCAACCCCAGGTCATCGAGGCGCCGCTGGTCTTCATCGGCTACGGCCTGCACCTGCCGGAGGTCGGCTATGACGACTTCGCCCGCCAGGATCTGAAGGGGAAGATCGCGGTCTATGTGAACGGCGGCCCCGGCGACATCTCGGCGGCGCTGAAGTCGCACTCGCGCAGCTCGGAGACCTGGCGCGCCGCCCAGGCCGCCGGCGCGGTGGGGCTGATCTCTCTGGCCAACCCGAAGTCGATGGACGTGCCCTGGGCACGCCAGGTCGAGAACTCCGGCCAGCCCGGCATGTACCCGGCCGATCCGTCGCTGAACGACGTCCGCGGCCAGGCCTTCTCGGCCAGCTTCAATCCCGCCGAGGCCGAGAAGTTGTTCGATCGCTCGGGCCACAGCTTTGCTGAAGTGCTCGCCCTGGCCGACGCCGCCAAGCCGATCGAGGGCTTCGACCTCAAGCAATCCATCAAGGCGCAGGTCGCCACCCAGGTCAGCCAGGTCGCCTCGGCTAACGTGGTGGCCAAGCTGCCCGGGAGCGATCCGAAGCTGGCGGCCGAGCACGTGGTGATCACCGCCCACCTCGACCACCTGGGCCTCAACACCACCGGCAAGGGCGCGCCCTACTATGCCGGGGTGCTGGACAATGCGGCCGGCGTCGCCTCGGTGCTGCAGGTCGCCAGGCAGCTGACGGAGAGCGGCGCGCGGCCCAAGCGCTCGATCGTCTTCGTGCTGGTCACGGCTGAGGAGAAGGGGCTGCTGGGTTCGAAGTACTTCGCCGGCAAGCCCAGCGTGCCCGCCGGCTCGGTGGTGGCCGACCTCAACATGGACATGGCCCTGCCGCTATGGGCCTTCGACGCTGTGACCATGTACGGCGTCGACGAGAGCACCCTGGGCGACACCGCCCGCAAGGCCTCGCTGGCCGCCGGGCTGGAAGTGCTCGCCGACCCCTATCCGGACCGTAACTCCTTCGTCCGCTCCGACCAGTACAGCTTCATCCGCCAGGGCGTACCGGCCCTGGCCTTCAAGTTCGGGTTCAAGCCCGACACCGAGCGCGCGGCGGTCGAGAAGGAGTGGCGCTCCAAGCGCTATCACGGCCTGGCCGACGACCTCTCCCAGCCGGTCGAGAAGGCCGAAGCAGCGAAATTCAACGCCTTCATGGCCCAGCTGATCCTGGCCGTCGCCGACGAACCCGAGCGTCCGCGCTGGAAGGACGACAGCTTCTTCAAGCGCTTCGCGAAGTAGGCCCGGGCAGAGATTAGATGCTCCCCTTCTGGGGGAGGATCTATGCGCGCGCCGTTACCGCCCTTCCATCTGCTCCAGCATCCGCTCCAAGGTCCCCAGCTCGTCGGCCTCGCCGGACGGCTTGTCCCAGCGGATGCGGCTGATGCGCGGGAAGCGCATGGCCACCCCCGACTTGTGGCGGGTCGAGCGCTGCAGGCCCTCGAACGCGACCTCGAACACCAGGCCTTGGCGCACGTCGGCCCGCACCGCGCGCACCGGGCCGTAGCGATCGACCGTGTGGTCGCGGACGTATTTGTCGATCTCCTTCAGCTCCTCGTCGGTGAAGCCGAAATAGGCCTTGCCGACGGGGGTCAGCATCCGCGCTCCGTCGACCCCCTCGGTCCAGACCCCGAACGTGTAGTCGGAATAGAAGCTGGAGCGCTTGCCGTGGCCGCGCTGGGCGTACATCAGCACCGCGTCGATCAGGAACGGGTCGCGCTTCCACTTGAACCACGGCCCCTTCGGCCTGCCTGCCTCATAGACGGAATCCCAGCGCTTCAGCATCACGCCCTCGGCGATCTGCGGGTCGCCCGGCGGCGGCTCGCGGCGCAGCTCGGCCAGCGCCTCCCAGCTCTCGAACGGCGCCAGCGGCGAAAGATCGATGCGGCTGGTCTTCAGCGCCCCGACAAAGGCCTCCAGCCGTGCGCGGCGCTCGGTGAAGGGCAGGGGGCGGACATCCTCGCCGCCCGCCGACAGCAGGTCATAGGCGCGGATTCCGGCCGGGTAGTCGGCCAGCATCCGGTCGGTGACGGTCTTGCGGTTGAGCCGCTGCTGCAGGTCGGCGAACGAGGCGATGGCGCCCTCGCGCAGCACCAGCAGCTCGCCGTCGATGGCGCCCTCGAAGTCCAGCGCGTCCAGCACGTCGGGGAAGGTGCGCGAGATGTCGTCGCCGCTGCGGGTGTAGAGCCGCCGCACCCCGCCTTCGCTGACCGCCTGCACACGGATGCCGTCCCACTTCCACTCGGCGGCGTAGTCGGCTGGGTCGAGCTTGCCGAAGTCCACCGCCTCGTCGATCGCCTGGGCCAGCATCACCGGCCGGAATCGGCCCGGGGCGTCGGAGGTCGGGCGCTCCGAGCGTCCCTCCAGCCAGGCGAACAAGTCCTCATAGGGCGGGCGCAGGGCGTGCCAGACCTCCTCGACCTCGGCGACCTCGACCGGCCCCATCGCGGCGACCGCGGTCTTGGCCAGCTTGGCTGAGACGCCGATCCGTAGGCCCCCGGTCATCAGCTTCAGCAGCGCCCAGCGGCCGGTGGAGTCGAGCGCGTCGAGCCAGCCCTCGATCAGCCGCTGCACCTCGGTCCGAGAGGCCCCGCGCAGGGCGTCGACCACCTCCGACAGCTCCGGCTCGCGATTGGCCCCTGGCCGCGCCGGCCAGACCAGCGCCACCGTCTCGGCCAGGTCGCCGACATAGTCGTAGGACCAGCCGAACAGCACCGGGTCCATGCGCGCCTCGACCGCCTTGCGGATGAAGGCCGGCTTGGCGGCGTCGAACACCAGCTCGCCGGTCAGCGCCGCCAGCGCCCAGCCGCGGTCCGGGTCCGGAGCGTTGGCGAAGTGATCGCGCAGCAGGGTCAGCTTGGCGTTGCGCGAGGCGGTCAGCGACAGCCGGTCGAGGAGCTCGGCGAAGGCGCGCATCAGTCCTCGGCCTCGTCCTCGTAGCCGACCAGGGCCAGGGCGCGGGCCTTGATCCCGTGCAACTCGGCCCAGCGCAGCAGCGCCTCCTCGCGGCCGTGGGTGATCCACAGCTCGCCCGGGCGCAGCTCGTCGATGGTGGCGGTCAGCTCGTCCCAGTCGGCGTGGTCGGAGATCACCAGCGGCAGCTCGACGCCGCGCTGGCGGGCGCGGGCCCGCACCTGCATCCAGCCGGAGGCGAAGGCGGCGACCGGATCGGGGAAACGCCGCGACCAGCGGTCGGCCAGCGCGGAGGGCGGAGCGATGATGATCTGGCCGGCGAAGTCCGATTTGGTTCCGGTGGTGGCCGGGGCCAACGGCCCGAGCGGCACGCCATGCTGCTCATAGAGCCGGTTCAACCGCTCCAGCGCGCCGTGGACATAGATGGTCTGGTCCCAGCCGGCCTCGCGCAGCAGGCGGATGATCCGCTGCGCCTTGCCCAGCGCATAGGCCCCGACCATGTGGCTGCGCTCCGGAAACTGCTGGACCGAACGCAGCAGCTTGGCGATCTCGTGGCTGTCGTCCGGATGGCGGAACACCGGCAGGCCGAAGGTGGCCTCGGAGATGAACACGTCGCAGGGGACCGGTTCGAAAGGCGGACAGGTCGGGTCGCGGCGACGCTTGTAGTCGCCGGAGACCACCATGGTCAGGCCCTTCCAGCGAACCACCGCCTGGGCCGAGCCGAGCACGTGGCCGGCCGGGACCAGGGTCACCTCGACCCCGTCCCGCGTGACGCTCTCGCCATAGGCCAGCGGCTGCTGCGATCCGGCGAAGTCCGCGCCATAGCGCTCGGCCATGATCGCCAGGGTCTGCGGCGTGGCGATCACCGTGCCGTGGCCGGCGCGGGCGTGGTCGGCGTGGCCGTGGGTGATCACCGCCCGGGCCACCGGCCGCACCGGATCGACATAGAAGTCGCCGGGCGCGCAGTAGAGCCCCTCGGGCTTCGGACAGAGCAGGGTCTCGGGCCGGATCATGTCTGCAGATATGGGGTCGACGTTTGCTCAAGTGTCATCCCGGTTTCGGTCGCAGACCGAAGGCCGGGACCCATGAACGCCCGATCCAGCCGGAGGTGGCGCATGAAACCCGTCCTGCCTTGAAGATCCCCAATCCAGGGCGACGGCGCGGCGGAAATGCGCCCCTTTTACATTACATAGTATTCATAATGTGAAAATGGCGTCATGACTAAGACTTAACGAGTATTCGCCGGAGTTCTTTCGTATACCCCTCTCATCGGGACGCGGACATCGCGGACCACACCAGACCAGAGGGACAACACCATGCGTAAGAACAGCTTCGCCCTGAACGGATTTGCCAATCTCGTTCTCGCCGCCACCCCGCTGATGGCCATCGCCGTCGCGATCCTGACCAAGGCCACCAACTTCGCGTAAGGACGGCGAACTTGACCCGCCGTCACATTGACCGATAGGCGGAGGCGCCTCAAAGACAGGGGATGACGATCACCCCTGAGGCCCTTCGCGAGACGGCTCGGCACATGGTGGAAACCGTGCCCCAGGCCTCCGCCCTCGGCTTCAAACTGATCTCCGTCGAGCCCTCGCGGGGCTCCATACTCACCCCTTGGCGAGAAGACCTGGTCGGCGATCCCGACACCGGCGTCATCGCTGGCGGGGTGGTCACCGCGCTCCTCGATCATGTCTGCGGCCTGGCGATCATCTCGACCGCCGCCGACGCCGCCAGCCCATTCTCGACCGCCACGCTCGACCTGCGCATCGACTACATGCGCCCCGCGGCCCCGCGCGCCGACATCACCGCGCACGCCCACTGCTACAAGCTCACCCGGACCATCGCCTTCGTGCGCGCCCACGCCTACGACGCCGATCCCGACGATCCGATCGCCACGGCCCAGGCCGCCTTCGTGCTCAAGCGGGGGACGACCTGATGAGCGACGCCGCTGACCGCCTCGAACATTTCCTCGGCCGGGTGCCCTATGTGCGCTTCCTCGGCATGCGCGCTGAACTGGCCGGCGACGAGATGACTGCGACCCTGCCGTTCGCGCCGCACCTGATCGGCAATGTGATGATGCCCGCCCTGCACGGCGGGGTCATCGGGGCCTTCATGGAAATGACCGCCCTGGCCCAGCTTTCGGTGATCGCGCCCAGCGCCAAGGTCCACAAGACCATCGACATCACCATCGAGTATCTGCGTCCGGGCAAGGCGATGACCATGTACGCCCGCGCCGACGTGCGCAAAGTCGGGCGCCAGATCGCCAACGTGCATGTCGAGGCCTGGCAGGAAGCGCGCGACAAGCCGGCCGCCGCCCTGCGCGGCCACTTCCTGCTCAGCGGGAGTTGAGCGGCTTTAGATGCTCCCCCTCTGGGGGAGCTGTCAGCCGCATGGCTGACTGAGGGGGCTTTCTCCTGCCGCATGGCCCCGTCCGTCTCGCAGCTCCGCTGCGATCCACCTCCCCCAGTGGGGGAGGATCTGAGGCGCCTAAGCCGCCGCCCGGCCCTCTTCGCCCTTGTGAGAGGCGGCGCGAAGGGCGATGGCGAAATCGACCACTGCGATCGCCGCCACCGCGCCGAACGCCACGAACGCCACCTTGCGCCGGGGATTGTCGCGGCTGATCGCCCGGCTCAGCGCGGCCAGGTCGAGCACGTCGCCGCCGGCCCGCAGCCAGAACCACGGCCCCGGCCGCACCGGGGCCAGCAGGCCGGCGCCCGAGGCGATCTCCCGCGCTCCGAAGGCGCTCATCGCCTGGTCGTCGAAATTCAGGCCCAGATAGCGGGCGACCCTGTCGGGCGCCGCCACCGCCACCGCGCCGGCGACGATCGACAACACCCCGAGGGCTCGTTTGGCGACCAGCAGATCCATCGGCGTCCTCTCAAGCTTGAGGGAAAGGACGCCGCAGCGGCGGTTGGGTTCCATCGGGGCCAATTCCGCTCATCCGCCTTCGTCGGGAAGGCGGGGAGCCTAGACCACCGTCACTTCGGTCTTCACCGAGTTGGCGATGAAGCATTCCTCGTGGGCTTCGTGGTGCAGGTGGGCCAGGGTTTCGGCGTCGGGGGCCTCGCCTTCCCAGTGGATCTTCGGCGACAGGGTGACCTTGGTGACCGCCAACCTGCCCGGTGCGATCTCCTCCATCACCCCGCTGGCGTGGTCGCGATAGGCGGTGATCACGAAGCCGGCCATCCGCGCCTTATGCAAGAAGGTCAGCATGTGGCAGTTGGAGAGGGCGGCGACGAACATCTCCTCGGGATCGACCGCTTCCTCGACCGCCCACTTGCCGACCACGTGCGGCGAGGCCGAGGCCGGGACGATCAGGCCGCCGTCGAAGCTGATCACGTGGCCCCGGCTGTAGCGGCCCTTGGCGAAGTCCTCGCCGTCACGCAGTTCCCAGGCCACATCGGCCGTATAGGTCGCCATCAGAACGCCTCCGCAGGCAGGGCCATCATCAGCTCCGAGCCGGTTTTCAGTTTGGTGAGGTGGGCGCCGGCCTCCGGCAGGATCCGCTCGACGTAGTAGCGGCCGACCACCAGCTTGTTGGCGTAGAACGGGTCGCTCTCACCGGAGGCGATCTTGGCCTGCACGGTCTTGGCGATCTGCGCCCACATGTAGGCCAGCGCTGTCAGGCCGAAGAGGTGCATGTAGTCGGTCGAGGCGGCCCCGGCGTTGTCGGGGTTCATCAGCCCGTTCTGCATCATCCACATGGTGGCGTCCTGCAGCTGAGCTTTGGCGGCGGCGAGACCTTCGGTGAACGGCTTGAGGGTGGCGTCGCCTTGATTGGCTTCGACGAAGGCGTCGATGTCGGCGAAGAAGCTCATCACCGCGCGGCCGCCGTCGGCGGCCAGCTTGCGGCCGACCAGGTCCAGGGCCTGGACGCCGTTGGTGCCTTCATAGATCAGGGCGATGCGGACATCGCGCATGTACTGGCTGACCGGGAAGTGCTCGGTGAAGCCCGAGCCGCCATGCACCTGCACGGCGTTGGAGCAGATCTGCAGCCCCTTGTCGGTCAGGAACCCCTTCACCACGGGCGTCATCAGCGCCATGTAGTCGCCGGCCTTCTGGCGGACCGCCTCGTCGGGGCTGGCGTGGGCCAGGTCGCCCTGCAGCGCGGTCCAGAACAGGAAGGCGCGGCCGCCTTCGATCAGCGCCTTGGAATCCATCAGCATCCGCCGCACGTCCGGGTGGACGATGATCGGGTCGGCCGGGCCGTCCGCGTTCTTCGGGCCAGTCAGCGAGCGGCCCTGCAGCCGCTCCTTGGCGAAGCTGGCGGCGGCCTGATAGGCGGCCTCGGCCTGCGCAATTCCCTGCAGGCCGACCCCGATCCGCGCCTCGTTCATCATCACGAACATCAGCGACAGGCCGCGGTTCTCCTCGCCGACCAGCCAGCCGGTCGACTCCTCATGGCGGATGACGCAGGTGGCGTTGCCGTGGATGCCCATCTTCTCTTCCAGGCCGTCGCAATAGACGCTGTTGCGGGCGCCCGGCTTGCCCGCTGCGTCCGGCAGTAACTTCGGCACGATGAACAGGCTGATGCCGCGGGTCCCGGCCGGCGCGCCCTCGATGCGGGCCAGCACCAGGTGGACGATGTTCTCGGCCATGTCGTGCTCGCCGCCCGAGATCCAGATCTTGCCGCCCGAGATCTTGTAGCTGCCATCGGCCTGCGGGACCGCCTTGGTGCGCAGCAGGCCAAGGTCGGTGCCGCAGTGGGGCTCGGTCAGGTTCATGGTGCCGCCCCATTGGCCGGAGGCCAGCTTGGGCAGGTAGAGGTCCTTCTGGGCGTCGGAGCCGCCGTTGAGGATCGCCGAATAGGCGCCGTGGGTCAGGCCCGGATACATCGAGAAGGCCATGTTGGCCGACGAGCTCATCTCGGAGAAGGACAGGTTGACCACATGCGGCAGGCCCTGGCCGCCATAGGCCTGCTCGGCGCCCAGCGCCGGCCAGCCGCCTTCGACCAGCTGTGCGTAGGCCTGCTTGAAGCCGGTTGGGGTCTTGACGCTGTGGTCGGGGTTCCAGGTGCAGCCCTCCTGGTCGCCGATATGGTTCAGCGGGGCCAGCACCTCGCCGGTGAAGCGGCCGGCCTCCTCGACGATCTGCTCGATGACGTCCATCGAGGCGTCTGCGAAGCCGGGCAGGTTCGCGTACTTCTCGATCTCCAGCACGTCGCGCAGCAGGAAGATGTGGTCACGTACGGGGGGCTGGTAGGTCATGTCCGCTCCAATGACGGCGAAAGGAGCTCCCGACCGTGCCGGAAGCCCTTGAAGGTTAGCGTGGGTCCAGGTTCACGGCGAACCGTGACCGGAAACTATTTGGCGTGTTCCAGGTCGCCGAGCCGCTCGCGCAGCACCTGTTCGTAGTCCGCGGCCCGCGGCAGCAGGTCCGGCCGGGTGGTGGCCAGGTGCCGCTCGAGCGCGTCGCAGCCCTGGCGCAGTTCCTCGATCGCGTGGTCGATGTCGGCGCGCTGCGCCTCCAGGGCGACGATCCGCTCGCGGAATTTGAGTAGCGACTTGGCGTTCTGCATCGCCCCGCCGTCGTCGAGCTCGTAGAGGTCGAGAATCTCGCCGATCTCCGACAGCGCCAGGCCGACGCGCTTGCCGCGCAGGATCAGCTGCAGGCGGGCGCGATCCTTGTACGAATAGACTCGGTTCAGCCCGTCGCGCGCAGGCGAGAGCAGGCCTTTGTCCTCATAGAAGCGCAGGGCCCGCGGGGTGCATTTGAACTCCAGGCAGAGCTGGCGAATGGTGAAGGTCCGGCCTGGCCGGCGCAGATCTGCATGCATGCGGCGTCCTCCCTTGGGCGCTATCGGCTGACACCGTAAGGGGATGCTTCCGTTTACGTCAAGGTGATCAACGGTCACTCAGCCGCGGGCACGGCGCCCTGAAACGGGCAGCCCGCCCTAAAGTGGCGATTCACGGTGGCGCCGATACTGGACCCGGCCGCCCGACAAACTTTAGGTTGGGGTATCGATTAGGGGCGTCTCATGTTTCGTACCAGTTTGGCGGCTGCAGCTTCGGCAGCGGCGATCGCAGCTTGCTTGTCTTTCACCACTGCGGCCCAGGCGGTCGAGAAGCCAGCCTCGGCGACCGCCGGCGCGGTGCGCCAGGAGGGCCTGCTGCCGGTCTATGTGGACCAGGCCAAGGGGCGGATCCTGCTGTCGCTGCCGGCCCCGGACGCGCAGGGCGTCAGCGGCCGCTATCTCTATGTCACCGCCTTGAAGACCGGGCTCGGCTCGGCGCCGGTCGGGCTTGACCGAGCGCGCATCGGCGACACCCAGATCCTCGCTTTCCGCCGGATCGGCAAGAAGGTGGTGGCCGAGTACGAGAACCATCGGTTCCGCGCCGCCGGCGCGCCGGACGCCGAACAGGCCGCCGCCCGCGACGCGTTCTCGGTCTCCACCGTCTGGGCCGGCGAGGTTGTGGAAACCGCCCCCGACGGCCGCATCCTGGTCGACATCGGGAGCTTCCTGACCCGCGACGGCAACGGGATCGCCGACGCCCTGAAGGCGGCGGGCGAGGCCGGCTACAAGCTGGTCCCCGACCTCTCGCTGGCCGATCCGGGCGCGGTGAAGGTGTTCCCCGAGAACCTGGAGTTCGAGGCGCGCCAGACCTACGCCTCCGACACGCCGGGCCCTGAAGTGCGCAACATCGCCCCTGACCCGAAGCTGATCAGCTTCCAGGTGCGCCACAGCCTGATCAAGCTGCCCGAGCCCGGCTACCAGCCGCGCCGCTTCGATCCGCGGGGCGGGACCTTCTCTTCGACGGTGCTCGATTTCGCCGCGCCGCTCGGCGACGAGATCGTCTACCGGCTCTCCAACCGCTTCCGGCTGGAGAAGACCGACCCGACCGCCGCCCGCTCGCCGGTGAAGAAGCCGATCGTCTTCTATGTCGACCGCGCCGCGCCTGAGCCGATCCGCACGGCCCTGGTCGAAGGCGCCTCGTGGTGGTCGCAAGCCTTCGACGACGCGGGCTTCATCGGCGGCTTCCAGGTGAAGGTCCTGCCGGAGGGCGTCGATCCGCTGGACGCCCGCTACAACGTCATCAACTGGAACGACCGCGCCACCCGCGGCTGGTCCTACGGCCAGGCGATCGTCGACCCGCGCACCGGCGAGATGGTCAAGGGCTCGGTGGTGCTGGGCGCCCTGCGCGTGCGCCAGGACATGTTGATCTTCGAAGGCCTGGTCGGCGCGCGCCACAACGGAACCGGCGGCCCGAACGATCCCATCCAGGTGTCCCTGGCCCGCCTGCGCCAGCTGTCGGCGCACGAGGTCGGCCACTCGATAGGCTTTGCCCACAACTTCGCCGCCTCGACGCAGGAGCGCGCCTCGGTGATGGACTACCCGCCGCCGCGCGTGAATCTGAAGGACGGCCGCATCGACCTCTCCGACGCCTATGACGTCGGCATCGGCGAATGGGACAAGTTCACCGTCGACTGGCTCTACGGCGCGGAAGGCGATGGCGCCCTGCGCAAGGTCAAGGCCACGGTCGACCAGGGCCAGCGCTACGTCACCGACATCGACTCCCGCCCCGTCGGCGCGGGCCAGCCCTGGGGCAGCCTGTGGGACGACGGCGCCAATCCCGCCGCCGAGCTGACCCGGATGATGGCGGTCCGCCGCGTGGCCCTGGATCAGTTCGGGCTGGGCGCCTTGAAGGCCGGCGAGCCGGTGGCGAACCTCAAGCGCAAGTACGTGCCAATCTACCTGCTGCATCGCTACCAGGTCGACGCGGCCGCCAAGCTGGTCGGGGGCGTGGACTTCGCCTACTCGGTGGTCGGGGACGGACGCGAGACCTCCCCGCCGGTTCTGGTCGCCCAGCAGCGGGCGGCGCTGTCGGCGCTGCTGGCCACGCTCGATCCGGCGCAGCTCGACACCCCGGAAACCCTGACCGCCATGCTGTCTTCAGCCCAGTCGGGCGAGCCGGACCGCCAGTACGTGATCGAGGTCTTCGCGGGCGCCGGCGGGCCGGTGTTCGATCCGCTGGTCGCCGCCGAGGTGGCCGCGGGCCTGACCTTCGACAACCTGCTGGCCCCCGACCGCCTGGCGCGGCTGGTCGACCAGCATCGCCGCGATCCGGCCCAGCTCGGGGTCGGCGAGGTGCTGGACGAGCTGCTCGACACGGCGTTCGCGCCGGCGCCCGGTCGGCTGGGCGAAATCTCCCGCCGGGTGCAGACGCGGCTGGTGCTGAACCTGGCCAACGCTGCGCGCGATCCGAAGCTGTCGCCGGCGGCCGCCTCGGAGATCACCGCCCGCCTCGCCGCGCTGCCCGGGCGGCTGAAGGGCGGCGCCGACGCCGCCGACCGCGCCCACCGTCAGCGGCTGATCGCCCTGCTCGGCGACACCGAGCTGTTGGCGGCCCTGGCCGCGCCGAAGCTGAAGCCGGAGACCCCGCCCGGCATGCCGATCGGCGACGGGGACTTTGGGGGTCGGGAGTAGCGGCCTCTAGGTCCTCCCCTCCTGGGGGAGGTGGATCGATGCGCAGCGTCGAGACTGAGGGGGACTGCTCTCGAGGCAGAAGTCCCCCTCAGTCAGCCATGCGGCTGACAGCTCCCCCAGTGAGGGAGCAACTAGGTCGGCTCAGGCCGCGACCAACTCCCCGGCCAGGGCGCGTTCGATCAGCTGGCTGGTGCGCTCCAGGCCGAAGATCGCCGCGAAGGAGCCGAAGCGCGGGCCCTGGCTCTGGCCCAGCAGCACTTCGTAGAGTGCCTGGAACCAGGCGCGGAGCGGTTCGAAGCCGCCCGCCTTGCCGGCCTCGAACACCTCGTTCTGGATGGCCTCGGCGTCGGCGTCGGCCGGCAGCGCCTTGAAGCGGGCCAGCAGGTCCTGCATGGCCGCGCGCTCCTTGTCGTCCGGGGCGCGGAACTGCTTCGAGGGCTTCACGAAGTCCTCGTAGTAGTTGATCGCATAACCGGTCAGGTGGTCGAGCATCGGCTCGCTCTGCGGCGTGGCGCCCGGGATGTAGCGGCTGATGAAGCCCCAGAGGATGTCCTTGGTCGAGGCGTCCGCCGCCGACACCAGGTTCAGCAGCAGCGAGAACGACAGCGGCGAGCCCTTCTCGGGCGGGGCGCCGCGGTGGACGTGCCAGGCCGGGTTGTCGATGGCCGTGGCGTTGGAGGCGGCGCGCGCCTTGTTGAACGCGTCCAGCTGCTGCAGGTACTCGTCCGCCGCCTTGGGGATGACGTCGAAATAGAGCCGCTTGGCCGACTTCGGCGACTGGTACATGTAGTAGGCGAGGCTCTCGGGCGCGCCGTAGCGCAGCCACTCCTCCATGGTCAGGCCGTTGCCCTTGGACTTGGAGATCTTCTGGTTGTTCTCGTCCATGAACAGCTCGAAGTGGAAGGCCTCCGGCGGCACGCCGCCCAGCACCTTCACCAGCTTGTTCGAGACCCGCACCGAGTCGACCAGGTCCTTGCCCGAGGCTTCGAAGTCGACCTCCAGCGCCGTCCAGCGGGCGGCCCAGTCGGGACGCCATTGCAGCTTCACGTGGCCGCCGGTGACCGGAACCTCGGTCGGGGTTCCGTCCTCGTCGGCGAAGACGATCGTGCCCTTCTCGACATTGCGTTCCAGGGTCGGCGCCTGCAGCACGCGGCCCGACTTGGGGCTGATCGGCAGGAACGGCGAATAGGTGGCGCGGCGCTCCTCGCCCAGGGTCGGCAGCATGACGCCCTGGATGGCGTCGAAGCGGGCCAGCACCTTCAGCAGCACCTCGTCGAAGCGGCCGGACTTGTAGGTCTGCGTCGACGACATGAACTCGTAGTCGAAACCGAAGCCGTCGAGGAAGGCGCGCAGCCGGGCGTTGTTGTGGTGGGCGAAGCTCTCGTGCTCGCCGAACGGGTCGCGCACGCTGGAGACCGGCTTGTCGCGATCCTCTTCCAGCATCTCGCGGTTGGGCACGTTGTCCGGAATTTTCCGCAGGCCGTCCATGTCGTCGGAGAAGACGATCAGCTTGGTCGGAATGGCGTCCTCGGTCAGGGCGCGGAAGGCGGTGCGCACCATGGTCGGCCGCGCGGCCTCGCCGAACGTGCCCATGTGCGGCAGGCCCGAGGCCCCGAAACCGCACTGGAACACCACCGGCTTGTTGAGCGCCGGGAAGGTGGCGGCCGCCTCGCCGGCCTTGCCCTCGCCGATCAGGCTGGCGGCCAGGTCGCGCTCGGCGTCGGACAGCCGAAGTTTGAGCACTCGGTCCAGCAGGATGCGGGCCTGTTCGAAGGGCCAACTCTTCGCTTCACGCGCCTGAGCCGAGAGGCCGCGCAGGGAGGGGTTCTGGATCGAGGTGTTAGACATCCGCGCGGCCTAGCGCCCCAAGGCCCTCGCCTCAAGCAGACTTTTGCGCTCAACCTTGTCGCACGTCCGTCATCGGAGCGGCGCAAAAGCGCCCGTCGGATCACAGTTGGGGGAGTTTCCATGATCACGCGCCGTCTTTGCCTGGCGCTCGCCTTCGTCTCGGCGATCGGCCTGGCGTCCTGCAGCAAGCCGGACGAGGGCAAGCCCGCGGCGCCGCAGGCGGTGAACTTCTCGATCATGTCCACCGAGGGCCGCCAGACCCAGATGGACGACTGGGCCCCGTTCCTGGCCGACATGGAAAAGGCCATCGGCGTGCCGGTGAAGCCGTTCTTCGGCACCAACTACACCTCGCTGATCGAGGCCATGCGTTTCAAGCAGACCGATGTGGGCTGGTTCACCAACCAGTCGGGGCTGGAGGCGGTGCGCCGCGCGGGCGGCGAGGTCTTCGCCCGCACCGTCAAGCCGAACGGCCCCGACGGCTACCAGGCGGTGATCGTGGTCAAGAAGGGCTCGGGGATCACGCTCGACAGGCTCTTGAAGTGCGACCGCAAGCTGAACTTCGGCATGGGCGACGCCAAGTCCACCTCCGGCACCCTGGCCCCGATGACCTATCTGTTCGCGCCGCACGGGGTCGATCCCAACACCTGCTTCAAGACCGTGCGCTCGGCCAACCATGAGGCCAATCTGCTCTCGGTCGCCCAGGGCCTGCTGGACGCGGCGACCAACAACACCGCCTCCATGGACCGGATGGCGATGATGGGCACGGAGATGTCGAAGAAGACCCTGGCCAGTCTCGACGTCATCTGGACCTCGCCGACGATTCCGGAGGACCCGATGATCCGCCGCAAGGACCTGGACCCGGCGCTGAAGGCCAAGATCGACGCCTTCATCTTCTCCTATGGGACCGGCGAAGGCCCGGAGGCCGAGCGGCAGCGCAAGATCCTGGAGCGCATCCAGACCAAGCCGTTCAAGCGGGCCGACAATTCGCACCTGCTGCCGGTGCGCGAGATGGAGGCGTCCGGCCAGCTGATCCAGGCCAGGACCAAGGGCGACACCGCCGCCGCGCAGGCCGCCCAGGCCGAGCTCGACCGCATCGCTGCCGAGAAGAAGGCGCTGCCGGCGGCCTAAACTCCGCCGGGCGGAGCGGCATTGAGCCCCAACGCTCGCTCCAGCCTCTCCCTCAGCCCCGCCTCGTCCTTCAGCTCGCATTCCCAGACCGTCTCGACCCGCCAGCCGCGCGCCTGCAGCTCGCCGCGGGTCCGCGCGTCGCGAGCCACGTTGCGGGCGACCTTGGCGGTCCAGTATTCGCGATTGGCCTTGGGCACGCGCGAACCGCGGGCGCAGACGTGGCCGTGCCAGAAGCAGCCGTGCACGAAGATCGCCAGCCCGCGCCCGGCCATGGCGATGTCGGGCGACCCGGGCAGGTCCTTGCGGTTGAGGCGGTAGCGGACGCCGAGCGCGGTCAGCGCCCGGCGTACCTTCAGTTCCGGCGCGGTGGCCTTGCTCTTCACCCGGCGCATCACCGCCGAGCGCTTCTCCGTGGAGAAGACGTCAGTCATCCGCGCGGAGGCTCACAGCCCCTCGAACAGCGCCGTCGACAGGTAGCGCTCGGCAAAGCTGGGGATGATCGCCACGATCAGCTTGCCCGCATACTCGTCGCGCGAGGCCAGGTCGAAGGCGGCGGTCAGCGCCGCGCCCGACGAGATGCCGACCGGGATGCCTTCTTCGCGGGCGACCCTGCGGGCCATGGCGAAGCTGTCGTCGTTGGACACCTGGATGATTTCGTCGATCACGCCGCGGTCGAGGATCGAGGGCACGAAGCCCGCGCCGATGCCCTGGATCTTGTGCGGGGCCGGCTGGCCGCCGGACAGCACCGGCGAGGCTTCCGGTTCGACCGCGACCATCTTCACCGACGGCTTGCGCGCCTTCAGCACCTGGCCGATGCCGGTGATCGTGCCGCCGGTGCCGACACCGGAGATCACCGCGTCGACCTTGCCGTCGGTGTCGTTCCAGATTTCCTCGGCGGTCGAGACCCGGTGGATCAGCGGATTGGCTTCGTTGTCGAACTGCTGGGGCATCACCGCGCCAGGGGTGGCCTCGACAATCTCCTTGGCCCGGGCGACCGCGCCGGCCATGCCGCGCTCGGCCGGCGTCAGCTCAAGCTTGGCGCCCAGGATGATCAGCATCTTGCGTCGCTCGATCGACATGCTCTCTGGCATCACCAGGGTGATCGGATAGCCCTTGGCCGCGGCCACGAAGGCCAGGGCGATGCCGGTGTTGCCGCTGGTCGGTTCGACGATCGAGCCGCCCGGCTTCAGCTTGCCGGTGGCTTCCAGCCACTCGATCATCGCCACGCCGATGCGGTCCTTGACCGAGGCCAGCGGGTTGAAGAACTCCAGCTTGGCGACGACCTCGCCCTTGGGCTTCAGCGCCGCGGTCAGACGCGGCAGCCGCACCAGCGGCGTGTCGCCGATCAGGTCGAGGACGGAGTCGAAGATCTTGCCGCGGCCGGAACGCTTGTAGCGGGCTGCGTCGTAGGTGGAGTCGGCCATGGCTCTCTCGTCGGTTAGCTGTGCCGCCAACCTAAGCACGCCGCTGGGATTTGGAAGGCCACTTCTTCTTAAGCCGTAACCGAGCCTGGCTATTCGGCGGCCGCCGCCACCTGACCACACAGCAACGGCTCAAGGATCTGGGCCGCGAGCCAGCGCACCACCGGGACCGCAACCCCGTCGCCGATCACGTGCAAGGCGCCGGTGGCGGCCTTCGGCAGCCAGTAGTCTTCCGGCAGGCCCATCAGCCGTGCGCCTTCCCGCGGCGAAATCAGCCGCGAACGGACCTCGCCGTTCTCGATCACCAACAGGGTCTGGCGCGAAGAGCCGCCGCGCGGGGTGCGCAGGCATCCGGCCAACCCGTCGAACCGCGCCTCGGCCCGCTGCACCCGCACGCCGTTCTCGACCCGCATCCGCCGGAACACCGCCCCGACCCGCCGCTCGCCTGAGTCTCGCGCCGCCGCGATCCGGGCCAGATGCTGCGGGGCCATCAGCGCCAGCAGGGCGGCGGTGCGATCTTCGTCGTTCCAGGTCACCGCCTCGTCCGGCTCCAGCAGGCTGGCTAGGTCGGCGTTGCGGGCCGGCGGCGCCTCGCCGCGCCACCAGATCCACTGCCGCGCCAAGTCGCCGGGCAGGCGGGCATGCGCCTCGCGCACCGCCTTTGTGTGGAACGGGCTGTCGCCGCAAAGGCCCGGCGCCGGCGGCTTGCGGGTGGCGATCACGAACACCCGCGGCCGCGACTGCGGGGTGAAGCGGGCCGCATCGATCTCCAGCGCGCCGAACCCGTAGCCCTGCTCGCTCAGCGCCCGGCAGAGGGCGGTGAAGTCCTCGCCGCCGTGCGAGGAGAGCAGGCCGCTGACGTTCTCGATGACGATGGCCCGCGGCGCGGCGGGACCCAGCGCTTGCATCAGCCGCCAGAACCCGAAGAACGCCGACGAGCGCCCGCCGGCCAGCCCGGCGCGGCCGCCCGCGAGGCTGAAATCCTGGCAGGGCGAGGAGGCCCAGGCGAGGTCGGCGTGCGGCGGCAGGCGTTCCGGATCGATCGCCCAGACGTCGCCCTCATGCAGGTGCTCGGCGGCGTCGGCGAAGTTGGCGCGGTAGGTGGCGGCCTTCAGCGGATCGAAGTCGTTGGCGAAGGCGCAGGCCCAATCGCCGCCGAGACCGAGACGGGCCATGCCGCCGCCGGCGAAAAACTCGTAGAAGTGGAGGGCCCGACTCATTGCCGGGAAGTCTAACCGCCAGGACGCCATCATGCGACGCACCGTGATTGCCGCAGCCGCCCTTCTGGCGCTGAGCGCCTGCCAACGGCAGGGCGGGGACGATCAGCACATCGACGAGCCGCCGCCTCCGCAGAACCCGTTCGTCGGCGATATCGACGCGACGGGCATGCGCCCGCCCTGGTCGCTGAAGATCCGCGCCGACAAGCTGACCCTGAACCTGGAAGGCCGCGCCCCGGTGGTGGTCGACAATCCCGGCGTGCTGGGCGAGGACGCCCGCGCCGTCTGGTCGACGACGGTGGACGGTCAGGCGCTGATCGTCACCCTGCTGGACGAGGGCCAGTGCCGGGACGGAACCTCGGACCTGCTCTATCCGTATGTCGCCATGGTCACGCTCGGCGAGACGACCTTGCAGGGCTGCGCCTCGCGCCTGCAGGGCCGGGTCGCCGACCACTAACGAGAGGACCTTCCATGCGCGCTGTTCTCCTGGCTCTCGCCGCCCTGACCCTCGCCGCCTGCCAGCCCCAGGCCCCGGACGGCTCGCCCGCCCAGCCGCCGGCCGACGCGCCCGTCGCCCCGGTCGAGCCGCAGGTCCCTGAGGCCTTCAAGGGCGACATCGACGCCCATGGGACCGAGCCGTTCTGGGGCGTCCAGATCCGCGAGGCGCAGATCAGCTTCTCGACCCCCGAGGCCAACATCACCTTCCCCAACCAGGGCCTGACCATCGAAGGCGGCAAGGCGGTCTGGGAGAGCGCGGCCGGCGACAAGCCGATCAAGGTCACCCTGATCGAGCAGCCGGGCTGCTCGGACGGCATGTCCGACCTGAAGTACCCGCTCGCAGCCGAAGTCGCCCTCGGCGGCGCCACCTACAAGGGCTGCGCCGCCAAGACGTCGGAGCGCCCCAGGGAAGGGCAAGGGAAATAGCCTCTAGATGCTCCCCCGCTGGGGGAGCTGTCAGCCGAATGGCTGGCTGAGGGGGCGGGCCGCAGTCCCCCTCCGTCTCGCGGCCTTCGCCGCGATCCACCTCCCCCAAGAGGGGAGGATCTACTTCACTCCTGCCGCGGCGGCGCCCTTGACCTGGACGCCCCTGCGGGCGGCTAATCTCGCCTGAACGTCGATCACAAGGCGGCCAGGGAGAAAACCATGGAACGGGCCTATGACCTCGTCATCCGGGGCGGAACCCTCGTGGACGGCTCGGGCGCGCCGGCCGTGCAGGCCGACGTCGCCGTCAAGGACGGGCTGATCGTCCAGGTCGGCCAGGTGAACGGGGCCGGCGCCGAGGAGATCGACGCCCGCGGCAAGCTGGTGACTCCGGGCTTCGTCGACATCCACACCCACTATGACGGCCAGGCGACCTGGGACCACCACATGCAGCCCTCGTCCTGGCACGGGGTGACGACGGTGGTGATGGGCAATTGCGGAGTCGGCTTCGCACCCTGCAAGCCCGCCGACCACGACCGGCTGGTGCGGCTGATGGAGGGGGTCGAAGACATCCCGTTCCCAGTGCTGGCCGAGGGCCTGCCCTGGAGCTGGGAGAGCTTCCCCGACTATCTCGACAGCCTCTCGGGCCGCAGCTTCGACGTCGACATCGGCGCCCAGCTGCCGCACGCGGCCCTGCGGGTGTTCGTGATGGGCGAGCGCGGCGCCAACCGCGAGGCCGCCAGCTCCGCCGACATCGCCGCCATGGCCGCGATCGCCAAGGGCGCGATGGAGGCCGGCGCCCTCGGCTTCTCCACCTCGCGCACGCTCAACCACCGCACCAGCGACGGCCAGCCGACCCCGACCCTGACCGCGTCGGAGGACGAGCTCACCGGCATCGCCATGGGCCTGGCGGCGGCCGGCAAGGGCGCGCTGCAGTTCGTCTCCGACTTCGCCGACCCGGAAGCCGAGTTCGCCATGCTGCGGCGGATCGTCGAGCGCTCCGGCCGGCCGCTGTCCTTCTCGCTGGTGCAGAGCCCGGTCCAGCCGCGCCAATACGAACTGCTGCTGCAGCGGCTGGAGCAGGCCAACGACGCCGGCCTGCCGATGAAGGCCCAGGTCTGCGGCCGGCCGGTCGGCATCCTGTTCGGGCTGGAGCTGACCCTAAATCCGTTCAGCCACCATCCGGCCTATCGCGAGATCGCCGCCCTGCCGCTGGCCGAGCGGGTGGCGCACCTGCGCGATCCCGACTTCCGCGCCCGGCTGCTGGCCGACAGCGGCGAGGCGACCCCCGCCTTCGCCGCCAACATGACCCGCAACTGGAAGATCATGTTCCTGATGGGCGAGGCGCCCGACTACGAGCAGACCGCCGACCGCACGCTGCTGGCCCTGGCGAGCGCGCGGGGCGTCTCACCGCAGGAGCTGGCCCTCGACCACATGCTGCAGAACGACGGCCGCGGCATGCTCTACCTGCCGTTCCTCAACTACGCCGACGGCTCGCTGGACCCGAGCTTCGCCATGCTGACCCATCGCGACACCGTGCCGGGCCTCTCCGACGGCGGCGCGCATGTCGGGATGATCTGCGACGGCTCGTTCCCGACCTCGAACCTCACCCACTGGACCCGCGACCGCACCCGCGGCCCCAAGCTGCCGCTGGAGCTGATGGTGCGGATGCAGACCCAGGACACCGCCGCCGCGCTCGGCCTCCACGACCGCGGTTTGGTCGCGCCCGGCTACCGCGCCGACCTCAACGTCATCGACTACGACAAGCTCAACCTGAGGCCGCCGGCGGTGGCCTACGACCTGCCGGCCGGCGGGCGGCGGCTGGTGCAGCGGGCCGACGGCTACGTCGCCACCATCGTCGCCGGCCAGGTCACCTACCGCGACGGCGAACCCACCGGCGCGCTGCCCGGCCGGCTGCTGCGCGGCGCCCAGGCCGCGCCCACGGCGGTCGCGGCGGAGTAGCACCTTCGTGCTGCGCAAACCGGGATGACAACGGTGGGCGCTAAGGTTGCCAATGCCGACAATGTCCCATGGCTCCGCGCGCCGACGCAGGCCATAAGCGCTCCATGGCCGCCTCCCTCGCGCCGCGACAGGACATCGACGACACGCCAAGCCTGGACGGGGCGCGGGAGATCCTGCGCCGCACCTTCGGCCATGCCGAATTCCGCGGCCGCCAGGCCGAGGTGATCGCCGAGATCCTGGCCGGGCGCAGCGCCATGGCCGTGCTGCCGACCGGCGGCGGCAAGAGCGTCTGCTACCAGATCCCGGCCATGATGCGCCCGGGCCTCGGCCTGGTGGTCTCGCCGCTGATCGCGCTGATGACCGACCAGGTCGCCGGCCTGCAGCAGTCGGGCGTCGCCGCCGCCAAGCTGGACTCCACCGGCGAGGCCTGGGAGCGGGCCGAGACCTGGGAGAAGATCGAGCGCGGCGAACTGGACCTGCTCTACGTCTCGCCCGAAGGCCTGATGCAGCCCTCGATGCTGGAGCGGCTGTCGCGCACGCCGCTGGCCCTGATCGCCATCGACGAGGCGCACTGCGTCAGCCAGTGGGGCCACGACTTCCGGCCCGAATACCGGATGATGGGCCGGCTGGCCGACATCTTCCCGAACGTGCCGCGGCTGGCGGTCACCGCCACCGCCGACAACCGCACCCGCGAGGACATCCGCGCCGAACTGCGGCTGCAGGACTCAGCCGAGTTCGTGGCCAGCTTCGCGCGGCCGGAGCTGGCGCTGAGCGCCGAGCGCAAGCGCGGCAACAATCATAAGCGGGTGCTGGAACTGGTCGCCGCCCGCCCGGGCCGCTCGGGCGTGGTCTACGCCGGCTCCCGCGACGGGGTCGACAAGCTGGCCGAGGCCCTGCGCGGCGCCGGCGTCCCGGCGCTGGCCTATCACGCCGGCCTGGACAAGAACCTCCGCGCCGACCGGCTGGAGAAGTTCCTCGAGGCCGACGAGGCGGTGATGGTCGCCACCATCGCCTTCGGCATGGGCGTCGACAAACCCGACGTCCGCTACGTGATCCACGCCGATCCGCCGGGCTCGGTCGAGGCCTACTGGCAGGAGATCGGCCGCGCCGGGCGCGACGGCGACCCGGCCGAGGGCATCACCCTCTACGGCTCGGCCGACATGGCCTGGGCGCTGCGCCGCCTCGACAGCCGCGATGTCGACGAGAGCGTCAAGCAGGTGCAGTCCCGCAAGGTGCGCCAGCTCTACGCCATGCTCGACGGCGCCTCCTGCCGCGCCGCCGCCGTACGTCGCTACTTCGGCGAGGAGGGCGTCGCCGCCTGCGGCCAGTGCGACCTCTGCCTCGGCGAGGTGGAAACCGTCGACGCCACCCGCCCGGCCCAGATGGCGCTGTCGGCGGTGCACCGCATGGGCGGCCGCTTCGGCCGCGGCCGGCTGGTCGATCATCTGCTCGGCAAGACCAAGGACCCGTCCGACTTCGAGGCCGGCCTCACCACCTTCGGCATCGGCCAGGAACTCAGCGCCGTGGCCTGGCGCGACCTGATCGACCAGCTGCTGTTCGACGGCCTGCTGCGCGAGGACCCCAACGACGGCCGGCCGCTGATCGGCCTGGGCGACGCCGAGGGGGTCAAGGCGATCTATCGCGGCGAGCGCCAGGTGGCGCTGCGCAAGCCGCACGAGCCGGAGCCCACCAGCCGCACCCGCACCAGCCGCCGCAAGGGCGGGGCCGCGCCGACGACGGTCGCGCCGCACGACCAGCCGGTGTTCGAGGCCCTGCGCGCCTGGCGTCGCGACGAGGCCGCGCGCCAGCACCTGCCGCCCTACGTGATCTTCCACGACCGCACCCTGGCCGAGATCGCCGCCCGCCGTCCCGGCGGCCTGCGCGACCTGGCTGCATTGTCCGGCGTCGGCGAAGGCAAGCTTGAGCGCTACGGCGTGGCGGTGCTGCAGGTGCTCAAGGGCATGGACTCCTAGGCCCTGGCCGCCCGCGCCTTGACGCCCGCCGCCTCGGCCGGTTCGCGCTGCAGGATGCAGCCGTACCAGCCCAGGCCGCGATAGGTTTCGTAGCCGGGGGTCTGGGCGTAGCCGACCGTGGAGCCTTCCAGCGGATAGCTGCCCATGCCGATCGCGTCGGCCGGCAGCTTGAACTGCTCCTCCAGCACGCCGAGCTTGTCGGACGAGGCCAGCACCCGCCCGGCGTGGTCCAGCAGCATGACCCGCGAGCGGCTCCGCTCCTCGTCGGTCAATCGCACCCCGTCGACCACCGCCTGGGCCTGCGGCTTCCAGTCGAAGTGGATGCCGAGCACCCCGATCACCGGCCCGTCGGAGCGGCCGTCCTTGCGGATGGCGGCGGCGTAGGTGGCGACCGGCGCGCCGCCCAGGGCCGCGGCCCGCTCGATGTCGCAGGCCGCGAACTCGTCGCCGTCGCGGGTGCGCATCGCCTGCTGGAACCAGCTCGCCCCGGCGGCGGACGCGCCGGTCGCCTGCGGGTAGCGCTCGGGCCGGCCGCTGGCGATCACCCGCCCGGTCGGGTCGCAGATCCAGAGGTCGAGATAGACGGTGTAGGCCGAAAGGATCACCCCCAGCCGGCGGCTGGCGTGGCGGGCGGTCTCGGGCGAGGGCGCCGCCAGCGCCTCGACCACGGCGGAGTCGGTCGCCCACCAGCGCACGTCGCAGGTGCGCTCATAGAGGTTGCGGTCGATGAGCTCGATGGCGTTCAGCGCCAGGTCGGCCAGCCGCTGGCCGCGCATGTGCTCCAGGATCGCCGCCCCCACCGCCGACAGCTCGGCCAGGTCGGTGCGCACCTGGCTCTCCATGGCCATGGCGACGTCGTCGATCTCGGCGGCGATGCGCTTGAACTCCTCGGCGACGATGGCGAAGCCCTTGCCGGCTTCCCCGGCCCGCGCCGCGGTGATCAGGGCGTTGATGGCCAGCATCTTGGCCTGGCGGTTGATCGCCGAGATCTCGCCGATCTTGTCGCCGGCCACAGTCGACAGCCGCTGGGACAGCTCAAGGATCCGCTCGGGTACGAGCGTGCCGTCGGACTCAGACATCGTCTCCCCTTCGGATCGTGACTCCGGAGCGTGACAGCCGCAAGCGGACGCCGGTTGCGGCGCCCCTCACGCTCCAAGCTCTTGAATTGCGGCCGCCGTTCCGCAACCGAATCAGGACGTTAAGGCAAGCTTGGCCATGCCGTAATGGTTGCCGTGACACCGGTAGCGCCACGCCCGGTTGTTAGGCGCTTCCAGGCGCCAGACGCCCAAAATCCGGGCGTAGAACTCAGTTTGAACCCAACATCCTTGGCGCCCATCCTCCGGCGCAGCTGGCGTCACCGTCCCTCTGCAAAAGGATTGCACGTCTTTCACCAGGAGAGATCGTGGTCGAAACGTCTACTCGAGCGATTGCGACGTTGCCGGCGACGAATGGCTCAAACGTGAAGGTGAACAATAGCTCCTGCCCCCCCGTAGATTGCGGGCGCTTTCCGATCGCCTGCATGTAGGAGTCCCCGCCACCAGCTCTGCCGCCAGGGAAGTAGGCGTAGCATCCGAGGCGCTCGAGCATTGGCGCTGCCGTGGTGCGAAGCAGCCACGCATAGTTGTTCTCAATGGTGACGGTCGAAGGGTTCGTTACGGCCGATCCGCCACCCTCGAAGGGTAGAGGATAGTGGAACAGCGGGCCGGCGATCTTCACTCGCTGCTCTGCGCTCGCGGTCTGGAAGAATGCGGCTATCCCGACCTTCTCCCGTTCCACCCAACTCATTTGTGCGGTGGTGGCTGGAACCGAGGGGGGCGGTGGGGCTTGGTCCGAACGAGGCTTGATTTCAGAGGGGAGGTAGGCCCACTCGCCCTGCATGCACTCGGTGGAATCTATTTGCCCGCCAGTGACCCCGGCTGGAAGCGTTCGCGTGAGCGCCCAGGCGAGCAGGGCCCGATCTGGATTTGTGAGGTTGAGGTTCTGCAGGCGCCCCCTTAGCGCCTTGCAACGCGCATCCACATCCTGTGGCTTGGACCCTGCGAAGGCGGCGAGCTGTTCCCCCGCGAAGGCCGAGACGTATCCGCCAAGGGTCTGCGAGGTGTTGGTGCCGGGAATGGGAGCGATCGCGAGCCTGGTGTCGAGGACGAACGCCGGCTGCCAGGCGGCGCTCGCAGGTTTAGTGATGAATGCGTCGACGACGCTCATCCAGACGCGGATCTTGTATCCGTTCGTGCTCGAAATGACGCCGTCAGCCTCAGACCATTCGCGATGCGTGTTGAGCGGTGATGGCTTGATCGCGAAGGGCGCGCGGAATGATTCCTGAACCGAAATCTCCGCACCGTCGACAAGCCTCCCGAGCCCCACCCCCGCGCTGGCTGCGGCCGGGGCTGGTACGCCGGCCAGGGTCCCCAGCGTCTGCAGGGTGTTCCTGAGGTCTTCCTTCAAATTGTCGGACGGCCGCTCGTTTTTGAAGAGTGACGGCGTAACGACGAACTCCTGGTTCGCGTAGCTTCCCATGGAGAATAGAGGGCTGGTGTAGTCCACTTCTTGAACAGTGAGTTTGCACTTGTTGCCTGACAATCCGGGCAAGAGGCCGGCTTCCAGTTCAAGGTTTAGGGGGTTGAACTCGGTCTCTCCCAGGGTCGGAACAAGCACTTTCAGGCCGACGCCCAACTTCTTTGTCCGGTTCACATAGTCCGCAACGTCCGCTCCCCAGGGCGCACGCTTCGGGCAACGCCCCAGTTTTGACCCTGCGCCATCCGTGACCGTGATGTGCAGTTGAACGTACTTGTTCTGATCAAATGCGAAGGGTGGCTGAGGAGACCATTCCGGTGTGGATGGCTGGGCGCTGGCGCCGGTGGCCAGGAATATCAAAGCGCTCGACAAGCCCATGGCCGCCAGCACCGCACCAATTCGCATCTAGCCCCCCATGCTTCGGCGAAGAGCGGCACTATGGGGAACGGGTAAAACACAATCAAGCCGTGTTCTCTAGAGACGCGCTTCTTCAGGATGCGGGTCGATTTTCGCAACCCATCGCTGTTCGCAGCGTGAATGACATCGTTGGTGGCAAAACCATTGATGCGGATGCGGCCTTCGATAGCTTTCCGGTCAAACGGGGGGAGGTGGGCATGTCGTCCGTCGGCAAGTGGCTGTTGGCGTGGTGCTTTCTGATGCTGCCATTCGGCGCGTCAGCCGCCGCGCCGTGTGGTGACTTTGGCGAAAGCCGGCCGATGTCCGTACCCGTGCAATATGTGACAGGGCCGGGCGAGAAGGAGCTGTATTCGGGCAGCTACGCCCTGGTTCTCGCATCAAGCGACTATCTGCACTGGCGCAAACTCAGCTCGATTCCCCTCGAGACGCAGGACCTGGTCGATACCTTGGTGGCGCAGGGGTTCCGGGTTCGCGTGGTCTGCAATCCGGCAGGGGGCGAGAATGGCGGCCTGGGCGAGGTCGCCAAATTTCTTGATGCACACGGCCAAAGCGACGCCCGCCTGGTCATCTTCATGACTGGCCATGGGTGGGTGGAGCCCCTGAAGTCAATTGGGTACTACGCAGGGGTGGACAGCCCGGAGGCCGGTGAGGCGGCTCGGCCGCTGAGCATAGCTTCAGAGAGAATTATAGCGCTCGCGAAGAGCGCCAAGCCCCGGCACCTCCTGTTCGTGGTGGACGCCTGTTACTCTGCGGCCATCTTCACGACCAAAGGCGGCGCGCTGCCTCTGAAGGCGATTAGCCTTGTCGACTACGACGCCGTCGCAAGGCCCGCCCGGAGCTTCATCACCGCCGGCGACGCTGCGCAGGAGACGCCAAGTCCTAGTATTTTTACGCCCGCATTCATCATGGGAATTGCTGGCTACGCTGACCTGAACGGCGACGGCATGGTTCGCGGGGCCGAACTGTCGACTTGGCTGCGCGACAAAGTTGCGAACAGCACAGGCCGCGCAACGACGCCTATCTCAGGCCACGTGCCACTGACGCCGGGCGATATTGTCTCTGGCGGGGGTGACATCGTGTTCAAGTATGACGCCGCAAGCATGGTGAGCGTCAGAGACAAGCTGCGCAGCCCCGGCGCAAAAGATGTCCTCGCCCCCGAGGCGAAAATCACCACCCCGAGCGAGGGGGAATGGCGCGACCCTCGCTACGCCGTCACCTATTTTCAGAAGTCCGCGGATGGGCAACGTGTCGTTGCGGCGCTCGACCACGCCCGCACGCCGTACCTGACGACGCGACCAATTCTGCCGGGGAATGATCGGATTACCAACGGCCTGGCCTGCCATCCCGAGGCGCCCGTGGAGGTCGTACGGGCGGCGGCCCGCGCCTTGATTGAGGGCGGCGTACCGCTTCGCATCATAGACCAGGCCACGAAGCTGCTCGATCAACGTCGGTTCATGTTGCAGGCATTGAGCTTTGCTCGGGTCGAAGGCTCAAAGTATCGGGATCTAACCGTTGCAGATCTGGACGCGCTGACGAGCTGTCCGAATGAATTCGTCTTCCGGGCGGAGCGCTAGTTGTTTCGCCTCCGTCGGCTATCCTCAGAAAATATCGGAGCGTTTGCACAATGACGATCGAGCACGACGCAATAAGTCGCCGCGCTGCAATGACGTTTGGCCTGGCCGCGGCGGGACTCGTCGGACTTGGCTCTGGAGAGGCCGCTGCGCAGGACGCCCCGGATCATGCTGACAAACTGATTTCCGAAGATCAGTCCGGCGATTCGAATCTGCCGACGGAGCGCCTGACCTTCAACCCAGTCGCCTTGATGCGGGATGTTCTGGGGGCCACGAAAGCAAGCTACGAGCCGCGAATCCCCTCTTTCAATTCGGCCCTTCTCACCACTCTTCGCACGGAATTTATCGGCAAAAGCCGCACGAAGAATAAGGCCGAGATCACGCAGTACCTTGAGCTCTTCAATCTGCCTTTCTCGTCCAATGGCTCACTTGTGCCGTTCTGTGCAGCCGGCCTCTCATATGCCGCCGCGCTAGCCTATGCGCGGCAGAAGGGCGGCGCCACCACACTCACGGCGCTTCGAAGCATGTTGGGCGACGTTGATCATCATCACTTCTACCCGACGCCCTCGGTCATCGACATGATGTACGTGGCCAGGGGCACGCGCCGATGGGTCGCCCGGTCAGAGGCGGTCGGAGCCTTGGCTCCGAAGCCGGGGTGGCTCGTGGTCTACAATTGGGATCAAGACGGAAAGCCCGACCACGTCGGCATCGTCGAGAGTTTCGCCGCGCCTAACCTGCACACGATCGAGTTCAACACCTCCGACACGAACAACTCCAACGGGGGCACCGTGGCGGCTCGAATCCGTCCGCTGAACGCCCAGGTTCAGGGTTTCATCCGCCCCGAACTCGTTCGCAACATCTGACGAGGGTTCTAGCGCTGGGTCTGGACAGCGCTCAAGCTCACGCCGACGAACCGCCTCCCCCAACGCGGTTAATACCCGCTCAACGCTCTGATCCTATCGTCCCGACAGTCGAGGGGACGGGCGCATGGCGGTCGCGATCCTGCAGGCGCGGATGAGTTCTTCGCGGCTGCCGGGCAAGGTGTTGAAGCCGCTGGCGGGGCGGCCGATGGTCGAGCGTCAGATCGAGCGCCTGCGCCGCTCTGCGACCTTGGATCGCCTGGTCGTGGCGACCAGCGACGACCCCTCCGACGACGTGCTGGCGGACTTCCTCTGCGAGATCGGCATCGAGACGTTCCGCGGCTCGCTGCACGACGTGCTCGGCCGCTATGTCGGCGCCATCCAGGCGCTGGGGGTCAGCGGCCAGGTGGTGCGACTGACCGCCGACTGCCCGCTGGCCGATCCCGGGGTGATCGACGACTGCGTGCGCATGCAGGCCGAGTTGGCGGTCGACTACTGCTCCAACGGCCGGCGGCGGACCTATCCGCGCGGCCTGGACGTCGAGGTGTTCGACGCGCAGCGGCTGCTGCTCGCCGGGCGCGAGGCCACCGACCCCTATGACCGCGAGCACGTGACCCCGTTTCTCTATCGATACCCGGAGCGCGGCTTCAGCCAGGGCGAGCTGGTCCAGGACCGCGACGAAAGCCCGCTGCGCTGGACCGTCGACACGCCCGAGGATTTCGCCTTCGTGGAGCGGGTCTACGCCGCCCTCTATCCGACCAGGCCCGCCTTCACCTCCGACGACATCCGGGCGCTGCCCTTCTCCCATTTCGAACCAGACCTCTAGGACCCCCCATGACTGATACCTTGGCCGACCCGAAATCCGCCTGGGCGGGTGACTTCGGCGCCGAATACACCGCGCGCAACGTCGCTTCCGAGGACGTGCTGCGCATCCGTACGGCGATGTGGGCGCGGATCACCCAGGCCTTTCAGGGCGACCCGCCGAAATCGATCCTCGAGGTCGGCTGCAATCTCGGCCTCAACCTGCGGGCCTTGCCGCGTCTGATCGACGCCGAGCTGTCGGCGATCGAGCCCAACCCCGCCGCCCGCGCCCGGGTGCTGGCTGACAAGGTGCTGCCGCCGGAACGGCTCTATGCCGGGTTCGGCGACACCATCCCGGTGGCCGACGGCGCGGTGGAGATGTCGTTCACCTCGGGCGTGCTGATCCACGTCGACCCGTCGCAGCTGGAAGCGACCATGGACGAGATCTATCGGGTCTCCTCGAAATACGTGCTGTGCTCGGAGTACTTCTCGCCGCGGGCGGAGAGCATCAGCTATCGCGGTCAGGAAGGCCTGCTGTTCAAGAACGACTTCGGCGGCCTCTACATGGACCGCTTCCCGGACCTGCAGCTGGTCGACTACGGCTTCTTCTGGAAGCGCGCCACCCAGCTCGACGACGCCACCTGGTGGCTGTTCCGCAAGGGCTGACCCCAGATCCTCCCCTCTTGGGGGAGGTGGATCGATGCGCAGCATCGAGACGGAGGGGGCATGCGGCGGAGGTCGAAGTCCCCCTCAGTCAGCCATCCGGCTGACAGCTCCCCCAGTGGGGGAGCATCTCCATTCTCAGTTCCTCCCCCTTTGGGGGAGGTGGCGCGC